>JAKSIR010000129.1 GCA_024398695.1 Bacteroidaceae bacterium | reverse complement strand
GATATGGTGCCCTGATACGATGCAACCTTTACAAACGATATGTTGCAGGGTATGGTTATTTCTTTAAGCAGGTCCGATGCAAACATGAACGAACCGTTCAGAACGCACAGAAACAGGGGATTCTTTCCGGCATAGTCCCGGTTGATTTCCTGAGCCACACGTTTGACCTGTTTGAGAATCTCCTCTTCGGCGATGAATTTGGAGAACTTCCTGTCTGACACTTGAATCGTATCCATAAGTTGCGCAAAAATACAAAAAATGGCCGTGAGGTCACAGATGTCTGCAAAATAAATGTACTTTTGTCTTTGTCATGACAAGATTATCGAACGTACGTCTTATTTGCGGCATAGCCCTGGCTGTACTTCCGGCATATACGACGGTCAGTGCCCAGCAGCAACCCTTGTCTCCATCGGTCACGGCCACAGGAGCATCGTATCTGCTTCCCGAAACCAGAATCACCGCCACGGTGACCGTCACTCACAGAACATATTCGCCAGGCGAACTGGCAAGATACGCCGAACGGTATCTGCGTCTGTCCGATGTCCGTCTGCAGCATGCCGAAGAATGGGAAATCCAGAACATCGGCCTGCGTCTGGACGGCGTGCCTGACACGCGTAACATATATGTCGCCGAATTCGGGAAAAATAGCGGTGCCCCTGTAGTCAGGTTGACCGGTCAGGGTGTCCTGAGTTCAGTCAATGCCCCGTATGAAACCATTGCTGACGAACCGGCCTGTGCCGATGTTCCGGTAAGGGTCATTTCTGAAAAGTCCAGCCGTACAGAGGACCCGAAACACTATCTGACAGAAGAAATTCTGCTTTCCGGCTCGAACGCAAAAATGGCGGAACTGGTTGCCAGGGAAATATATGACATACGCGAAAGCCGCAACATGATAACGCGCGGACAGGCGGACTACATACCGTCTGACGGAGAATCGGTCAAGTACGTTCTCCAGCAGCTTGATGCCCAGGAACAATCGCTTCTGACCATGTTTACCGGTATCAGTTCGGAGGAAACGCTTGAATATACCTTCGGGTGCATTCCCGATTCCGCAATCGTCGGGCACATGCTGTTCCGTTTCTCGGTACGTCTTGGCGTGCTGGAAAACGACAATCTTGCAGGAGATCCGGTTTGGATTGATGTCGAGAACACGACTCAGGGTCTCAGGAAACCATCTGAATCGAAGCAGAAATCCGCCATGCTGTACTACAGAGTGCCGGGTACTGCAAGAATCCGCATCTACAACAACCGTAGCATATTCGTGGAATCGTCCAGGCCGGTGTCGCAGTTCGGCTACACAGCTGCAGTGTCGCAGGATATGTTCGGCAAGGGTAGGAAGCCGGTACTGATATTCGATTCCGTTACCGGTGCGCTTAAGTCGGTGCAGTAAGGCAAATCAGTCGTTGTACACCTTTTCGGCAATGACCTTGCCGTACCTTTCCATCAGAGCCTTGCGCTTCAGTTTCAGAGTCTGTGACAGCAGTCCGTTGGCTGTGCTCCATTCATCAAAGGTGAAAATCGGGCGTATTATGGCTTCGAACGATGCGTTCTGCCTGTTCACTGCTTCAACGTCCTTGAGAAGACGGGCCTTGACATCGGCCACATCAAAGAATGTGTCGTCGCCTTTGAATTCTATGCCCAGTTCCTGAGCCAGGTCGCGTGCCTTCTCTCTGCTTACTGTTATGATGGCCGATGCGAACTTGTGGTCCTGGCCGAATACGAAGCAGTTGTCAAAGATGGGCGAATTGACAATCTGCGTCTCGAGAGCCTGCGGTGCAATGTACTTGCCCAGTGACAGCTTGAAGATTTCCTTCTTGCGGTCCGTTATCTTGACATACTGGCCCTCGACCAGAGTTCCTATGTCGCCGGTATGCAGCCAGCCTTCGCTGTCAATAACTTCGGCAGTAGCTTCGGGGTTCTTGTAGTAGCCCTTCATGACGTGCGGACCGCGTGTCAGAATCTCGCCGTCCGGGGCGAAGGTCAGTTCACTGCCTCCTATGGGCTTGCCTACAGTACCTATTATATTATAGCCGTCGGCCGGGCTGTTTACTGCAATTACAGGCGAGGCTTCGGTCATGCCGTAGCCTTCGTAGATATACATGTGTGCGGCGTTGAACAGCTTGACAATCTGCGGACGTATTGAAGAGCCTCCGGAGACCACCAGCAACCTGTGACCTCCAAGCTTCTCACGCCACTTGCTGTAGACCAGACGGTCGGCCAGCCAGCGCCTGAAATTGTATATGGGGTTGTGACTGCGGTTGTCAAAGTTGATGCCGAAGTCCCAGCACCAGCCGTATATCTTCTTTGAGAAGCCGGTAAGACTGCGTCCTGCCTTGTCAAAACTGTCGAACATGCTCTCCAGAACACGTGGAACTGCACACAGACCATCTGCGTGGCTGCTCGCCATGTCGCGTGCAATGCTCTTCAGACCTTCGGCGTAGTATGTGCTTATGCCCTTTTCCTGATACTCGTAGTTCATGGTGCGCTCATACACGTGGCACAGAGGCAGGAAGCTCAGCATTCTGTGCTTTTCGGTGTAGGTCTGGCGTACTGCGTGCGAATGTGCGTTGAACGTCAGATTGCGGTGAGTCAGCATGACACCCTTCGGCGTGCCTGTCGTGCCCGATGTGTATACGAGCGATGCAACAGTGTCGGGGTCGGTCTCTCTTATATTCTTTTCTATGGTCTTCTCAAGTTCTTCGCTGCGTTCTGTGCCTGCCTTGATTACATCGGCCAGACATGGTCTGTCTTCGCTGTCGTCTATCATGAACAGGTCTGCCTTATGATCCATCTCGGAAATGACAGGCTCAAGAGTCTTATACAGACGCTCGGTACCTGCAAAGACGGCCCTTGAGTCCGAATGGTTCAGAATGTACAGGAATTCGTCATGGCTCAGGGTGGGGTACACCGGAACGAAGACCAGTCCTGCCAGGGTGCTTCCCATGTCAAGGAAGTTCCATTCGGGGCGGTTCGGGGTGATTAC
>JAKSIR010000128.1 GCA_024398695.1 Bacteroidaceae bacterium | reverse complement strand
GAAATGAGCACCTGTGTGGTTGCCGTTGCCTCGGGGAAAGGATACTTGCCGTGCATGTCCTTGACGAAATACTTGCGGAATGGAATCAGGAACAGTATTCCGAGCACGCCGCCCAGCAGTGAGCCGATGAACACCTGCATGAAATTGACCGTCATGTCGGGATACTTGGCCTGCAGAATGTACAGGGCGGGAAGTGTGAATATGGCACCTGCCACAATCGAACCCGAGCATGAACCTATGGACTGGATAATCACATTCTCGGCAAGCGCATTCTTTCTCTTAGCGACCGATGACACACCGACAGCAATGATTGCAATGGGAATGGCGGCCTCAAAGACCTGACCGACTTTGAGTCCAAGATAAGCTGCGGCAGCCGAGAACAGTACGGCCATAAGCAGTCCCCACCCCACGGACCACAGACTGGCTTCACGGACAGGGCTGCCAGACGGCAGCACAGGCTCATATTGTTCTCCTTCCCTTAGCTCTCTGAATGCGTTATCAGGCAGTTCTGCCGATTTCTTTTTATCCATTATCGTTGCAAAAGACTATTATCCGCGAATTTATCATTTTGAATGCGTAATACAATTGTTTTGTTTACGATTTGTTGATACCTTTACAAGTCATAATACAATCCAACACAACCAACATTAACCTGATTATGAAAAAACTGCTTGTTTTAGCAACTGTTGCAGTGGCTGCCATGTCAGTCCATGCACAGGAATCGAGAGTGATTGAAGACGGAGGCACAGGCCCCTTCAAGGCAATCATGACACAGGATGCAAGTCTTTCAACCCACACCATTATCCGTCCGGAAGACATGAGCAAGTTCGGAAAGGGCAACCTCATTCCGGTTCTTCTGTGGGGTAACGGCGGATGCGCAAAGTCATGCAGCGGTCACGTGAATTTCCTCAGTGAAGTTGCCTCACAGGGCTTCTTCATTGTAGCAATAGGTCCGATGCCGGCAGCCGGTGCCGCTCCTCAGGCTGGTCAGACCGGCGGTGGTATGCCGCAGATGGGTGGCGGAATGCCTCCAATGGGCGGTGGCATGCCCCCGATGGGCGGTCCGCGTCCGCAGGGTGCTCCTCAGGGTGGACAGCCCGGTCAAGGAGGCCAGCGTCCGGCTATGGGCGGATTCCCCAGTGGCGGTATGCCCCCGATGGGTGGCGGTATGCCTCAGATGGGTGGCGGAATGCCTCAGATGGGCGGCGGTATGTCAATGGGCGACCCTGCCGACCTGATTAAGGCTCTGGAATGGGTAATTGCCCAGAATGCCGACAAAAACAGCCCCTATTACGGCAAGCTTGACCTTGACAACATTGCAGCAGCAGGTATGTCATGCGGCGGTCTGGAAGCTCTTCACATGTCAAATGACGCCCGTATCAAGACAATCATGGTCATGAACAGCGGATTCTTCAACGGCGGCGATGACAAGGCCAGCCTCAACAGCATGAAGACAAAGTCAGTAATCTGGATTCTTGGCGGTTCAACCGATATCGCCTGGGAGAACGGTAACGATGACTTCAAGCAGCTTGACGGCACAATGCCTGCATTCCTCTGCAGTCTTGACGGCATAGGCCACGGAGGTACCTATATGCAGCCTCATGGCGGTGACTACGCCAAAGTAGCCGGTGCATGGCTCAAGTGGCAGCTCAAGAACGACAAGGAAGCCGGCACAATGTTCACAGGCAGTGAACCCGGTGTAAGCAAGATGGAAGGCTGGATGTTTGACCGCAAGAACATCAAGTAATATCAGTCAACCAACAGTAAAAGGCGGGCCCACTATATTGTGAGGTCCGCCTTGTTTTATGGTATCATTCCACTAGGAATGTATGTTGCTGACACCGTTTCATTTCCTGAATTACTTCTTCCAGAGGTTGGGCAGGAAACCTTCGTAGAGAAGATGGCGCCAGGTTGACCAGTCGTGACCGGCTTTGCCTGTGCAGAAATACTCGTACTCTATGCCGTGCTTGTCAAGGGCATCGCGCAGTCCCTTGACTCGCATGTTGAACATGCCCGACTCTTCGGCACCGCCCTGACCTATGAACAGGTAGTCAATCTTGTCATTGACCTTGGGATCGTTGAGGAAATCGGTCAAAGTCTCTTCGGGACGGTTGTCGCCGGCGCTCAATACGCCGAAGTTTGCGAACAGGTCGAGTGACTTGAAACCTACAAAGATTGTGTGGCGGCCACCCATGGAAAGGCCTGAAATGGCACGGCCATGCGGGTTTGCTATTGTCTTGTAGTGACTGTCAATGTATGGAATAATGGCCTCGCGGTATTCGCGTTCCATTATGTCGAATGTCAGTTTTTCGTGCTCGGGATGGTTGCGGTGGATTACCTGGTTGTTCACAATGGCAATGATCATGGGTTCGGCCTTACCTTCGGCAAGCAGGTTGTCCATGATGAAATTGACTCGTCCGTCATACATCCAGTTCGATGGCAGTTCGCCGCTTCCGCCCATCAGATACAGTACAGGGTACTTTTTCTTTGGGTTGTACATAGGGGGAGTGTAAACGTAAATTTCGCGCTCGCCTTCGGTTACCGGGCTGTAATAGATGTGACGGGTAATTGATCCGTGAGGCACGTCCTTTGCATCCCACCACATTGGGCCGTCACCGTGAACAATCAGTTCGCTGTACGGCGGCATGGCTGTGAAAGCCGCATAGGTATTGTTTGGATCGGCCATACTGACACCGTCAACCACCAGATTGTACTGATACATGTCAACAGGAAGCGGGCCGATGGTCAAGTTCCAGATGCCGTCATCTCCTTTTGTAAAAGGTATATTGCCGCGTGTGCCAAGTATAGTAGTCATGGCGCCCGACAGAGCAACTGACTGCGCCTTGGGAGCCTTGAGGCGGAACAACACGGTATGGTCGTCGTTTACCTGGGGCGAATTCAAATTCGCGCTGAAAGGAATAAGCCCTTCAGTATCTTTCTGAGGGTTGTAGCTCAGGTTTACATTCGACTGTTGTGCCCCAGCCGACAGAGCGAGAAGCAGCAACAGCGCTGCCACAGTAGTCTTTTTATTCATAGTAATTTTGGTTATTTGTTGCAAGTTACAAATAATTCTCCAAACTGCATGATACCATCGTTCATTGGAAATCATTTCTCCCCTACACACGATAGGGAAA
>JAKSIR010000127.1 GCA_024398695.1 Bacteroidaceae bacterium | reverse complement strand
ATGTGTCAGGAACGAAATTGGCGCCGATGCCCTGAATGGCATGCGCTCCGCTTGTACCCCTGGTCAAAAGAGGCGATGAATCCGGCTCGAATGCAACAATCTGAACGTTGCCGTTGAATTTCTTCAAACCCTTTCCCGTTCCGCTAACCGTACCGCCGGTACCCATGCCTGCAACGAAAATATCGACCTTTCCATCGGTCTGTTCCCAGATTTCAACGGCAGTGGTCTTCTCGTGTACTGCAGGATTGGACATATTGGTGAATTGTCCCAGTATCACTGCTCCGGGAATGCTGTCACGCAGTTCCTCGGCCTTGGCAATGGAACCCTTCATGCCTTCACTGCCGGGAGTCAGCACAATCTGTGCGCCGTATGCGCCAAGCAGCTTGCGACGTTCCAGGCTCATGGTGTCCGGCATTGTCAGGATGGTACGATATCCGCGCAGCTTGCCTATCCAGGCCAGTCCCACGCCGGTATTGCCGCTCGTAGGCTCAATGATTGTACCCCCGGCCTTGAGCGAGCCGTTCTCTTCGGCATCAAGAATCATAGCCAGAGCGGTACGGTCCTTGACGCTGCCTCCGGGGTTGAAACATTCCAACTTGGCAACTATCTTGGCATGCTGTCCTTCAACGGGAGCTATTTCAAGCATAGGGGTCTCACCTATGAGCTGTGTCAAATCCGTGTATATCATAGTTCAAATGTGTATTTCAACTCAAACTGTTCGCAAAGATAACCAAAATGTCTATTTTTGTGAAGCATAGGAAACCGTTTTATTAAAGCATACAATGACACGCAAGGAAGAACTGGAACAGAACCCCGCTCTCAGACAGGAGCTGGAAAAGATGAAGGCCGGGCTGCCATACGATGCCCACACGCCCGAAATGTACGCGTACCGCGACGAAGTTAAAAAGCTGCTGCGCCGTCTGAACATAACCGAGTACCACGAGGATAGTATGCGCGACATACTTCACGAACTGCTTCCCAACTGTGCCCCTGACGTATATTTTGAACCGCCGTTCTACTGCGACTACGGCAGCCTTATCCACGCCGAAGAAGGCGTTTTCGTAAACTTCGGCTGCACGGTTCTTGACGGTGGAGGCGTATATATAGGAAAGAACACCCTGATTGCACCGAGCGTGAACATTTTCACAGCCGGACATCCGCTCGATGCCGATGAGCGCGATGTTTGGGAGTACTGCAAGCCTGTACGCATCGGACAGCGCTGCTGGATTGGCGGCGGTGTCACCATCTGCCCCGGCGTCACCATCGGTGACCGCTCGGTAATAGGAGCCGGAGCCGTCGTTGTCCATGACATACCCGCCGACAGCCTTGCGGTAGGCAACCCGGCCCGTGTAATACGCAAACTCAATCAGAAATGACACTTACAACTATGCATAACGGAAAAGTAGGAATAATAGGCACCGGATGGATTGCCGACATGATGGCCCGGACCCTCACGGGTCTTGACCCGAAAATGAAATACGCCGTAGCTTCGCGCTCAATTGAAAAAGCCCGTGCATTCGCATCACAATGGGGCTTTGCAAAGGCATACGGCTCCTATCAGGAACTTGTCGATGACCCCGACGTGGAACTGGTATATATAGCCACCCCACACTCGCACCATTTTGACAATGCATCGATGGCCATCAGTGCCGGCAAGCCCGTACTGTGCGAAAAGGCCTTCACGGCCAACGCCCGTCAGGCCGATGCCCTGCTCGACATGGCACACAAGAAGGGTGTATTCATAACCGAAGCCATCTGGACCCGTTACATGCCCCTGTCGGCACAGATAAAGGAGGTCATGGACAGCGGCATAATCGGTCAGCCGCGCCTGCTCAACGCCAGCCTGTGCTACATGATGGAATTCAAGGACCGCATACTGCGCCCTGACCTTTGCGGAGGCGCCCTGCTTGACCTTGGAGTCTACTGCATAAACTTTGCACGCATGTATTTCGGGTCCGATGTCGTAAGCCAGAAGACATCGTGCGTCAAGGGCACTACCGGCATGGATATGTTCGACGCCATCAACTGGGTCTACCGTGACGGACGCGTAGCCAACCTGCAGACCACCACAATGAACCTGTGCGGCCGCATAGGTCAGATTTGCGGCACCGAAGGTTACATGATAGTGGACAACATAAACTGTCCGCAGAAGTTCACCGTATACAAGGACTATCAGCCTGTTGCAGTCTATGACAAACCCGCAGGTCAGATAACAGGCTACGAATACCAGGTACAGGCATCGTTCGATGCCATTGACCGCGGACTGCTGGAATCGCCATACATGCCGCACCAGGAGACGCTTGATATCATGAAGCTCATGGACGGACTGCGCCGGGAATGGGGTGTAGTTTATCCTATGGACTGATCCGACCTCTGAAAAACGAATCCGCTACCTGAAGGAACCTCAGGAAGCGGATTCATTTTTATGGATGACCGGATAAATCAGTACAGGCGCTCGCCAAGAACAAGTCTGTCGCCGCTGTCATCGACAGTCCAGATCTGAGGCTTGCGCTGGCCGTTCTCGCCCTCGGCATGGTGTACGGAATACAGCAGCTTGCCTTCAAATGTACGGAAAAGCATGCCGTGACCCGAGTTGTCACCCTTGAAAGCCTTCTCTTCCTGAACCCACGGACCCTTGATGCTTCCGCTGGTCGAATATGCAATACCCTGGGCATAGCGGTTTTCGCCCCAGCTTGACCACAACATGCCAAGCACGCCTGTCTGTGTGCGGAACAGCTGCGGGCCATCGGTCACCCAACCCGGCATCTTCATGCCGAAAGTGGCTTCGCCTATTGAGCTCATCTCCTTTGACCATGGAGCCTCACTGGCGCGGAAAATGGTGGTAGGATTGGCTGTGCGGTACTTCAGGTCCTTGGTAAGAGGCATATAGTCCATTGTACCGTCAATCAGCTGGGTCCATTCATGCACGAACACCATATAGACGGTGTCGTTTTCCTCGTACAGCGTTCCGTCAATGATGTCCCAGTCAGTAGGGCCGAGGCAGAAAGTGGAATCCTGGACCAGAGGCTTGTACGGGCCGTCAACCTTGTCCGACACCAGCAGCATGGTCTGGTTCAGAGGCACGTTGTAACGTCTTGGAACCTGCTCAATGCATACGCCGTGGTTGTTCCACGTACCTGCATAGTAGTACTTGCCGTTGAACTTGTGAATCTCGGCGGCGGCAACGAAAT
>JAKSIR010000126.1 GCA_024398695.1 Bacteroidaceae bacterium | reverse complement strand
CTGTCATTGACCGAGAAACGTCCAAGCGAGAAGTCAGTATCGAACTGCGGCAGTTCTACGGTAAGGCCGTTCATTCCAAGATGCGAATCATGCATCTTCAGACTGAAACGCGGATCCCACTGGGACAGGATATCTTCCTTCTCGCTGTCATATCTTGCCATTGCGCTGATGTCGGTCCTTCCCAATCCCGCATCGGCCATGCTGCCTATCGCTCCGGCCAGCGACTGGAATCCCAGATTCAGCATCAGAGAAGGCAGACCGTCGTTTGGAGTAAGGGCGACATCGGCCGTAAGGTCATTCAAGGTGGCCGATATGGTATCCATCGATGCCTCAAGACCTCCAATGCCTATTGTGGCGTATGCTGTCATTCCATTCAGGTCAAGACTGTCAATGGGACCGTCGGCACGGGCGTCAAGGCTCACGTCGGACAGCAGGCATGCCATCCGGTACATTTCACCGTCCAGGGTGAAGTCAAGACCGTCAAAGTCAATTCTGATGTCCGCACTTTCACCGCCGGACTTTGTGCCTGCAGCACTCGGATATGCGACTTTTGCAGTGAGAGCAGGTATGCCTACAGACAGCGTGTCGGCGACGGCGGCACATACACCGTCCAGTCCTACCGATGCTTCGGCTGACTGAAGTGCAGCCTCGCCGTTTACGTAAGAACCGCGTATACCCGCGTTCAGAGCTATTTTACCCGATGCGGAAATGCCTTCGACCATATCCTTGAAACTGTCAGGTATCATGCCCATAATGCGCTGAATGTCAAGAGACCGGGCCGATATTCCGGCATAGCCCCTGAAATCCTGCATATTGTTGGAGATGTCTATGTCAGTGTCGATACCAATCTGCTGGCCGTTGACATTCAGCGAAACCGGCATGCTGACGTGGCTGAGTTCAGGATTGGTGTGAATGCTTGCCTTCAGTGAAAGCGGCCATCCGGGAACCATTCTGTCATTGCCTACGGTCATCCAGACACTTCCCGTGCTTATTGAGGGTTCCGCATCAATTTTTTCCTTGTCGATGTCCGAATTGAGAACAACCCTGAGATCGTCGAGACCGGCTGTTATGGCGGTGTCGCCTTCAAGAGTGAAGGTTATATCCGAGATTATGGCATCAAGGCCTTCGGTCAGGCTCTGACTGTCAAGATTGCCCGAGGCGGCAAGTGTGGCGGCGAAGTCAGCAAAGCCGGCAACGGTACGGTTGCCAAGGCTGTCAGCCATGGAAAATCCTGTCTGTCCAAGACTGATGCCGGTTTCGCCCAGACTGACATTTCCGGTCTGTGCATCATAGCCTGCCTGCGAAATCTTCACGCCTAAAGCTGCCAGACCGGCCTCCATGCCGTCCATCAGTGCGGCAAGGTTGTCGACCGACACATTAAGGTCACGCACACCGGCGTCCTTCAGTCCGTTGCCGTCAAGACTGCACTCGAATGAGGTTCCGGCTTCAATGCCGCCCAGATTGGCAGCAATTGTTCCATAATTGGCATCGATACCGTCAACCGAGAATGACATATTGCCTTTCAATGAGTTGTCAGCCATCATTCCGTCAAGTTTCAGGGACAGGGCACCTATCGCTGCGCCCATGTCTGTCGTGTCATCCTTGACGCTGAATGACCATCTGTCATTTGAATATGCATGGACGTGAGCCGTAATTTCAGGGCCGTCCATACTGCCGTACATGTCAACGTTGAAATCGGCAATGGCGGCATCGATTCCGGCTGAAAGGTCTGTATATGATGCCTTGAGATGTGAAATCCCGGCATTTTCAAGACTGATTCTCAGGTTTGGAATGCCCTCTGAGGGTTCCTCTTCAACCTGTGCGGTATCGGCCGTCATCAGGAAATCCAGATTGCCTTTTCCCGATGCGGCTGTAAACAGTCCTGCCTGAGTTTTTTTCAGCTCAAGATTGGTAACCACAATGTCACCGCTTTTTATCAGTGTGTCGATATTCGCCTGAACAAACAGTTTTTCAACACTTAGAAGCGTATCCAGAGGCGATTCTTCCATCTCGTCGGGTACGAACAGACCGTCAATCCTGAAAGCCAGGAACGGATATGTCTTGACGAGGGTCAGTTCCACCTTGTCAATCATGACAGGGCAGGGTGCATACTTGTCAAGGACCTTGCGTGTAGTCGCTGTCAGCCTGGCCGGCGACAGTATGGTCCACGACAGGACAAGGAATGCCAGAACAAACACTCCGAATATGGACAACAGGCAAATGCCGGCTATCTTCAGACTTTTTACTGCAACTGTTCCTTTCATTACCTTTTTTCGAATATCACAGTAACATCGGGCTCGTCAATCTGATATGCTTCCATGCGCGCAGATGTGAGCTCCTTTACAATATACACCTCGGTCAGTCCGTCAAGGAAACCGCTTTGCGACTGATAGGATATTGACAGTTCATCGTCATTCAAAGACCATGTGAACTGCTTTGCATTGGTACCTTCACCGTCTTCGTCGGTCCGACCGCTGTGATCGGAGTTGAAATTGAAATACAGAGCTTCGGTCTGGTTGTACCATGTGCCGGTCAGAAGTGCTTCGTCAAATTCATCGTCCTTGTGGCATCCTGCAAACAGAACGGCTGTCAGAAACAACAGCGACGTAAGTTTGAATAATTTCCTGTTCATACCAATATTATTATTTTGAAGTCGCAAAGTTAAATAAAATATGGTACTGCGTAATGTTCAAATTTGAGTATCTTTGCGCCGGAAAAATCAAAACCACAATATATGTTCAGAACTAAAACCTGTGGAGAACTGCGTCTTTCCGATGCAGGAAGCAAGGTAACCCTTGCCGGATGGGTTCAGAAAGCCAGAAAATTGGGCGGAATGGTCTTCGTTGACCTGCGTGACCGCTACGGTATTACACAACTTGTATTCAACGACAGCCAGGATGCCGCTCTGTGCGAACAGGCATCACGCCTGGGCCGTGAATATGTGATACAGGTGGAAGGAACCGTAAGCGAGCGTTCCAGCAAGAATCCCAAGATGCCTACCGGCGACATTGAGATTCTGGTTGACAGCCTGAATGTCATAAATGCGGCCGACACTCCTCCTTTCACCATCGAGGACGAGACCGACGGAGGTGACGACCTGCGCATGAAATACCGTTATCTGGACCTGCGCCGCCAGTGCGTACGCAGCAATCTGGAACTCCGCCACAAGATGGTCATGGAAATACGCAAGTTCCTTGACAGTCTGAACTT
>JAKSIR010000125.1 GCA_024398695.1 Bacteroidaceae bacterium | reverse complement strand
GGCGGCTATGACATTTTCGTTTCCAGAATGAATCCGGCCACAGGCGGTTACTACAAGCCCGACAACATAGGCATGCCCTTCAACTCAAGCGCCAACGACTATCTGTATGTGGTCGATGAGGACAATGACCTTGGATGGTTTGCAACCGACCGCGGCATGACATCGGCCGATTCGGTCTGCATATACATTTTCGTACCCAGCCTGTCGGGACAGCGCTACAACTACGAGACCGAGGACCGCAGCACAATCCTGTCGGCCGCAAAGCTGAGCTCAATAGCATCGACCCAGACCGATGCAGACGCCCTGCTTGCCGCCCGACAGAGGCTTATCCTGCTGCGCTACTCGCAGAATGACAGCAAGATGAATTCCTTTGACTACATTATCGACGACTATTCTACATATCACGAACTGACCGATTTCCAAAGCCCCGAAGCCCGTGACAGGTATCAGGAATGGACCGGGCTGAGCCGCGAGCTGGAACAAAGGCAGCAGGAACTCGATGACCGGCGAATGCAGTACCACGAGGCAGGTACCAGGGAGAAGGAACGCATGTCAGGGGCCTTGCTGCAGCTTGAAGGCCAGGTGCTTGAACTGGAACGCAAGGTCATGGATATGGAGAAACAGGTCAGGGCTCTTGAGTTGAATCATTTCAAAAAGTAAATCCGTGTATGGCTAACTATTTTGCTCCATCGGAACTGATAATCAACGGCGACGGTTCATGCTTCCATCTGCATCTGAAACCGGAACAGCTGGCCGACAAGGTCATTCTGGTAGGTGACAGCGGACGCGTTGACATTATTGCAGAGATGTTTGACAGCATTGAATGCCGTGTAGAGAACCGCGAATTCCGCACCGCCACAGGCATGTACAAAGGCAAGCGCATCACCGTTCTGAGCACCGGCATAGGCTGCGACAACATTGACATTGTCATGAACGAGCTGGACACGCTTGCCAACATTGACTACAGCACCCGCACCGAAAAGCCCGTACACAGGACACTCGACCTGGTACGCATAGGCACCTGCGGCGGCTTGCAGCCGTACACCCCCATAGGCACATATCTGTGTTCCGTACGCAACATAGGCTTTGACGGACTGCTCAATTTCTACGAGGGCCGTGACAGCGTGTGTGATCTTGAAATGGAAAAGGCGTTCTGTCTGCACATGAACTGGTCGCCGCGCAAGGCTGCGCCGTACATCGCCCTGCCAAGCCGCCAGCTGCTTGACCGCATAATGGCCCATGACCCCGATATGGTTCCGGGAGTCACCATTGCCGCCCCCGGATTCTACGGCCCGCAGGGGCGTGTGCTGCGTGCCGGCCTGCAGGACCCGGAGCAGAATGCCAAAATCGAGAGCTTTGACTGGCAGGGCATGAAGATAACCAACTTCGAGATGGAAGGCTCGGCCCTTGCCGGACTGGCAGCCCTGCTTGGACATAACGCCATGACGGTATGTATGGTCATAGCCAACCGCTATGCCAAGGAAATGAACACCGACTACAAGCCGCTCATGACCTCACTCATACAGAAAGTACTTGACCGCATCTGAGCCATGAGAGAACTGCTGCTTGTATTCATTGGAGGCGGACTGGGATCGAGCATCCGCTTTGCAGTGTCGGCATACTGGAAACACCTGTCACTGCACCCCAGATATGCCGGCACAGTCTTTCCGTGGCCCACATTCATTGTGAACATACTGGGCTGCCTGCTCATAGGCCTGTTCTACCAGTATTCGGAACGGTGGGGCATGTCATACCAGACCAGGCTCATGCTGACCACCGGACTGTGCGGAGGTTTCACCACCTTCTCGACATTCAGCTACGAAAGCATATCGCTGCTTAACGGCGGGTACTACGTCACGTTCCTGTTATACGTCATTCTGAGTCTTGTGCTTGGATTTGCAGCCGCAGCGCTGCCGTTGTTCATCGGTAGAGTTTAGCAATCAGTCATTAGCCGCTTGACAGTATGGACAGCACAATATTCGCAATAGCGACAGCACAGGGCGGTGCCATTGGCATTGTACGCGTATCGGGCCCCGCGGCGATCACCGCCGTTGACGGCATTTTCCGCGGCAGACACACTTTGGCCGATGCCAGACCGCAGTCACTGCATTTTGGCAGCATCTGCGACGGCAGTCACGAGATTGACCAGGTTCTGGTATCGGTATTCCGTGCGCCGCACTCATATACCGGCCAGGATTCGGTCGAGATTTCATGCCACGGCTCACGGTACATTCTAAGTCGCGTATGCCAGCTGCTGGCCGATGCGGGATGCCGTCAGGCCACCGGCGGCGAATTCACCAAACGCGCCTATCTGAACGGCAAGCTGGATCTGGTGCAGGCCGAATCGGTTGCCGACCTCATTGCCAGCGAAAACGCCGCCCAGCACCGCGTTGCCATGTCGCAGATGCGCGGCGGAGTCTCACGCAAGCTGTCCGAGCTGCGCGACCGCCTGCTTACCATGACATCGCTCCTGGAACTTGAGCTTGACTTTTCCGAAGAGGATGTCGAGTTTGCCCAGCGCGACCATCTTATGGAACTGGCCCAAGGCATCAAGTCCGAGATAGAGCGTCTTATCGGTTCGTTTGCCCAGGGCAACGCCATAAAGAACGGCATACCGGTTGCCATAATCGGAGCCCCCAACGTGGGCAAATCGACCCTTCTCAACGCCCTGCTGCACGATGACCGCGCCATAGTGTCCGACATACAGGGCACCACCCGCGACGTCATTGAAGACACCGTGACCATTGACGGCTACCTGCTGCGTTTCATTGACACCGCCGGCATACGCCACACCACCGATGCCATTGAGAAGATGGGCATAGAGCGCTCCATGAAGGCCGCCAACCGTGCCAGCACCATCATACTGATGCGCGACCCCGACACCGACTTCCCCGCCATAGAGACCCGCCCCGACCAGACCGTCATCAGGGTAGTGAACAAGACCCCGGAATTCCAGGCCATAAACGGCACCGGCATGGAATGGCTCCAGCAGCAGCTCCTGGCATCGGTCCCCCACTCGGCCGGCTCGGATGTCCTGATAACCAACATCCGCCACAAGCAGGCCCTTGACCTTGCCCTCGCCGACATTGACCGCACCATCCAGGCCCTGACCTCCGGCCTTACCGGCGACCTGGTCTCGGAAGACCTGCGCCAGTGCCTCGCCCACCTGGCCGAAATCCTAGGCGCCCGAATCACCCCCGACGAAGTCCTCGGCACCATCTTCTCCCGCTTCTGCATCGGGAA
>JAKSIR010000124.1 GCA_024398695.1 Bacteroidaceae bacterium | reverse complement strand
GTAGCGGAGTAGGCCGGGACGTTGAAACGGACGGTAGAATCGGGTAAAAGTGGAGCGGTGTAGGTCCTTTTTGTCATGAGGTCCGTCATTCTGCACGATTCGGACGGATTGATGCCCAGATAGTCAAATGCATGTCTGGGAATCATGACAGATGTAGGAAGGTCGTGATCCGAGAAATTCGTAGCTACCAGCATGGAGCTTTTCCCGTCAGAGCGCATGAATGCGTATTGTACATGAGGATTGAAAGCGGCCGATGTCGGGTTGACGTACATCAGATCGAAGAATTTTCCGTTGGAAACGCATTTTTCCCTGCGGGCTATGTTCATGAGCTGTGAATACCATGATCTCAAGGATTTCTCGCCGTCGGTCAGCAGTTCTTCGTTGAAATGGCCGTTGTTGTAAAGACGTCGCAGAGTCGATGGTGACCAGTAGTCGAATATGGTGGTGCGTCCGTCAAGACCGGAAAAGCCTTCTTCGTCCATTCCGCGTTCTCCCATTTCCTGTCCTGCATAGACCATGACCGGACATGCGTCCATAAGGGCCGATATGGCCATGGCTGGCTTGGCCTTCTGCGGGTCTTTTGCAAAATAATCCGATGAAATGCGCTGTTCGTCGTGGTTCTCCATGAAATGCAGCATATGGCTGCCGTTATCGCCGGTTGCCTGCCAGCAGCGTGTTATGGCCGTGGCCGATTCTCTGCCTTCCACTATTGCACGAAGCGTATCGTAAAGGCCGACTTTGTCATACAGCCAGTCGAATCCTCCGTATTCAATGTATGACGAGTAGGAGCCGGGGTTGTATATTTCGGCGATGAATTCAACTTTTCTGAACTTTGACCTGACTTTTCTGATGGCGTAATGCCAGAATTCAACCGGGACCATTTCGGCCATATCGCAACGGAATGCGTCAACACCTTTTGCGGCCCAGAACAACAGAATGTCAGTCATCTTTATCCATGTATCCGGAATGGGATCGAAGTGGCGGCTGCCGTCGTGCCAGTCGATGCCGTAGTTCAGTTTGACTGTCTCGTACCAGTCGCATTTGCCGGGATATGCATTGAAACGGTCGTTTCCTGTAGCGCGGGCCGGACATTCCCTGTAGTCCTGCCAGTCAATTTCACCGGACAAAACCTGTCCGGGAAAGTAATAGAAGTTGTTTGAAGGTGAGAATTCGCAGCTTTCATCATCGTTTTCACCCAAATCATGAATGCCGTCCGGCAGATTTGCCGAATGGTACTGCCTGGCTACATGATTCGGTACGAAATCCATGATGAAATGGAGGCCGGCCGTGTGAACACGTTCAACAAGTGCATTGAATTCCTGCATCCTGTCCTTGATTGAAACGGCAAGGTCGGGATCTATGTCGTAATAGTCGCGGACAGCATACGGTGAACCGGCTGCACCTTTGACTGTTGCAGGATTGGAAAGCGCGATGCCGTGACTGCTGTAGTCCGTCTGGCTGGCATGTGCTATGAGACCTGTGAACCATATGCCGGTGTATCCGTTTCTTCTGATTTCATCAAGTATTTCCTGCGTGAACGAATTCATCTTGCCACAACCGTTCTTCTCTATGCTGCCGTTGGGCATGCAGGTTGAAGAGGGATTGCAGAACAGGCGGGTGAAAACCTGATAGATGGTCTTCTTTTTTTGCATTAGCCGCGTATGCGCTTGATGAGATTGGTCAGTACGGAACCTGGCCCGCATTCAATGAATTCATCGGCTCCATCGGCAACCATATTCAGTACAGACTGGGTCCATCTTACCGGTGAATCCAGCTGTTTTACCAGATTCGAGCGTATCTCGTCAATGTTCGTATGCGCTTTGGCATCAACGTTCTGGTATATGGGGCAACGTGGAGTGTGGAATTCCGTGCTGTCAATGGCGGCGGCAAGTTCCTGACGTGCAGGAGCCATGAGAGGCGAATGGAAAGCTCCGCCCACTGAAAGCGGCAGCGCGCGCTTTGCTCCGGCTTCCTTCATGAGCGGACAGGCGGCCTCGATTCCATCGACACTGCCTGAAATTACAATCTGTCCGGGACTGTTCAAGTTGGCAGGTACGACTGTCAGACCTCCGGCCTGTACCTGATCGCAGATTTCCTGCACCTTTTCATCGGCCAATCCAATAACGGCAGCCATTGTACCGGGATTGCTTTCGCAGGCTTTCTGCATGGCACGTGCGCGTGCGGCGACAAGTTTGAGACCGTCCTCAAACGAAAGGGCTCCACAGGCTACCAAAGCCGAGAATTCACCGAGTGAATGTCCTGCTACCATGTCCGGCTTGAATTCGTTCCCCATAGCAGTTGCTACAGCGATGGAATGGAGAAAAACAGCCGGCTGGGTGATGTCTGTACGGCGCAGGTCCTCATCGGTCCCGTGAAACATGATTTCGGAAATCTTGAATCCTAAAATGCCGTCGGCATCGTCAAACAGTTTTCTGGCATTGCCGTCACTTTCGTAAAGGTCGCTGCCCATTCCTGAAAACTGGGCTCCCTGTCCTGGAAAAACAAATGCTTTCATAAATCAGATGATTTGATTATTCGTTCAATATGTGTTTGCTTTACTTCCGATTGACAAAAATAGGCATTATTTTTGTGTGGCGAAACAATATTCGCGCTGCGTGCGCGTTATCGTCTTGAAGTGAGTCAGGATATGAGGAATATGAAGTTGGTGTTGAATTCAGAAGACTGCCAGGGACATAAGGATGCAATGAATGGTTTTCAGCTTGGTGTCAAGCGTCTTTTTGATATCGTTTTTGCATTTTTCGGCCTGATTCTGTTGTCTCCTCTGTTTCTTGTCTTTTCTCTCATACTTGTTTTTCAGAAAGGCCCGGTGTTTTTCAAACAGGAAAGAATCGGATATCATGGCCGTCCGTTCAACATCTATAAGTTCCGCAGTATGAGGTGCGATGCTGAAAAAGATGGAATACCCCGTTCGGAACAGGACAGGAACAAATACATAACTCCGTTCGGATCATTCCTGAGTGCACATCATCTTGATGAACTGCCGCAATTGTGGAACGTCCTGATAGGTGACATGTCATTTGTCGGACCAAGACCGGAAAGGCGCTTCTTTATCAGCCAGATTGAACGTCTGACAGACGACTATCAATACATATATCTCATGAAGCCGGGCGTCACTTCTTATGCCACAATCAGCAACGGCTACACGGATACTATGGAAAAAATGCTGCGTCGTCTGGAACTGGATCTGGATTATCTGGATCACCGCACATTGTTACTGGATTTGAGAATAATCGTCAAGAC
>JAKSIR010000123.1 GCA_024398695.1 Bacteroidaceae bacterium | reverse complement strand
TGAAAGTGTGGACATTTCGTTCCACATTTTTAACCGGTTTTGGCAATACACTGCGTACAGCTGCCGTGGCATTGATTCTGGCGCTGTTTCTTGGCTTCCTGTTCGGCCTTATGGCAACTTCTGACTGGAGGGTATTGCGAATCATTGCAAGAGTGTATGTGGAAGCGATTCAGAATACCCCTGTTGTTTTGCAGATGTGTTTCCTGTATTACGTTCTGGCCTTCTCCGGCTTCAAAGTGAATATCATTACAACCGGCATTATCTCTCTGGGTGTATATACCGGTGCCTATATGTCAGAAGTTGTTCGTGCAGGCATTCAATCTATCCCAAAAGGACAGTTCGAGGCCGCAAACAGTCAAGGATTCGATTACTTCAGTACAATGGGTTATATTATTCTGCCCCAGAGCATTAAAATCATCCTCCCCCCTATGGTAAACCAGATGGTCAATCTGATTAAGAATACCAGCTGCCTGTATATCGTAGGCGGTGCGGATTTAATCAGTCTGACCTACAGCTTTGTTACAGGAGCGTCCACCGGCGGTGCTTATGCACCGGCCTACATCGTCTGCGGCGTTCTGTTCTTCTGCATCTGCTTCCCGCTGTCCCATCTGGCCAGCCGCTGGGAGACTATGCTGAAGCGCAGAGAAGCCCATGGAGCCAACAAAACAGTAAAGGGGGTAGTGTAATATGATGGATTGGAAAGCTAGCTTTTCGATTCTCTCCGTTCCCGGCGTCATGCAGTATATCGGAAAAGGAATCGCATTTACACTCGTCCTGTCCGTGCTGAGTGTCCTTGTCAGCATTGTGCTGGGCAGCGTCCTGGCTCTGTGCCGGAACTACTGCACCGGAAAAAGCCGGATTTTTGGATGGATCTCCACCGTTTACATAGAAGTGTTCCGCAATACGCCGCTGCTGCTCTGGATCTTTATCTGCCTGGTGGCCTGCCCTTGCCCCAAGTTCTTTGCCCATAAAATGCTGGGCCTGACCAGTGTGGAAATGAAGATCCTGTTCCGCGCAGTTGTTGCTCTGATCCTGTTTACTTCTTCTGTTATCGCGGAGATCATCCGCGGCGGCCTGAACTCCATCCCCAAGGGGCAGTTCGAGGCTGCCCATACCCAGGGCTTCTCCATGGTGCAGACGATGATCTACATCATTCTGCCCCAGGCCTTCCGTGCGGTTGTGCCCACACTCCTGAGTCAGATTATCACAACCATCAAGGACTCCAGCTATCTGGCAAACCTGGCCTGTATCGAGCTGATGAGCCGTGTCCGGAAAATTCTGTCTACCTCCAATATGTATAACGGCGCAGGACACCAGATGGTCAGTGATGTGTTTGTCCTCTTCGGCACCGCATTCTTGATTTATTTTGTGATTAACTTCACGCTTTCCTGTGTTGTCCGTTCCTTGCAGAAGCGGCGGATGGCAGCACCGCCGGTTCAGCGTGAAAAGGAGGCAGCAGCGTGAAAAACTATGTAGTTACCATTTCACGACAGTTTGCAGCAATGGGCAGAAGCGTTGCCCAGGCAATGAGCGATGAACTGGACATCGCATTCTATGACAGGGACATCGTGGAAGCAACGGCTGCACGCATGGGACTTCCGGTCAGCGAGATCAGCGACCGTGAGGATAACCACAGCAGATATTTCAGGAGCCTGTACCCCTTGGGAACCGGAATGCTGAGCGTTCAGGATGAACTGTTCCAGACACAGAGGAACATCATCCGGGATTTGGCAGAGAAGGAAAGCTGCATCATTGTGGGACGATGTGCGGATGTAGTGCTTGCGGATAAAAAGAATGTTTTGAATATCCGTGTAATAGCGCCTTATGATGCCCGGCTGAAAAACTGTGTAGAGAAGCTGGGCATGGATGAGAAGACTGCCAAAAAGATGATTGAAAGAATCGATCGCAGCCGTGAGCAGTACCACAAAGAGTACGGCGGCTGCGAACTGACAAAATATACAGACATCATGATTAATACTGCTCGCTACGGCATTGAAGGCGCAGCAGAACAGCTGTGCAGCATTGTCCGTCAGCGTTTTGAGCTTTGAGTTTTGATGTAGGCAGAAAGGTTCATATTTATATGGAACAAACCGCAAATGTTAAAAACACCGCACAGGTCCTGGTGGATTCCCTGCTGGCAGAAGGCGTGGATACCATTTTTGGGATTCCCGGCGAGGAAACGCTGGACTTGATGTTCGCAATCCGGGAAAGCGGCATTCGTTTTATTCCTGTGCGGCATGAACAGGGAGCCGCCTTTATGGCAGATGTTTATGGCAGACTGACCGGCCATGCCGGTGTTTGTCTGTCTACGCTGGGGCCGGGTGCAACCAATTTGGTCACCGGTGTGGCCGATGCCTTCCTTGACGGAGCACCTCTGGTCGCCATTACCGGTCAGGTCAGCACGAATAGAATGCAGCTGACCAGCCATCAGTATCTGGACTTAAGTGCCATGTTTGCGCCCATCACCAAGCGGACAAAACAGGTCATCCGGCCGGACACTGTCAGCGAAATTGTCCGCCTTGCCTTTAAGTACGCAGAGAGCGGGAAGCCGGGAGCTACCCATATCGACCTGCCCAATAATATTGCAAAGCTTCCGGCCAATACAAAGCCAATGCTTCGGCAGAGTCCTCAGGTGACTTATGCAAATCCGGAACACATCAGCATTGCCGCCAATCTGATCAGCCATGCACAGAACCCGATTATTCTGGTCGGTTCCGGTGCTGTGCGTGCAGGAGCGGCGCAGGCGGTAACGGAGCTGGCGAATCGGCTTCATATCCCTGTTGTCAATACGATGATGGCAAAGGGAATCATTTCAATGGATAATCCCTACAGTCTGTGGACGATCGGAATCCCCCAAAAAGATTATGTAAACAAAGCCTTCCGGCTGGCGGATACGGTCATTGCTATTGGCTATGATATCGTGGAATGTGCGCCTGCCAAATGGGATGCACGCCCGGATATGAAGATTATCCACTTGGATACCCAGCCTGCGGATGTGAACCGGGACTATCAGCCAACAGTGGAAGTGGTGGGAGAAATCACGGAAAGTATCTACGAAATTCTTCGTTCTGCCCGCAGAAATACCGTGCCGCTGGAGATGCTTGCCATTCGGAAAAAAATGGAAGAGGATCAGGACGAGATGGCGCAGGACAACAGCTATCCCATGAAGCCCGCCAGAATTTTGGCGGATGTGCGCAAAGTGATGGGCCGGGAGGATATTCTGGTCAGCGATGTGGGTGCCCACAAGATGTGGATCGCCCGCCATTA
>JAKSIR010000122.1 GCA_024398695.1 Bacteroidaceae bacterium | reverse complement strand
TACGGGCCGGCAAATCTGATTCTGTCGTCATCCTGATTGTCTATGGTTCCGCCGTAATCGATGGCAGCAATACCAGGCAGGTATCTTGATGAATTGATCCAAATGACGCCGTTATGATCCTGTTTCATCTGCTTGTATGTGGGAAGACCTGACAGTTCCGGATAGTACAGTTTTTTCCAATCGCCTTCAGGGGTGAGAATCTTTATGATGGTGTCGATTTCATTGTTGGTCATCCAGAGATTTCCATGCTTGTCAAACATCAGGCTGCTTACGCTGACATAGTCATACGGATACGAAGGAATGATGGTTTCAAGGCCGCTGTTGTCCCAGGTGTAATGGTGAGCGAAATGTCCGTCTTCAAATTCATACAGACCCTGTCTGGCGGAACCTACGAACACTCTTGACTGATTGTCAGGGTCAACGGCTGCCTCAGTAAGATCTATGTACCTCAAACCTGTGTAATCACTGACATTTTCGTCAAAATAATTCCATTTGTCATCTTCATATGTCATGACTGTGCCCGGCCATACAATGCCGTTATAGTTCTGGCATCCTCCGACTGCCAGCATTTTTCCGGCCGATGGCCACGAAACCGAATGAATCCAGTTGCGGCGCGGGCTGTTGGGCTTTATGTATGCGGCGGTGCATACGGCTGAGCCTTCATTTCCTGACTCCGGCTCATCAATTCTGTATCGTGCAACTCCGTCAACGCCATGAGCACCCCAAAGTTCCCTGTTCCACAACACGGCACTGTTGGTATGGAAAGGCAGTCTGTATGAGACGATGCTGTCAGCTGAAACATATCGGAAAGCCGTACTGTCCGTACTTATTACCATTCCCTCCGGGCCGGTCGACGGAAGACTGACGACACCGTCACCAATCAGAAGTTTCAATTCCAGGCTGTTGGCATCGGCTATTCTGTAGAACGCATGTTCCTGCGATACGGCGAATATGGAATTGTCATAGGTGACAGCTCCTTCAAACCGGCCTTTTCCTATTGTTTTCCATGCCGACGGATCAAGAAGGTTTATCCCCTTGTCCATTTTTGCTCCCATAACCGAATCAGCGGTAAAGCAGTATATGGAATCCATGAGAACGACTGCTGACTTGACCTGTGACGTGAAATTGTAGCAGGCGGAAATTTCACAGCGTCCAACATTGAACTGGACCAGTCTGTTACCGATGGGAATGAACGCGGTATCACCGTATATGCTTATGTTGCCGACAATGACATTTCCAGGATTTCCAATAACAATGTCCGGACAGTTATGCATTGTCCCGTTTTCATACAGTAGATCTATGTTGCCGTTCGAATATGCAAGGACAAGTGCTTTGCATTCATTACAGTAGGCCATCGATGCAATGTCAACATCGGACAGTCCGCCTGTCTTGTCGTAGGTGTATACGGCGTTTTCATTTTCAAGCGGGCTGTATGAGTAGAGCGATCCGTCACTCAGCACGAACAGCTGTCCGAAGGCGGGAACCAGGCGTTCAGCATCATTGTAGGCCGGATGCAGCTTCCATGTGCCGATAGGCAGAGTGGCAGCGCTGACCGTAGAAAATGACAAAAGGAGCAACGCCGCAAATGCTGCAGCGAATGCTCCCTTATGTGCGAATCTGATCATAAGCTTTTCAAATATTCAGCCAGTTTATTCACAGCTCTGGCGCGGTGACTTATGCTGTTCTTTTCAGGTCCCATTTCAGAGAAGGACAGTCCGGTTCCTTCGGGCATGAATACGGGGTCATATCCGAATCCGCCGGTGCCTCTTCTTTCCTTCAGTATCTCTCCCTTTACCGTTCCTTCGAACAGAAGTTCCTTTCCATCAAGCAATAACGCAACAACCGTACGGAATTGTGCACTGCGGTCCGATTTTTTTTCCAGTTCACGCAGCAGTTTGTCAACATTGGCTTCAGAATCATGGTTGCCTGCATATCGTGCCGAATGCACGCCCGGCGCACCTCCAAGTGCCGTGACTTCCAGACCGGTGTCATCGGCGAAGCAGTCCAGACCGTAGTGTTCCTTCACCCAGTGCGCCTTCTGCAGAGCATTGCCTTCAAGGGTGTCGGCTGTTTCCGGTATGTCGTCGTGACAGCCTGTTTCGGCCAGGGAAATGACTTCGAACGTCGGACCCAGAATCTGGCGCACCTCGTCC
Organism: Bacteroidaceae bacterium; assembly: GCA_024398695.1. GTDB lineage: Bacteria > Bacteroidota > Bacteroidia > Bacteroidales > Bacteroidaceae > Colenecus. The sequence continues at coordinate 1,158 of JAKSIR010000122.1, read as the reverse complement.
AGTTTGTGGGCGTTGTTTGTTGCAAAGACCAGCTTCATGAAGTTATCCTATTACAATGTTGACAATCTTGCGCGGAACCACAATGACCTTGCGTACGGTCTTGCCATCAATGTAACCCTGTGTCTTTTCGTTGGCCAGAACCTGCGCTTCAATGGTCTTGGCGTCCATATCGGCCGCAAAGTCCATGGTGAAACGTGTCTTGCCGTTGAATGAAATGGAGTAGGTTACGCTGTCTTCCTTCAGGAATTCTTCGTTGTATTCAGGCCATGCTGCATCGCATACGCTGCCTGTTCCTCCAATCATCTCCCAGAGTTCTTCGGCAATATGCGGGGCGAACGGTGCAATAAGCTTCACAAGGTCGGAAAGTACGGCTCTGTTTTTGCACTTCAAACCGGAAAGTTCGTTCACGCAAATCATAAAGGCGCTGACCGATGTGTTGAACGAGAAGTTCTCAATGTCTTCGGTAACCTTCTTGATGAGCTTGTGGATTGACTTGAGTTCGTTCTTCGAGGCTTCGCCGTCGGTCAGACACAGATTGCCGTCACGGTCGGTGAACAGATTCCACATTTTGCGGATGAAACGGTGGCAGCCGTCAATGCCGTTGGTGTCCCACGGCTTTGACTGCTCGAGTGGGCCCAGGAACATCTCGTACATGCGCAGTGTGTCGGCACCGTATTTCTCGATTATCACGTCGGGGTTGACTACGTTGAACATTGACTTTGACATCTTTTCAACGGCCCAGCCGCAGACGTACTTGCCGTCTTCAAGCATGAACTCTGCCGTCTCATATTCCGGACGCCATGCCTTGAAGGCCTCAACGTCAAGAATGTCGTTGCTCACAATGTTGACATCGACATGAATGGGGGTTGTGTCATACTGGTCCTTCAGGCCCAGTGAAACGAACGTGTTGGTATCCTTTATGCGATATACAAAGTTGCTGCGGCCCTGGATCATGCCCTGGTTGATAAGTTTTGCGAAAGGTTCTTCAACTGCGCTCACACCCAGATCCTTGAGGAACTTGTTCCAGAAGCGCGAGTAGATAAGATGGCCCGTGGCATGTTCCGAACCGCCCAGGTAGAGGTCAACGCATTTCCAGTAGCCGTCGGCAGCAGAACTTACAAGCGCCTTGTCATTGTGCGGATCCATGTAGCGCAGATA
>JAKSIR010000121.1 GCA_024398695.1 Bacteroidaceae bacterium | reverse complement strand
CCTGCATAGTAGTACTTGCCGTTGAACTTGTGAATCTCGGCGGCGGCAACGAAATTGCCCTGCATCCATGTGCCCGAGAGGTCGATCACGTTGTACGGGCCTTCCCAGTTCTGCAGGTCCTTGCTCTTGTAAAGCGAACCGCCGGTACTTGTCAGCCAGTATGTCTTTGTTTCGGGATCCGGGTATATGAACGGGTCACTCATTGACATGTCCTCAAGTTTCTGGACACGGGTCTGCTGTGCCGGACGCTGTCCGCCGCCAAAAGCACCCATTCCACCGCCAAATCCGCCGAATCCGCCCATTCCCATAGCCGGAGCGCCCTGACCTGCCGGAGCACCCTGAGGACGGCGCGTCTGACCGCCCTGGCCTGCCTGCGGAGTACGTATCATGCCACCAAAGTTGCGCTGCCCGGGGTTGGCAGGAGGAGCCTGTTCGCCGCGTGGTACATTTACAATCTTTTCGTGTTTGAAGTCCTGCTGCGCCGCAGCCGGCATAATTGCCGCGCATGCCATAAGCGCGACAGTCAAATTCAGCTTTCTCATAATATAAAGTGATTAGTAATTATTTCCAAGCGGAGTGTATGTAAAGCTTACAAGTCTGGCACTGCCGGTAAGCAGATATGCCGGCCTCAACGCAAAGAAGCCCTTATAGACATTGTGGTTATATGAGCTCAAATCGACATTCTCTTCAACGGCCTCCCATTCATTGCCGTTCATTTTCCACACACTGGCTATGTTGTTGTGGTTCTCAATCCTTATTTTCCTTATCTGTCCGGCCGATGACAGCGACGGCTCCATACCGAGTCTGAGTCCGAAACTGGCATCATCATTGTAGAACAGGTAAAGACCGGCCATATCGGTACCGGAAACCTCAAATTCAGCTTCTATCCGGTATTCGGCATCAATGGCGGTTGTGGTCATAAGTGTTTCGGTACCGGGTTCCCACTTTGCCCACATGAGCGGGTTGTCATAGTCACGCAGGTATGAATAGTCAGCCTGCAGTCCGTGGTTTTCCCATAATGCGCCATCCTTCTGCGCTGCTACCGGCCATCCGTCTTCAGTCCATTCAACGCTTTCTATCATGGTGCTGCGGCCAAGAGTGTGGAAGCCGTTGCGGTACGCATGATAAACCACATACCAGTTGCCCTGAGCATCGTCAATAAGCGAACCGTGCCCCTTTGACCACCAGTCCTCACTTGCGCTGTATGTATGGATCATAGGATTGTAAGGCGAATTCTCCCACGGACCGGCTGCGCTCCGGCTGCGGGCCACCAGCACCATGTGGCTGGTCTCGGGACCGGCAGTACCGCCCTCGGCCGTTACCAGATAGAACCAGTCACCGCGCTTGAACAGTTTGGGCGACTCAAGCCAGAAGCCTTCGGTAACCCAGTCTTCGGGTATGGGCCATCCGGCAAATGACGTTTCAGGTTCTGAAGCCACTGCCAGTCCGTCATCGGTCAGCTGCACCAGAATAAGCGGAGCATTGCCGTCGGACAGATACAGATAACGTTTCCCGTCTTCGCCAATCACATGACCGGGGTCAATGCCGCTGACGTCAATCTGTACCGGTTCACTCCACGGGCCCTCAATCCTGTCGGCTGTAACAACGAAATTCAGGCCGGTGCTTGTAGGATAGTAAATGTAGTACTTGCCGCCTACCTTGCACAGTTCCGGAGCAAATATTGAATAATCCTGCCCCTGAACGGCACGTGCCACCGGCTCCCACGTGACAAGGTCTGTTGAATGCCATATCAGGAGACCCGGATAATATGTGAAGCACGAATGCGTCATGTAGAAATCATCCCCTTCACGCATAATGCTTGGATCAGGGTAATCACCGGGGAAAATGCAGGTCTTGAGCATTGGCATTTCATTTTTCTTGCCGCATCCCGCTATCATCAGGACCAATGCGGTCAAAGCAATAATAGGCAGTCTTCTCATTTGAGTTTCATATACGTTCAGCTGATTGCAAATATAGGAACGGTCATCTTTACATCCAAATATTAAGAGCAATATCATTATTGTTTATTTTTGCAGTATGAAAGAACTGACATCCGATTGTCTGAAGGGTTTTCTGAAAGGACGTGACAACAATTCGCACAAAGGCTGTTACGGACATCTGCTCATAATTGCAGGGTGTCAGGACATGCCCGGAGCTGCCGTACTGGCCACAAGCGCGGCCCTTCAGTCCGGTTGCGGCCTGGTAACACTGCACTCGACAAGACGCGCACTTGATTCGGCCGCAGCCAACTGCCCGCCGGCCATGCTGTCGCAGGACCCGGGAGACTGTTTCAGCCAGTTGCCGCGTGACCTTTCGCGCTACAATGCAGTATGCATCGGCCCAGGGCTCGGCAAGGCAGCCTGCACAATGAAAGCCTTCAGTAATCTGCTGGAGCAATGCAGCAACTGCGGCATTCCCATGCTTATTGACGCCGATGCTCTGAATCTGCTCGCCGAAAAACCCGATGAAATGGAGCATATACCATCCGGTTCCATTCTGACGCCCCACCCCGGCGAACTTAAGCGTCTGCTGGATTCGGTTCATGCCGGCACTGACATTACAGTGCTGAGCGAAAAATGCCGTTCAGTCATTATTGCCAAGGGATACCGCAGCCGCATAATATTGCCCGAAGGTGACGTTTTCATAAACCCCACAGGCGGCCCGGGACTTGCAAAAGCCGGCAGCGGCGATGTCCTGGCCGGCCTCACGGCAGGGCTTCTGGCCCGCGGCTACAGCGCCATTGAAGCATCAATGCTCGGAACCTGGATTCATGGTACCACAGGCGACATTCTTTCCCGTAGCATGACCATGGAAAGCTTCAACAGCCTGCACGTTGCACAGAACCTGTACCGGGCTTTCCACAAACTCTATTCCGAGTGACACTGTTCCGTCTTTTGCGCCAGCAGCGCATGAATGTTATAGTCTGTCACTTTCTTGAAATAGTCGTTAAAATCGGTGGTTTCACCACGCTTCAGTTCGTTATGGAAGAACGCAAAGATTGAAAAGCCTATATACCTGGACATAAGCAACGGATCAATGTCCTTACGGTATGTACCATCGGCCTGTCCCCGTTCAATATTGATTCTTATCTTGCTGTTCAGCCACAGCCGTCCGGTATCCTGCTGGCGGCTTGCCACGCTGGGATAAACGGTAATCATGTCATGTGTGAATATGTGGGACGAATTGCAGAAAAACTTCCACATCCCCATTATACCGTTTCTGAAACCCTGAACCACATCGACCGACTCATCGGCAAGACAGTCAATCTCCTTGATGAAGATGGATGACAGCCGGTCAAGACACCGCTCCATAAGTTCATCCTTCGACTTGAAACGGTTGTACAGTGTTTTGCGCGTAATGCCAATCCTGTCGGCAATGGCATCCATTGAAAGACCTATGCCTTCAACTTTAAAAATACCGATAATCGCATCAATATACTCCTCTTCCTTCATGACAAAAAAATGTACTGTGCCCCAAATATACACAATTTATCGGGCA
>JAKSIR010000120.1 GCA_024398695.1 Bacteroidaceae bacterium | reverse complement strand
TACTCCTTATCTATAAGCCGTACATCGGCTCTCACGTAATTTTTCATTGTGCCTCCTCTGCTTCTCGCGGTTCTGCTGCTTTTTCACAGCTTTGCCGCAGGAGATGCAGTATTTCTGACGGGGTGAAGCAGGCACATAGGGATCTCCACACCGTTCACAGGTACGGCAGTTTGTCGCTGCCGATAAAAGGTCTTTGCGCAGCTCATACTGAACCAGCTTGTTCAGCTCTGCATTGCCGCGAAGTACCGCGTCCATGAAATAGTCACAGTCGATCGCTCCGTCATGGATGCTGGGATAACGATCGTTGATCACATGACATGGCCGGTCCTCCGGCAGGCACCAATGGTTACAGCAGTTTGCGCATTCTTTTTCTGCCAATGCTTTGCACCGGCGGATGATGATCTTGTCTTCCATTCTGTTTGTCCTCGCTTTCGTGAATAACTCGTTTAAAATGGGATTTTGAGCAGGGTGGACAATAGTGCCACCCAAGGGAAATCTGGAGCCGAAAACCCTTGATATGACTGGGTTTCCGGACTCCAAAAGGGTTATATTCACCTGCCTGGCTTTACCGATTGTGATCGTGCGAAAGCCCTTTGCGGGTATACTGTGCAACGACCTCCGGAGGGATTGCTGCCAGCTTTTGTTCCAGCTTCCTGTATTCCGACTGGAGCTGATGCAGGGCACTCTCGCTGTCAAGGCTTTTCTGACGGTCACGCTTACTGTCGACCACCAGCTTTTCATTCGCCTTTTTCAAAGCAGCATTCTCGTCCATGATTTCAGTAAAAGCCGGACCATACTGCTCCAGGGTCGTTTTCATGCTGCCTACGCGGGGCAGTAGCTGCTGGAATAGTGGGACCAGCTCATCCAAACGACCTTTGGCATTGAACACATTGGCTCCTTCCAGCAATCCACCGATCTTGTCCGCCAGCTTCACCATTTTGCGGATCTCTTTGGTGAACGCCTTGAAGTCCTTCACGTCCATGTGCTTGCGTCCGGTCTTTTCGGCGCTTTCGCCACGGGACAGGTCAGGAAACTGTTTGGCCATATATTCGTAGTACTGATCCTGCCACTGGGTCAGCTTTTTTCGATTGCCGATGATTTCCTTGGCGCTGAGACGCTTATCCGGAGTCAATGGCACGAAGACCACATGCATGTGAGGCGTACCTTCATCCATGTGAACCACAGCGGAGACGATGGTCGCATCGGCCTGATGCTTACGGAGAAAATCCAGCGACCGCTCGTAGTAGGCGCGGATATCATCCTCGGTCTTGTCATCAAAATAGCCGGTACTGACTGTGAAAAGGACTTCGACAAGCCGGACGCTGTCGGTCCTGACACGACATCCAGCCTCACTGATCTGCCGCTCTGCCTCAGCCCGATAATGCTGAGGCGGATGGAGCAGATTGAAATTCAGGTAACTGCGGCTCCGGTCGATATCCGGATTGCTGGCATAGGTTTCCTTGGTGCGCTCATTGTGGCCCTCGATCCGGCTGATCTCCGGCCCCTTATACTTGGCAAAGCGCATAATGGCGTAATTGGTTCCGCTCATTGGCGTACCTCCTTCTGAAAATGCTAATTACACTAAAAAGTGCCGGAGGATCATTCGTCCTCCAGCACCCTGGGATTGACATATACAGTTCCGACAGAGGGCCTGCCCACGCCGAGGTAGGGCGGCACATCTACCCAGATGTATCCATGACGTTCCAGCAGCTCAAGTACCGGCTCCATATCCTTGACATCCCGGAAGAACCGGCCGCGACAGCGCTGATACAAATCAGATCGACCGATAGCGGTGATGCTCTCCTTACGGATTTTGGAGACCACGTGCATTGCTTTTTCAACGGTCTCGTCAGCCCCCAGCACTGAATAAGCATAGATGGCATGAAGGAAAGCGTAGCGGCCGATATCGATTGCGCAGTGGATCAAGTCCCTGCTGATGTCACCCTCAAGCCCGGCGGATACATGGAGAAGTCCGGCGATCCGCAGGACAAGACCGATGAACTTGCTGCCCCATTCGCGCATATCACGATGACTTTTCGTGATGAATTTGTCCACATCATGGACAAGGTCATTCATCAGATCCACGGCATCGGGCTTGAGATGCAGTGTGATCATCTCGTCATCGGGGATGTCCAGCAGAGAAAAGATCAGGTCATGATAGTCCTTCTTTACTTCTGCCGGGATCGGTGCTGACTGAAAGGACTGGGACGAAGCATGGCTGGAGACATTCACATAAAACAGGCGAGCCAGGAAGCCACGCCCATCCAGCATGCCGTTCTGCATGATATCACCCAGTACATTCGGTTGGGCGCTGATGATCATGGAGAGAGCAGGCTTGCGGATGTAATCAGGATCACGGTTCAGACGGTCCACACGGATCGTGTCACCACAGATACCCTTCAGCCACACATCCAGGTTGGGCTTCTTGGTGTAACGACCGGTGATGTTGTCGAAAGCGCCACCCTCTGCGGAAATCAGAGCCATGCGACCCTTGTTGTCCTTGAGCAGCTTGATCATCATCTCACTGGTGCAGTCGTCAGTGAAAAGCTGAAGTGGATGCAGATCAGGCAGGTCGTTCAGATTGTCCTGGGTGTGCTGCAGCTCCAACTCTGTCATGCTGTCGTATTTACTGTCCAGCTGCTTGGTCAGTCGGTTGATCTGTCGCTGATAGGCTTCACGATCCAACCGGTTCTTCCGCAGCTGAGGGGCATGCTTCTCATTGTAATCCTGCTCATAATCCTCAATAGCCGAGGTCATTGCATGGATCACAGCGGATTTGCGGGAACCCGGCGGCGCGACCAGGAACACATACAGACTGGTCTGCTCATAATGGTCGATGTTGCCTTCGACACGCACCTTGCCCTGCAGGCAAGTCGCCAGCACACCGAGCGCAACACCTGCTGCCATGTCCACCGGCGTCTGCGTATGTTCAGCCACAGCTTTCACATAGCGGCTGAGCCGGGGAGGCAAAGCATCCACTGGAAACGCAGGAAGATCATCAACCCGAGGCTTCAGCGGGACAAACGGTTGGAAAGGTCCACTTTCCGGCGGGGTATCCACTGCATCAATCTCATCATCAAAGACATCAGATGCAGGGTTTTCAGGGTTATTAGGGTTGTTAGTACGGATAATAGGATTCACAGGAACACTCCTTTTCTTATTTTTGAGCACACAAAAAGACAGCCACATGACTGTGACTGCCTGAAAGATTTCCGACCGCTGTCCGGATCAGCGGTGATTTCTTGTGCCCTCCATTTTATATGGCATGAGAATACGCAAATGTTTCCAATGCCGAAAAAAATTTTTTATTTTTCTTCTGCGTATCTCAACGATAGCATATTACCACATGATCTTGTCGCATTTCGTCCCACTTTTTTGCATCTGTTCCCAATTTGTCGCATCTGCCTGAATTGCGATTGCTTACATACTGCGATAGGCTTTCAATTGTGTTCCGATTTTACACAGATGTTTACTGACGGTACCTGCACTGGCGAAACCAACCGCCTGAGCTATTTCAGCCAGGGTCTTGTCTTCATCACGCAGCGCCAGGATCTTCTGGTCAATCTCCGGCAGAGATTCCACAAAGCGTTTGACCATGTCATCTTCAGCGATGCAGTCTTCAAATGACTGATGATGCTTTTCAGCATGCTTCATCACCATCTCTGCGGTGCCTGTCGGATCATTCTTGATATCTTCAATCGACACG
>JAKSIR010000012.1 GCA_024398695.1 Bacteroidaceae bacterium | reverse complement strand
CTTGACGCGGCCTATTCCCTTTTCAGTCACATATTTCTTGGTGGCGGCTATGCTCTCCTTGACGGTCAGACCGTTCAGGTTGAGTTCGCTGTTGGCCGAATTCATCATGATGCCCTCTTTGGCGTCAAAGCTCTCCTCACTGACATCGCATCCTTCAATGAGCGGACGAATTTCAAGTCCGAAGTGCTTGGCGAAAGCGTAGTCGCGGCTGTCGTGTGCAGGAACGGCCATGATGGCGCCTGTTCCGTAACCGGCCAGCACATAGTCGCTTATCCACACGGGAACGTCCTCGCCGGTAAGCGGGTTGATGGCATAACTGCCGCTGAATACGCCGGTAACGCGGCGGTCGGCAATGCGTTCGCGTTCGGTACGCTTCTTCACGGCTGCAACGTATGCATCGACCTCGGCCTTACGGTCGGTGGTGGTGAGCTGGGGAACCAGTTCGCTCTCAGGAGCCAGGACCATGAAGGTCACACCGAAAATGGTATCGGCGCGTGTGGTGAATATGGTGAACTGAATATCACTGTCCTTTACCTTGAACTGCATCTCGGTACCTTCGGAACGGCCAATCCAGTTGCGCTGTGTCTCCTTGATGGAATCTGACCAGTCAATGCTGTCAAGTCCGTCAAGCAGACGCTGTGCGTACGCCGATACGCGCAGGCACCACTGGCGCATTTTCTTCTGTTCGACGGGGAAACCGCCGCGGACCGATACGCCCTCGACAACTTCGTCGTTGGCAAGTACCGTACCCAGGCCGGCGCACCAGTTAACCATGGTCTCGCCCTGGTAGGCTATGCGGTAGTTCATCAGGGTGTCAGACTTCTGTTTCTCGTCCATGGCGTTCCATTCGGCCGGAGAGAATGTCAGTTCCTCGCTGCATGCGACATCGAGACCTGAGGTACCCTGCTTTTCAAAATGTTCGACAAGCTTTTCAATGGGCTGGGCGCACTGGCATCTGTTGCAGTAGTATGAATTGAACATTTTCTGGAATGCCCACTGTGTCCAGTGGTAGTAGCCGGGTTCACAGGTGCGGACTTCGCGGTCCCAGTCAAATGAGAAACCTATCTTGTCAAGCTGCTCGCGGTAGCGGGCAATGTTCTTTTCGGTGGTTACAGCCGGATGCTGTCCGGTCTGGATGGCATACTGTTCGGCAGGCAGACCGTAGGCGTCATAGCCCATGGGATTGAGAACGTTGAAGCCGCACTGGCGTTTGTAGCGTGCGTAAATGTCGCTGGCAATGTAACCCAGAGGGTGTCCTACATGAAGTCCGGCCCCTGAAGGGTAGGGAAACATGTTCAGTACGTAGTACTTGGGTCTTGAAGCGTCCTCAACAACCTTGTAGGTTCCGCGTTCTGCCCAGAGTTCATGCCATTTGTTCTCAATCTGTCTGAAATCGTAATCCATTTTTATTTTGTGTGTTGTTATTTACCGTTACAAGTCGCAAAAATACGGAATTATTGGCGACTATCGCTTTTTTAATTAAGGAATTCAGTTGCCTGGAATTTCCAGATGGCCTGAATCCCGACGTCTTCCCTGTGGCTGCTGTCCAGTTTTGCAGCCCCGCTGCCCATGCTGCCGCGGTCGAAATAGGCGGTACTGCCTGTTTTCATCACCAGTTCCAGCCCGCACCGGAAGCCGACTTTTATCATTGCCGCCATGCGGCAGCCTTTTCCGGACAGCGTCATGAACCCGAACCCGTATTTGGGTCCGTTTTCATAAATGTTTACAGCGCTGTCATAACTGTCAGTCGAGAACAGGCATCCGGAAACATAAATGTCAAGTCCTTTGCCGTCATTATGGTTCATGGAGTATCTGACCTGTCCGTTCACAGCCTTTCCCCATGAACGCCCCTTCCCGGGAAATGTTGAAAGGTTGAGCATCAACTGGCCTTTGGCGCTCCAGCCGTCAGCGCCCCCGGTTTCATGCCCCAGCTTGAAACGTGTCGTGCGCATGTATTCCAGTCCGCCTGTCCCGGCGCAGTCCTTCTGGACCGCCTTGAAGTTCAGACTTGCTTTCAGAGTACCGTCAAAAAGCCTGTTGCAGCTTGCTGTAGAGCGTATCTGCAATCCGTGTGACGGCAGACTTGCCTGGTAGCGCGGCTGCTGATGGCCGAAAACGTCAATGAAGCAGTCAGTCTTCAGGCGCCCCGTCCCGCGTTTGACCGATGCCATGAAACCGTATTCGTTCCGGACTTCGGACTGCGACATCCCGCTTGAGTGCAGAGATTCGTATTGCGGGCTGTACCAGCGCAGGGACAGGGTCAGATCGTAGTGTCCGGGAAGCCGGAGCAGCAGGTTGTCAAGGGTCGCGACTGCTCCGTTGCGCAAATTGGCAGCCGTTTCGCCCCAGATGCTGAAACGTGGCCGCCGTATTGCGAAATCGGCTGACAATCCGTATAGGGTGCCGTCTCCGTCGGCCAGTCTGCGGGAGAAGTGTTCTGCAAGTACGGCAGCACCGATGGCTGTGCCCTGCCTGTCATACTGGATGGCAGCACCCGCAGTGTTCTGACGGCAGTTGTGCTTGCGGCTGAACTCCAGTGGCGTACGGTGGTAGCCATCGGTTTTGAACGATGAAATGCTGCCGTCCGATGCCGTGCTGGCATCGGTCAGCTGACTGGAAGCGAAAGCCGTAACCCCGACCTTTTTCCCCCATTGGACTGCCGTACCGGTCAGATATCCCGTCTCACTGCACGAAGAATGGGGCCTGACCGACACTCCTGTGCGGGTCGCCGCATCGGGCCCCGGGCCTATGCCGAACCCCGAGCCCATAAGAAGTCCGCAGCCCGTCGAAACCTTGTACCTGCCCAGTGCAATGGTTTTCAGCGGTCCTGTGTCCTGCAGGAACAGGTATGGGGAATAGAAATCGTACCCGGCGGGCCGCTTTTCGAAAAACGGCTCTCCTGCATCCTTCTGTGCCGTCAGTCCGAATCTTATTCTCGAGTTCCAGTTGAATGACAGACGCAGGCTGTGTCCCACGCGTGTGCCCAGATATTCGCGGTTCGGATACCGGCGCAGCACCTCGGCCGGGTGTTCCCTGTAGCCTTCGCGGGTGTAGAGCGGGATGTCCGCTCCCTGGACGGCTTCAAGCTTTCCGTACCGGAAGACATCCTTCAGCCTGATTCCACCATGCTCATCCGGTCCGGGACCGATGTACACGAACTGTCGCAGCAACTGCCGTTTGTCGTAGTCCAGACCCGGCACCAGTTGCAGTTCTCCCATGCTGAGCATGGGTCCGTGAAAGTAGATGTAGGCGCTGATTTCCTCCACGTCACCGTCAGAAAGGAAAGGCAGCGACATGAGTTGCTGCGGGCTGGCCCGGTTGATGTTCAAAGGGTTGTCGTGAAGTTCTTCGAGAAGAAGGACAGTCTGTCCGGGGTCAAGGTCTTCGCCGTACGAGCTGGCCAGCCGTTCCAATACTGAATCCCATTCGTTGCCGTTCCCGGAATAAAGCCTGCAGGGAGCAAGAAGAGCCGCTGCAAGGCATACGATGCCTGTATTTTTCATGGTTCTGAAGATTTTGGTTGCCGTAAAGGTATGAAATAATGCCTGATTTGTAACTTTGCCATCATGAAAACCCGAATGATTATCCTTTTGGCCATGGCCCTGTCGACAATGGTGCCGCAGGTGTCGGCTGCCGGCATTTTCGGCCGCAGCAAGGATAACGCATCGGCCAAAACGGACAAGTCGGGCATCGGCCGTAAGGCAAAGGGTGACACCATTCCGACCTTCGAACTCATGGAGGTGATGGTATACGGCCGGCGCACCTACGAGTCAAGACGTCAGCAGAAGAAATATGACAAGCTGACCCGCAACGTCATCAAGATGTACCCCATATCGAAGGAAATCAAGGCCATACTGGTCGAAACATACCTGTATCTGCAGAATCTGCCTGACGACAAAGCCCGTGAAAAGCACATCAAGGTTGTCGAGGACGGTGTATGGGAGCAGTATTATCCGGTCATGCGCAACTGCACTCTTGCTCAGGGCAAGCTGCTCATCAAACTCATTGACCGCGAGTGCAACCAGTCAAGCTACGAACTCATAAACGCCTTTGCCGGTTCATTCAAGGCGCATTTCTACCAGGCTTTCGCCGCACTGTTCGGCGCGTCTCTCAAGAAGGAGTACCAGCCGGACTTCGATGATGAGGACCAGATTATCGAGGAAATAATCTGGATGATTGAAAACGGCGCAATCTGAAAAAGGTTGTCTCACGGAATTTGGTTATATTTGCATCTGTATAATATAACTGGAAAAACAACATGGCATTGCAATGCGGCATAGTGGGCCTTCCAAACGTAGGCAAATCCACTCTCTTCAACTGTCTGTCAAGCGCAAAGGCGCAGTCAGCCAATTTCCCCTTCTGCACAATCGAACCGAATGTGGGAACGATAACCGTTCCCGACGAGCGTCTGAACCGTCTGGCCGAAATAGACCATCCTCAGCGCGTAATCCCCACGACGGTTGAGATTGTCGACATAGCCGGTCTGGTCAAGGGGGCCAGCAAGGGCGAGGGCCTTGGCAACAAGTTTCTTGCCAACATACGCGAGACCGATGCCATTATCCACGTGCTCCGTTGCTTTGACGATGACAACATAACCCACGTCGACGGCAGCGTGAATCCCGTACGCGACAAGGAAATCATAGATACGGAACTCCAGCTCAAGGATCTCGAGACGGTTGAAAGTCGTATAACCAAGGTTCAGAAGCAGGCAACCACCGGCGGCGACAAGAACGCCAAGGCCCTTCTGGAACTGCTGCTCCAGTACAAGGAAGCTCTGCTTCAGGGAAGGAGTGCCCGCACGGTTGAAATAACGAAGGAACAGCAGCCTCTTGTGCGTGACCTGTTCCTGCTTACCACCAAGCCTGTGCTCTATGTCTGCAACGTGGACGAAAAGAGTGCGGTGACCGGAAATGACTATACGAAGGCCGTTCAGGAGGCCATAAAGGATGAAGGTGCCCAGATGATCATGGTGGCTGCCGGCCTTGAGGCCGACATTGCCGAACTTGAAACCTATGAGGAGCGTCAGATGTTCCTTGAAGAGGCCGGCCTGAAGGAGTCGGGTGTCGTGCGTCTCATCAAGGCCGCATACAAGCTGCTTGACTTGCAGACATTCTTCACCACTGGAGCCGATGAATCCCGCGCCTGGACATTCCGCCGCGGCATGAAGGCGCCCCAGTGCGCCGGTGTAATCCACACCGACTTCGAAAAGGGCTTCATCAGGGCCGAAGTCATAAAGTACGACGACTACATAAGTCTTGGAAGCGAAGCTGCCGTCCGTGATGCCGGCAAGCTGAGCGTCGAAGGCAAGGACTACGTAGCCCAGGACGGCGACATAATGCATTTCAGATTCAACGTTTGATTATCATTTCATAAAACATGAGGCAGGCATTGTTTCAGGCACTGTATCTGGTATGGGATCCGAAAGTGGAACTGTGCCGTATTCTGGGCTTCCCCGTACGCTACTATTCGCTCATGTGGGTCATCGGTCTTGCAGCCGCCTATTTCCTTGTGCGCAAGTTCTACCGTGACCGCGGCATCAAGGACGAAATATATGACCCTCTGTTCATTTACTGCTTCGTGGGAATACTGGCAGGGGCGCGCCTCGGCCACTGCCTGTTCTATGAGCCTCAGAATTACCTGACCGGTTTCAAGGGAATAATCGAGATGCTGCTTCCTGTCAGATTCTATCCTGACGGGATGAAGATGGTCGGATATCAGGGACTGGCCAGTCACGGAGGCACAATAGGCATTTTCCTTTCAATACTGCTGTACTGCCGCAAATACAAGGTCGGTCTGCTTGAGTGCGTTGACATGGTGGCCGTAGCCACTCCTGTCACGGCTGCCTGCATCAGACTTGGCAATTTCTTCAATTCAGAGATAGTCGGCAAGGCCACCGGCACGGATTTCGGAATTGTCTTTGTCCAGAACGGTGAAGATTTTCCGCGTCATCCCGCACAGCTGTACGAAGCAGGTGCATATCTGGTCATTTTTGCGGCTATTCTGCTGATATACCTCAAGCACAGGGAGAAAGTTGGCACCGGCTTCTATTTCGGCTTCTGTCTGGCCACAATTTTCGTATTCCGCTTCTTTGTCGAGTTCTGCAAGGAAGTACAGGTCGATTTTGAAAGGGACATGGCTCTCGACATGGGCCAGATTCTGAGCATTCCCATTGCGCTTGCGGGAATATACTTCATTGTGGCCGGTCTCAGGAAAAAGAACCATTCTAACAAATCCAACAGATAACCTAACCTTCAGATATACTGCTTATGTTATTGAATTCAGGCGGTTTGGCCGTTACATCGTTTGCTTCACCGGATGTGTGGCATTCCATCGTCCAATGCATAATCGTTGCAGTTGCCGTTCTTACGGGCAACGTGCTCAGACGTAAAGTCGAGATACTCAGGCGCAGTCTCATGCCGAGTGCCCTGCTTGGCGGTCTCGTAGTGCTGCTGCTCAAGCTGTGGCCGGCATTCAATGACGTCATAGACAAGAGAATGATGGAAATGATAACCTACCACACTCTTGCCCTGGGCTTCATTGCCATGTCACTCGGAGCCTCAAAGGACTCTAACCGCGCCAATGCCCGTACGGTCATAGATACAGGTACACTTACCATCGGAACATATATTGTCCAGGCTATAGTGGGACTTCTTGTCACCATCCCCATGTTCTTGTGGTGGAGAAACCCGGCAGCGGGCCGTGACGTGTTCTATTCGGCCGGTCTGTTGCTTCCCATGGGCTACGGACAGGGTCCGGGACAGGCTTTGAATTTCGGCACAATCTACCAGTTGGGCGCCGGAGAACAGGGCATCGACTTCCATGGAATCGATTTCGGCCTGTCAATAGCGACCATAGGATTTCTGGTAGGAAGCGTTGTCGGAGTCGTCTATTTGAATATCCTCAACAGGAAGAAGAAACTCACCATCAATCAAGTGGAAGTCGAGACTGTCCATACCATCGAGGATTACGAAAGCCGCAATGACATTCCGCATTCCGAGTCGGTTGACAAGCTGACGGTCGTATCGGCCATAGTCCTTCTCACCTATGGTCTGGTCTATCTGCTCATGTCATTCATTGGCGGTATGGATTTGGGCAATTTTGGAGAAAAGACCTTGAAGCCTCTGGTTTACGGTTTCAATTTCTTCTGGGGCATCCTTTTCGGTTCATTGGTCAAGGTGATAGTCAAGAAGCTGCTCAAGATGGGTGTCATGCACCGTGAGTACCTGAATGAGTTCCTTCTGAACCGTATCAGCGGATTCATGTTCGACATAATGATTGTTGCAGGCACGGCCGCCATCAGTTTCGAGAACCTCAAGTCGATATGGCTGCCTCTTACACTTGTATGTCTGGCCGGTGCCTTTGTCACATTCCTCTATGTGCGCTGGATTTCGTTCCGCATATATCCGTCGTACAAGTACGAAGGTTTCTTCGCAATGTTCGGCATGCTTACCGGAACGGCCAGCAACGGCATGATACTCCTGCGCGAAATAGATCCGCACTATGACACTCCGGCTGCGAACAACCTTGTGCTGCAGAACATTCCGGCCATGATTCTGGGCTTCCCCGTTCTGTTGATTCTGGGCTTTGCTCCGAAGAGTCTGAATGCGACGCTGATTTCGCTTGCAATCCTTGTCGCCGCATTCCTGGTGGCAACTTTGTTCCTGTTGAGAAAAAGGAAATAAGATATCGGAACCATGGCAGACAGCAAGGAGGGCCTGACGCCCATGATGAAACAGTTCTACAGCCTCAAGGAGAAACACCCCGATGCCATTCTGCTGTTCCGATGCGGAGACTTCTATGAGACATACGCCCAGGATGCGGTTACAGCCAGTGAAATACTTGGCATAACGCTGACACGCCGGAACAACGGCAAGAACGGAGCCATGGCCATGGAAATGGCCGGTTTCCCTCATCACGCCCTGGATGCTTATTTGCCAAAACTCATTCGTGCCGGCCGTCGTGTAGCCATCTGTGACCAGCTTGAAGACCCCAAGATGACCAAGACTCTGGTCAAACGTGGAATCACTGAGCTGGTGACTCCGGGTGTGGCCATGAGCGACAATGTCCTGCTGAACAAGGAAAACAATTTCCTGTGCGCCCTGCACTGTGGCAAAGCGGCGTGGGGCATTTCGTTTCTTGACATCTCTACAGGCGAATTCATGTTGTCCGAAGGTCCCCGTGACCATATTGACAAGCTTCTGGCCGATTTTGCCCCCAAGGAGACGCTCATTCAGCGCGGTACGCGCCAGAAAGTCCAGGAACTGTTCGGACAGCGCTGGTGCTATCGTGAGATGGATGACTGGGTCTTCACTGCCGATACCGCCCGCGAAAAGTTGTGCCGCCATTTCAAGGTCCGCAATCTGAAGGGCTTCGGAGTGGACCATCTTGAAAACGGCAAGATTGCTGCAGGCGCCGTTCTTGAGTATCTTGCACAGACACTGCACAACAACATAAGCCACATAACTTCAATACAGCTGATTGATCAGGAACGTTTTGTGCGTCTTGACAAATTTACCGTACGCAATCTGGAACTGCTCCAGTCCGGCTGCGAGGACGGTGTCTCGCTGCTTGATGTGATAGACAGGACAAGTTCTCCAATGGGTGCCCGTCAGTTGCGCCGCTGGATGCTGTTCCCGCTCAAGAATGTGACTGAAATCAATGAACGTCTCGATGTGGTTGACTGCATGTTCCGCAATCCGGACCTGCAGGAGGAGCTGCAGGAGGCTCTTTCCCGCATGGGCGATGTGGAGCGTCTCATTTCCAAGGCGGCTGCCTGCCGTATCAATCCGCGTGAGGTACTTGGGCTGGGGCAGGCCCTTTCACTGATGGAACCCATAAGCCGTGCCTGCAGCGGAAGCGGCAATGCGCAGCTTGCCGCAATAGGAGACAGCATGGAACTGTGCCCGGAACTGTGCAGGCGCATTCTTTCCACTCTCAATCCTGATGCTCCGATGCTTCTCAGCAAGGGCGGTGTCATTGCTCCGGGTGTATCGGCCGAACTCGACAAGGAAAGGGACATAGCCTATAACGGCAAGGACTACCTTATGAAAATCCAGCAGGAAGAGTCTGAAAAGACAGGAATTCCCAGCTTGAAGATTGCATACAACAACGTATTCGGCTATTACCTTGAAGTCAGGAACACGTTCAAGGACAAAGTTCCGGAAACGTGGATCAGGAAACAGACTCTGGTCAATGCGGAACGCTACATAACGCCGGAACTGAAGGAATATGAAGAGGAAATCCTCGGTGCCGAAGATAAAATTTCCGCCCTCGAGGCGCAGCTCTTCGTGCAGCTCGCGCAGTCGCTTCTCGAATATGTGCCTGTCATTCAGAGCAATGCGTCACTCCTTGCCCGCCTTGACTGCCTGCTGAGCTTTGCGCAGGTGTCACGCGAGCGCAGGTATGTGCGTCCTGTCGTCGATGACAGCCAGATCATCGACATAAGGGAGGGACGCCATCCGGTAATCGAAACGCGCATGGCTCCGGGCGAAAGCTACATAGCCAACGATGTGCTTCTTGACAGCGGCAAGGAGCAGATACTCATTATTACGGGTCCCAACATGGCGGGAAAATCGGCTCTGCTGCGTCAGACCGCTCTCATTGTGCTGTTGGCCCAGATGGGCTGTTATGTGCCGGCACAGAGCGCCAGGATAGGCATGGTGGACCGCATATTCACGCGTGTCGGTGCCAGCGACAACATAAGTGCCGGCGAATCCACCTTCATGGTCGAAATGACCGAAGCCTCAAGCATTCTGAACAACCTGAGCCCGCGCAGCCTTGTGCTGTTTGACGAACTGGGCCGCGGAACTTCCACATACGACGGCATTTCCATAGCGTGGGCTATTGTGGAATACATCCACAACCATCCGACAGCCCATGCCAGGACGCTGTTCGCCACCCATTATCACGAACTTAACGAGATGGCACAGTCTTTCGACCGCATACGCAACTTCAACGTGTCGGTCCGTGAGGTTGACGGCAAGGTGCTGTTCATGCGCAAACTCGTGCCCGGTGGCAGCGAGCATTCGTTCGGCATTCATGTGGCACAGCTTGCAGGCATGCCGCCGGGCATTGTAAAACGTGCCGGCACCATACTTAAGGAAATGGAGGCAGGCGGTCAAAGCAAGGGCATTTCACGCCCCTGTCCCGATACCGCAGCAAATGCGGCAGGCGTGCAGATGAGCTTCTTCCAGCTTGACGATCCGGTTCTGTGCCAGATACGCGATCAGATTCTTTCAACAGACGTGAACAATCTGACACCTGTCGAGGCTCTGAACAAGCTCAATGACATAAAGACTATTCTCAAGGGCAAGTAGATTTGAAGCAATGTCAACCGTATTATACTCTTCTCCCATTTTCGGACCCGTCCACAGCCGTCGCCTGGGCATTTCGTTAGGTATCAACCTTATGCCGGCAGACGGCAAGATATGCACTTTTGACTGCATATACTGCGAGTGCGGCCGCAATGGGGAACGCCGCCCTTCGTCAAAGCGTCCCTCAAGGGACGATGTGCGTCAGGCCCTTGAGGCACGGCTCCTGGAAATGAAGGAGCAGGGTCCGGAACCGAATGTGCTGACATTTGCCGGTAACGGCGAACCTACTGCACATCCTGACTTTCCGGGCATTGTCGATGATGTTCTTGCCCTGCGTGACAAGTACTTCCCGAAGGCCGAAGTCAGCGTGCTGAGCAACGGAACCCGTATATTTGACGATGCAGTCTTTACCGCGCTGATGCGGCTTGACAACAACATACAGAAGCTTGACACCGTCGACCCCGAATACATCGGACTTATAGACAGCCCGGTAGGACACTACGATGTGGAAAAGGTCATTGAACGTCTGTGCGCGTTCGGTGGCAGGGTCATGATTCAGACCATGTTCCTGACCGGCACGCTGGACGGCCGTGACATGGACAACACTTCTGACCGGTATGTCCTGCCGTGGCTTGATGCGGTGAAGCGCATAAATCCATACAGGGTATTCATATATACCGTTGCCCGCGAGACCCCTGTAAGCACACTTGCCAAAGCGCCTGCCGCAGTGCTCGACGGCATTGCCGGCAAGTTGCGCGCTCTTGGTTTTGAAACAGTCGTATCCTATTGATAATAAATGTCCCAAATGAAGAAATTTGCCGTTATCCTGTCTCTGCTTGTCTTTCTGTCCTTCCCGTCTTTTTACGCATCGCCGGTTCAGGCTACATTGGACAGCATTGTCGGCAGTTGTCTTCCCAAGGGAACCGATGCGGCCATAATGGTATATGACATCACTGCCGGCCAGCCAGTCTATGCGCTGCGTGAGGACGTCATGTGCCGCCCTGCATCCGTACAGAAGGTCATAACGTCAATTGTGGCGCTTAACGGATTGGGAGCCGATTTCCAGTTCGAGACCCGTTTGGAGATGCGTGGCGAGCTCAAGCAGGACGGAACTCTTGACGGAGACATATATCTTGTAGGGGGCCTTGATCCGGCTCTTGCATCATCAGAACTCCGTAAGATGGCTCAGGACCTGAAAAAAGCCGGAGTAAACAGGATAGCGGGAACCCTTTATGCCGATGTAAGCATGATGGACAGCATTCCATGGGGACCGGGCTGGAGCTGGGACGATGCTCCTTCAAGCTATCAGCCTTTCATTTCGGCGTTGATGGTCGATGAGGGGAGTCTGCGCGTTCAGGTCGTTCCCACCCGTAACGGCCAGAAGTCCGATGTGTTCCTGTTTCCGGCGAACCGCTTTATAAAAGTGGTAAACAATTCTGTCAGTAACGTGAAATCGGCAGGTCCTTTGTCGATGGATTATGACTGGCTTCACGACGGCCATACCGTAAGAATTGCCGGCAATGTCACGAAGGCTCAATCATTATCGTTTGGGGTTCGCTCTTCGCAGGACTTCGCGTTCTCCCTTTTCCGTGAATATCTTGACGAGGCCGGAGTATCGTATTCCGAATTCGCTTATGGCAAATGTCCGACAGTCACAAGTTCTGTCAGCGTGGTCTCGCATCCCCTGACGCAGATTATGAAGCAAGCGCTCAAGGAAAGCGACAACCTCTATGCCGAATGC
Organism: Bacteroidaceae bacterium; assembly: GCA_024398695.1. GTDB lineage: Bacteria > Bacteroidota > Bacteroidia > Bacteroidales > Bacteroidaceae > Colenecus. Next base: position 14,360 of record JAKSIR010000012.1, on the reverse strand, counting down.
ATGTTCCTGCGTTCAGCATATAACAGCACCGGTTCCATGACCGGTTTCACACAGGCTGCACAATATCTCCGTCAGTTTGTCGACAGAAAGTTCGGATTTGATTCCCACAACTTCAATGTAGTGGACGGATCGGGGCTTTCCATGTATGATTTCGTGACCCCGCGATTACTGACCGATTTGCTTGCGCTGATTATGAAAGATGTCAGAAACTTTGACATATTCTACACCTCGCTTCCAATTTCGGGGGTTGACGGAACGCTTAAAACCAGAATGTCCGATAAGTCTTCAATCGGCAAGATTCATGCAAAGACCGGGTCGGTAACGGGAGCCTGCACTCTGGCCGGTTATGTCAGAAACAGAAGCGGTCACCTTCTTGCATTTGCCATCATGAACAGCGGTGCAGTCAAGATGGCTCCCAGCCGCAAGTTCCAGGACGCATTCTGCGTAGCCTTGAGCCAGCTTTAAAGCGCTTTTAATGGGCGAGCGATTTTATGAGCGAGAGCGACTGGAAGGAGCCCATTTGCGAAGCAAATTAAAATAGGATTATTGATATTGCTTTAAAGCGCTTCAGAGCGTTTTAAAGGAATATCCCTGCTCTGTCAGCCAGTCAATGGCCTGAGGCAGTACAATCTTCAGATTGCGCTCACTTTTGAGCGAGTCATGGAAGACAATGATCGAGCCGTTGCGCGTGTTGCGCTTCACTATCTTCAGAATCTTTGAAGGCTTGATTTTAGGGTTGTAGTCGCGCGTTATGACATCGTAGAATACAATGTCGAATTCCTCTTTCATATAACGGTAGCTCCATCGGCGCATTATCCCGTGCGGAGGACGGAACAGGCGTGTCTTGAAGAATGTGTCGCACTTCTTCACGTTGTCAATGAAATCGGGATTGCGCATGCTCATAGAGCGCACGTGATTGAAGGTGTGATTGCCTATGGTATGCCCCCTTTTGACTATCTGTTCATACAGTTCGGGATATTTCTGGACATTGTGCCCGACAACGAAGAATGTGGCCTTGATGCCTCTGCTGTCCAGAAAATCAAGAATCCATGGCGTAACGTCCGGAATGGGACCGTCGTCGAAAGTAAGATAGACCGAGCGGTCTTCCGGATTTTTCCGGAAGATACCGTTCGGGTATATCCTGCTCAGCAGCCAGGTCGGTCTCTCGAAGAGCATTGCTTATCTTCTTTTCCTCTTGTATTCCAGGGGGTCGATTCCGGTCCTGTTCTGGAATTCCCTGCAGAGAACGTCGAATTCCGTGCTGACAGACATGCCTGTCTCGTCGTCCAGCAGACTGCGAATCAGCGGAATGACATAATAGTCCATCAGGAAGGCATTGTCAATGAATTCTTCAGCCGAGCCCATCAGCCTGCGGTTGTTCATGCTCAGGTACCAGTACATCTGGCTGGTATAGTTCTCGGCAATGTCCGAAAGAATCTCGACAGTCCTTGAAGTCTTTCCTAGCTTGAGGTACATTTCGGCTGTCTGAAGATCTATGACATCGTTCCTTGGCAGAAGCTTCGGGGAAATGCCTTCATCGACCTTCTCCATAATCTGAAGTGCCTTGTCATTCTTGCCTTCCGATATCAGCTGTTCGGCCAGATCGGCAAACAGCCTTCTGTGCGAGAGGCACATTCTTGATATGGTCTGGTCAATATAGACATCGGGATTGTCAAGACCGCCGAACTTGAAGTTCATGAGGTTCCTGTACATCTTTTCCGAGTCGACGGGATAGGTCACTCCACAGGTTTCCTTCCAGTTGAACGGAGTGATGCGGTATGCAAGGCCTTCAAGCACGAAATAGTTCTCCAGTCCAAGATAGCTGCTCTTCGGAACGGTGGTCGCAAAATACAGCGGTCTTTCCCAGTTGGCGTTGGCCAGCATGTCCAGAACCATAATCTCGTTTTTCTGCAGATAATCCTTTCCTGCAAGTGAAATGATCATCCTGTCAGGCATCTTTGCCTTGGTCTCTTCGTCGTTCTCGCCCTTGAAACGGCCGGGAATCATCATTCCGGAACGCAGCACGGCATCCTTGTCTATCTTCAGCCAGATAGTGTCCGACGGAATGATTCCGTTCTTCTTTATCCAATAATTCAGGACGTTGTGCAGTTCAAGCGACTTGTCGACCACTTCCGCGCTGTTCTGCCTGAGCAGTGCCTGCTTGCCTGACCGGTCAATGTGTACAATATCGTTTGTGCCTGTTTCGTAATCGATGCGTTCGAACGAAATGGGCAGTGCCGGCGAATTGTAGGCAGGCCGCTTCATCTGGTCAATGTACCAGTCGGTCATCAGATAGCTCAGATTGCAGCAGCGTGCATCCGTGCGGAAGCCTTCAGTTTCAAAGTTGTACCAGAGCGGGAAGGTGTCGTTGTCGCCGTTGGTGAATATCACTCCGTTTTCAGGCAGCGATGTCAGATAGTTCTGTCCGAAGTCACGGCATGCGTAGCGGTCGCTGCGGTCGTGATCATCCCATGTCTGTCCCACCATCTGGATTGGAACCAGCAGGCAGAGAACGGCCGATACTGTGGGAGCGGCCTTTTCGCCCATGACCTTTCCAAGCCATTCCGAAATGGCGGCTACGCCCAGACCAATCCAGATGGCGAAGGCATAGAATGAGCCGGCATAGGCATAGTCACGTTCACGCGGCTGCAATGGAGTCTGGTTAAGGTAAAGGACTATGGCAAGACCCGTCATGAAGAACAGCGCCAGCACGACAGCGAACTGCCTGGATCCCTCCTTGCCTTTGCCTAACTGCCAGAACAGTCCTATCAGACCGAGCAGCAGGGGCAGGCAGTAGAACACGTTGCGGCCCTTGCCCTTGAACTCATCGGGCAGTATTCTGGAGTCGCCGCCTATGAGCATGCGGTCAATGAAGTTTATGCCTGTAATCCAGTTGCCGTTCTCGACCTCGCCGTAGCTGTTCTGCGTGTCGTTCTGACGGCCTGCGAAATTCCACATGAAATAGCGCCAGTACATGAAGTTCACCTGGTAGCGGAAGAAGAACTTCAGGTTCTCGCCCATTGTCGGAATGACAATCTTGCGAGCCTTGCCGTTACCCGGATCGTAGTTTACGGTGCGGCCCTTGATGCCTCCGCACCATGCCTTGTACTGGTTGACATGATCGGGGTCGCCGCTGTACATGCGTGGGAACAGCATGTTCTGCGCGTATACGTATTCCCGCTTTTCGTCCATTACATAGTAGCTGTCCTTCTCGTTCGGACCTGACTTCTCCTTTCGTCCGTAGGTCTTTCCCTTGGTCTTGAACTTCGGATATCCGGTCCGGCTGTCGTAGTCAAGCTGTGAGGCGTAGGTCTGTCCGTAGAACAGCGGCCTTGAGCCGTACTGTTCGCGTGCCAGATAGTCACCGAGCGAGAAAATGTCCTCCGGCGAATTCTGGTCCATGGGCGGATTGGCCGTTGAACGCACGACAATCACCGCGTATGACGAATAGCCTATCACTATTGACATGACACACAGCATGATCGTGTTCAGAACGCTGGCGTTAGGTTTGGCTTTCTCGGATACGGTCTTCGAGAACAGGTAGAAAGCGCCTGCAGCCAGAACGGCAAGTCCGAAAACGATGCCTCCTGCCTTATGGCCGTAGAAGGGAATGCCCGCCAGAGCTATGGTCAGAAGGAACGACAGATACATCTTTGACTGGCGGTCTCCGCGCTGGGTCTCATAAATGCTCCATGTCAGCACTCCCACCAGCAGAATGATGTAGACAATCAGTCCTGTATTGAAAGGCAGTCCCAGCCCGTTCACGAACAGCAGTTCGAACCAGCCGCCTACCTTCACGATGCCGGGGACAATACCGTAAAGCACAGCAGCAATGATGACTCCCGAAAGGCAGAAGGCAATGATGCCGCCCTTCCACGTGGGATTTTCAGCTTTCTTGAAGTAGTAGACCAGAACAATGGCTGTGATGCAGAGCAGGTTCAGCAGGTGTACGCCCACCGACACGCCTATCAGGTATGCAATGAGCACCAGCCAGCGTGCGCTGTGAGGATTGTCGCAGTCTTCCTCCCATTTCAGAATCAGCCAGAAGGTTACGGCGGTGCAGAACGACGAATATGCATAGACTTCGCCCTCAACTGCACTGAACCAGAAAGTGTCGCTCCAGGTATAGGCCAGGGCGCCCACAATGCCGGCTCCGAATATGCTGACCATCTGCCATGGCGTGGGCTGTCCTTCCCTGGCAACCAGCTTCTTTGCAAGCATGGTGATGCTCCAGAACAGGAACAGTATGCATAGCGCGCTGAGCAGGGCGCTCATGGTGTTGACCATCATGGCAACCTGGCCCGGGTCCTTTGCAAACTGTGAGAACAGGTTTGCCGTGAGCATGAATATCGGTGCCCCTGGCGGGTGTCCCACTTCGAGCTTGTAGCCTGTCGTTATGAACTCGGGACAATCCCAGAAACTGGCGGTAGGTTCAATGGTGGAGCAGTATGTGAAAGCCGCTACCAGAAAAACCAGCCAGCCCAGAATGGTGTTCAGTCTCTTGTACGTCATGATAAACGGTTAGTTATTGTTATTCTCAAATGTAATTCCGATTAAAGGTCCTGGCCTATGTCACGGCGGTTGTACTTGCCCTGGAACTTTATGAGTTCGGCGCTTTCAAACGACTGTTTCAAAGCTTCAGCCTTGTCTTTGCCGTATGAGCTTACCGCAATGACGCGTCCTCCGGCTGTCACGACCTTGCCGTCGGCGTCAAAGGCCGTTCCTGCATGGAACACAATGCTGTCCTTGACCTTTTCAATTCCGGTAATCTCGAATCCCTTCTCGTAATGTTCGGGGTATCCGCCCGACACCAGCATCACGCAGACTGCCGAACGCGGATCCTCTTCAACCTGCATCTCACCCAGGCTGCCGGCGGCAACGCCTTTGAACAGTTCCACGATATCGGTCTTGAGGCGCAGCATCACGGTCTCGGTTTCCGGGTCACCCATGCGGCAGTTGTATTCAATGACCTTGGGCTGTCCGTCAACGTTTATCAGTCCGAAGAATATGAAGCCCTGATAGACAAGGCCCTCCTTGGCAAGCCCTTCGACGGTTGGGCGGACAATCTGCTCGTCAACCTTCTTCATCCATGCCTTGTCGGCGAACGGGACAGGCGAAACCGAACCCATGCCGCCGGTGTTCAGGCCGGTGTCATGTTCCCCGATGCGCTTGTAGTCCTTTGCAACAGGCAGTATCCTGTAGTTCTTGCCATCGGTCAGAGCGAATACCGAACATTCTATGCCGCTCATGAACTCTTCAATGACCACCTGGGCCGATGCAGTTCCGAACATGCCGCCCAGCATCTCCTTGAGCTCCTTGCGGGCCTCTTCCAGAGTGGGCAGAATGAGCACGCCCTTGCCGGCGCACAGGCCATCGGCCTTCAGAACGTACGGAGCCTTGAGGGTTTCAAGGAACTTGAGTCCTTCCTCAAGCGATTCACCGGTAAAAGTGCGGTATGCGGCGGTCGGTATGCCGTGACGAATCATGAACTGCTTGGCAAAGTCCTTGCTGCCTTCAAGCTGTGCGGCAGCCTTCGAGGGGCCGATGACGGGTATTCCTGCCAGTCGGGCATCGTTTTTGAAGTAGTCCCAGATGCCTTTTACCAGCGGGTCTTCGGGGCCGACAACCACCATGTCAATGCCGTTCTCCAGCACGAACGACCTGATGGCGTCAAAGTCAGTGGCCTTGATGTTCACATTCTGTCCCACGTTTGCAGTGCCGGCGTTGCCGGGGGCAATGAACAACTTGTCCAAAAGTGGGCTCTGTGCTATCTTCCAGGCCAGAGCATGCTCGCGGCCTCCGCTTCCAAGTAACAGTATCTTCATGATTCTATGTTTGTTCCTTTAGTTTTCCTTTCTGAAATTGCCTCCTTTTTTCGGGCCGCGCGGATTGCTAGAATAAGGCTTGCGGCCTTCACCGCGTGCTGCAAACGGCTTGTGCTCACCGCCTTTTCCTGCAAACGGCTTGCGTCCGCCTTCGCTTCTCGAGCCGGAAGGCTTGCGGTTGAACTGGCGTTTCTCTCCGCTGTCGCCGTCATGTTTTGCAAAAGGTTTCCTTGAGAACGGACGTCTTTCGGAATCCTCACGTTTTTCACGGAACGGCTTGCGGCCTTCGCGGTCAAACCGGCCTTTGCCTTGGAATCTTCCTCTTGGAGATTCCAGGGCGGCTTCATCACGCTTTCCGCCGCTTACCAGGACTCCGTCTTCGACTTTCTGCATACGTTCTGCCTGACGTGCCTTGTGGCGCAGGGTCTGGCCGCGGCGGCTTACCGGTTCGCTCTTGTCAAGGAACGAACCCTTGCCGCGGAAGTCGCTGTACCGGCCGTCAAAGATCTCATATTTGCGCAGTTCGCAGGGCAGCTGTCCGTTGAACAGGGGTATCTTGGCGCTCGGCTTCAGGCCAATCTTGTCAAAACATTCGAAGTGGTAGCTTATCACCCAGGCCTGGCCGCCCTTGAAAGCGTGCTTCAGGCGTTCGCCTATCATGGCGTACAGCTCCAACAGATGCTCGTCGTTAAGACGCTCGCCGTAGGGCGGGTTGGTAATCATGACTGCCGGTTCCGAAATGGGCTCGAAGTCCTTGAAATCGGCCACCTCGAACCTGATTACATCCTGCAGACCTGCCGCCTTGGCGTTGGCCTTGGCGATGTTTATGGCCTTGGGGTCCTTGTCGCGGGCAATTATGCTGTGTTCGAACGCACGTTCCTGACTGTCGTCATTGTATATGGCCTCAAACAGGTCGCGGTCAAAATCCTTCCACTTTTCAAAGGCGTAGCTGGTGCGGAACAGGCCGGGAGCCATATTCAGGGCAATGAGGGCCGCTTCAATGGCAATGGTGCCGCTGCCGCACATGGGGTCGATGAAGTCGCACTGGCCGTCCCAGCCTGACATGAGCACCATGCCGGCGGCAAGCACTTCGTTGATGGGAGCTTCCGTGGCAGCCATCTTGTAACCGCGCTTGTGGAGGCTCTCGCCGCTGCTGTCCAGCGACAGCGAGCAGTCATCGTGCGAAATGTGTATGTGGAATGTAAGGTCAGGGTTGGCCACGCTCACGTTGGGGCGCTTGCCGTATTTCTCGCGGAACCAGTCCGCAATGGCATCCTTCACGCGGTAAGCCACGAACTTCGAGTGGCGGAAATCCTCGCTGTTGACGACGGCATCGACCGCAAAGCTGTCGGAAAGATCCATGTACTTGTCCCAATCGACCTTCTTGCAGATGTCGTACACCTGGTCGGCGTCATCGGCCCTGAAATGGAGAAACGGCTTGAGTATGCGCAGTGCGGTGCGCAGATTGAAGTTGGCCTTGTACATCAGGGCTTTGTCACCCTTGAACGATACCATGCGGTTGCCTATGCAGATGCCGTTGGCGCCCAGATTTGTCAGCTCTTTTGCAAGAATCTCTTCCAGCCCCTGGAAGGTCTTGGCTATCATTTCAAATTCGGCCATCAGTAAGTTTGATGAAGTAGTGCGCAAAGATACTATAAAAATTTATCATAACTTTGTGATTATACTTTACAAAGGCTAAAAAATGATAATCGGTAACGGCATAATTGAGGCTCAGATCAGCGAACAGGGAGCAGAACTTACGGGCATGAAGCGGACAGGCCGTCCGTTCGAATATATATGGCAGGCCGATGCCGCCTTCTGGGGCCGTCATGCGCCCATGCTTTTCCCCATTGTGGGCAAGGTCTGGAACGGACAGTATCAGGCCGGCGGCGGCAGCTACCCGATGTCCCAGCACGGTTTCGCCCGTGACAGCCGGTTCTCCGTGCTGAATGCCGCCGGCGACAGCGTGACCCTTGTGCTTGAATCGGATGCCGGAACCTTGAAGAAGTATCCGTTCCCGTTCCGCATCGAGGCGGAGTACCGCGTGACGGACTGCTCGCTTGAAGTGTCGTGGCGTGTCGTCAACACCGGCTCAGGGGAAATGTTCTTCCAGATTGGCGCCCATCCGGGTTTCAACCTGCCGGACCATGACCCCGCCGATTACATACACGGCTATTTCCACCTGCTTTCAGACGGGGAGCCGGTCCGCAGTCTTATTGTCGGAAAACTGACCCCCGACGGCTACCGCGCCGATGAAGCCAGCCTGATGTCGCTTGACACCGATGCCATGCTGCCGGTCACGTCCGGCCTGTTTTCGGCCGATGCGCTTGTTCTTGAGGAACATCAGACCGACTGTGTGGAACTGTATGACAAGTATGGAAACCGTCTGCTGAGTCTGGAATGCACCTGCGCACCCGTCTGGGGCCTGTGGTCACCTCCCGCAAAAAACGCGCCGTTCGTCTGCATCGAGCCATGGCAGGGCAGGTGCGATGCCGCAGGTTACAGCGGCGACATAAGCGGGCGCGACTACATATGCAGTCTGCCTGCCGGCAGTACATACAGTTTCGATTACCGCATAACCGTCTGAAATGTCATGTTTAGGGACTTTCCCTGAACAATTAGGACATTTCCCTTGCATGGGGGATTTTCCGCTGCAATCTTTGTCCCATCAAAATTAATGGGCTATGAAGACAGGAATCATTGCAGCGGCCATGGCAATAATGGCACTGGGACTGGCATCATGTGAAGACGACACCCGTACACTCCGTAGTGAAGTTGCCGAAGATGTCAGAATGTTCAGCGGCGAGTTCAATGTATGTCATTGGACCAAGGTGACTGACCGTGACGGTCTGAACACTTACTACAAGCACGATATCAGCTGTCCTGAAATAAAGCATCAGGTGTTGCGCGGCGGTCAGATCAACTGTTATCTTTATACAGGCGAAGATTCACAGGTACCTCTGCCATGTGTCCGTCATTATGAGAATGAGAACGGAAACCGCTGGACCCGCACAATCGACTGCGAATACTGGGTGGGCGGTGTCACGGTATATGTCACCGACAGCGATTTTGCCGGCGGAGTTCCGGATAACATGTCGTTCCGTATTATGCTTTCATGGTAAGGGACACCCGGCATTTTCATCCGGCCGGTTGGGCGGGATCCTGAAAAAACCTCATGTATTCCGATTCAAAATTCGGAGTCAGCACTCCCGTACCGATGGAATCGAGGATGTCCTGACGTGACCAGAAACGTCCGCCGTCAAGTTCGTCTTTGTCAGGATTTATCGGTCCGTCATAGACGGTCTTGAACACATGTACGAACTCCCGTTCACGGGCGCTTTCAAATGTGTATGAACCAAGGGATTCCGCATTGTCAACTTTGATGCCAAGTTCTTCGGCCACTTCACGTTCGAATGCCTGTCCGATGCTTTCACCGTATGCAACATGCCCGCCGCAGGCTGTGTCCCATCTGTCCGGCTGTATGAGTTTCCACTTGGGCCGATGCTGTAAATATAATTCGCCTCTTGAATTGAATACGTGAAGGTGAATTACCGGATGCAGAACCTTGCATCCGTTGTGGGCCTCGCCTCTGAGAATTTTACCAACCACATTTCCCTGCTCATCGACCACAGGGAACAGTTCATTGTCATCGTCCCTTTTCATAGCTCGAATTTGCCGCGGCTGAAGACAGGAATGTATTCAAGGCCTACAGGTTCGTATATGTACCTGCCGCCGTCAGAAGTGTCGTATGACGTGCCTGTATGGATTCCGATCCACGGTTCGTCAGACTTTGGCAGATATACCTTCCATTCACTGACTCCAGGCTCGGTGACGGGGCATACAAGAAGCGACGGGCCGAACATGAATTCAGTCTGCTGCTTCAGGGCTTCGGCATCGGCCGGAAAGTCGAAAACCAGCGGCCGGAACATGGTCGCGTTTTCTGCAACCACCTTTTCTGCACATTCCAGAATGTAGGGCATCAGCCTGTAGCGCAATTTTATCTGGTTTGTGAAGATACGCTGTACTTCCTCCGGATAACGCCATGGTTCGGTCTGGCTCATGTAACCATGCACGCGCATGAAAGGCAGGAATACCGATGCCTGTATCCATCGCAGCATGCGCTCCTGATAGGCAGTATCCGTGTACTGGTTGCCTGGACGGAAGAACCCTCCGGCATCGTAGGTCCACCACGGCTGTCCTGTGGCCATGAGTGAAAGACCGCCTGCAATCTGGCGTTTCAGCGTTTCCCAGTCATTGCCTACGTCGCCGGACCAGTTGATGGCTCCGTAGCGCTGTATGCCGGTGAATCCGCTGCGTGTCAGAATCATGGGGTCGCGGTCAGGCTGGTCCTTTTTCAGACCATTGAAGACCGTGCTGTTCACCAGGTTGGGGTATGCGTTGCGGTAGAACTCGCCCGGAATCATGCCTCCTTTCACCGGGTCAGTGACCATGCGTCCGGCAAGGTCGTCGTTTTCCGGCTCGGTGGCATCCTGCCACCATGCGTCAATGCCGGTCGGCAGCAGTCTGGCACTGAATTCCTGCCAGTATTTGTCCCCGGCATCGGGGTTGAAGAAGTCAATCCAGTCGGTACCGTCAATGTAGTAGCCGCTGGCCTGCATCTCCTTGCCAACCTGGCTGTTCCTGTCAATCTTTGACCATACCGAAAGCATCAGCTTCATGTCCATGGCATGCAGGCTGTCCGTCATGGCCTTGGGGTCGGGATACTTGTCCTCGTCAAACTGCATGGCGTTCCAGCCGTACTTGCCCCACCACTGCCAGTCCTGCACAATCACGTCAACGGGGATGCTGTCTGTGCGGAAACGTGTGGCGTTTTCAAGCAGCTCGGCCTGGCTGTCGTAACGCTCGCGGCAGTGAATGTATCCGAAGGCCCACTCGGGCATAGAGGGGACGTGTCCCGTCAGGTCACGGAAGTCCGATATTATTTCGTCGGGAGAGCCAAAGAACACGGTGTAGTCCAATGCAGTGGCTACAGGACTTGAAAATACCGTCTCATCTGTAACCTTACGTACTCCGACTGTCGGTCTGTCTCCGCGCGAACCGCTCACTCTGACCGCATGCTTGCCTTTTGACAACGATATTATGGCCGATGTCGTAGGCGGCAGCCATGTGTTTGTGAAGTTGAAGACGGTATCTGCGTCAATCATCATGAAATACTTGCGTGCCATGGCCTGGCCGACGTCAAGCAGAATGGAATACTGTCCGTCCTCGTCTATCTCGATCTCTCCATTGAAATCGTTGAAGGAACGCCGTTCGCGCACATTTCCCAGAGTTCCGGTAGCATTCACCGTGATTGTCTGCCCGTTCTCGCCGCCCTGCGTCAGTTCGACCGTAAAGTCGCTGGGGTTGTAGTCGGTCAGGCCGCAGTTGTTCCACAGAATGCCGTACCCCTTGTTCGATATGATCATTGGTATGGAAATCTGGGTATTTACCTGGGTCAGGCGCCTGGTCAGTCCGCGGTTGTTCAGATATCCGTCCTGGAACTGTCCCAGACCGGTGATGAACTCGGTCGCATCGGTCCTGAATCCCTGGCGTACGGCAAGTGAATTGAAATTGCCCGTGGTGCCGGCCGTTATGCTGCGGCTGTCCGGAGTCTCTTCCAGAATTATGTTGCCGTCGGTGTCTGCAAATGTCATGCGGCCGGTAATGCCGTCAATCAGGACACGGCCTTTACCGTTTCCCGTACCCAGTTCATAGCGTCCGGTCCGTTTACGTCCTATGTATCCGTCATAAAATGTGACATCCGGCCTTTTCACTTTTTCAGTGTATGTCAGTTCCTTGAGTTCGGGCAGCTCCATGCCCTTTGGAACGCACCGCACGCGGAAGGCGTTGGCAGTGAGTGGTGTCACGGTCACCGTTCCCTGTGCGGTCTCAAACTCCAGGGTACCTTCCCCGAATGCGGAAGACTTGGGATAGTTGTTTCTTGCACATGAAATGCCGCACAGGCAGGCGGCGGTCGCAATCAGTGCTGTTCTGACAGGTTTCATACGGAAATAATATAATTAACTGGCACAAAGATATGAAATAACTGCACTGATATACAAGAATGAAGGCTGGTCTCTCGATCAGCCTTCACTCCAATAATCAAAAATCCAATTTCAAATGCCGGTCCTCAATCCCGACCGGTAGGCTTGGTGCTGTTTTACGGCTCGCACCCGCCGCCCTATTTATAAAAACTTACTTATCTTTTTTGTGACCGCTTTCTTTCGCGGTGTTCGCAAATATGATGCCGAAAGCGGTGAAAAGTTAAGCGGAAAAGTTAAATGTTTGGCTTTAATTAACAAATATGCTAATTGCCATTTGTAATAGATATCATTAGAAAATGCAGTAAATCAATAGCATGGCTAATTGCGAAAGATTTGTAATGTGAAAATTATGATGGAGAAATTATTAAGTATTATGTTTTGCTATATTAGTTCTTACCAAATATCGGCCCCTTCTGTCGGATGCATTGTGTGTCATGGCACAAAAGACAGGAAGGCCGGTCTTCAGACCAGCCTTCCTGCATAATAATCAAAAATATCCAATAAAAACTTACTTTGCAATGCGGTTGTATATGTAGTCCATTGAAAGGCTGTTCATTACTGCGTCATTCTGTTCCGTGACAAGAATGTTGCTGAACATTTCATAATAGAAATCCTTGGTGTCTGCAATGCTGCTTTCCTTTTCCTTGTCACTGATTTTCTGTGAGCAGATGCACTCGATCTGCTTGAGCATTCTCTGATACATTCTGATGAAACTCTGAGCGTCTTCCTGGCTGAGCTGTTCGACGATTGTACCGATGCCGGTTATTTCGGTCTGAGGTTCTTCTGCCTCGAAGTTCTGGGCGTTTACGTTAGCTACTGCGAAAACTGCTACCAATGCTGCTGCGATGATGTTCTTTTTCATAATTCTTATTTTTTTGTTTGTTGTTCTGTTTTGTCGCCGCTCTCATTGCGGTGTTCGCAAATATGATGAAAAAACCGGCCAAATGTTAAGCTGGAAAGTTAATTATTTGGCATAAATTAACAGAACATTTAACGCATATCTGTTGGCCAAAATTGGATAACAAATTGCAAAACAATAATATAGCATAAATATACCCAATCGATATGTGAAAATTCTAATTACTAAAATAGCAAGTAAAACAAGAGAAAAATTCAGGCTGAAGAATTTGGAAATGCTGTCTTACGGACATAAATTTGCAACAATATTGAATATGACACCATGGAAACGAATCTTCAAACTGAGCTGGCACGAAGCTATATAAATGAGACTGATGTGTCTGTATTCCTGACCGGCAAGGCCGGAACCGGAAAGACAACATTTCTGAAAAGCATAGTTGAAACCACTTCAAAGCGCTGCGTAGTGCTTGCTCCGACCGGTGTCGCTGCGGTCAACGCAGGCGGCCAGACCATACATTCATTCTTCCAGCTGCCTCTTTGTCCGTATCTTCCTGACTGCAAGGAGCTGGTCACCGAATACCAGATGCCGGAATCGCATCGTCAGCTCAGGAAAGAACGCGTAAAAATAATAAGGACACTGGACCTTCTGATAATTGACGAGATATCGATGGTCCGTGCCGATCTTCTTGATGCCGTTGACAGCACGCTGCGCCGGTACCGCCGTTCCAGCCTGCCCTTCGGAGGAGTACAGCTGCTCATGATAGGCGATGTCCAGCAACTGCCGCCGGTAGTCAGGGAATCGGAACGTCCCTATCTTGAACAGGTTTATCCGTCGGCCTTCTTTTTCAGCGCCAAGGTCATGCAGCGTCTGCGCTATGTCACAATACAGCTTACCCATGTGTTCCGCCAGTCCGATGCGCAGTTCCTGGATATTCTGAATGGAATCCGGGACGGGAACATAACGGAGGCCATGCTTGACCGGCTGAACAGCCGCGTCGATCCGTCGTTCCGTCCCGAAAGGCGCAAGGACGAGCAGTGGATACGCCTGACCACACACAATATGCAGGCCGATGCGGAAAACCTGCGCAATCTGGAACGCCTGAAAGGCCGCACCGAGTACTATGACTGCGACATTGAAGGCAACTTCCCGCAGTCGGCTTATCCTGCCGACGAGAGCCTGGGCCTGAAGGTCGGCGCACAGGTCATGTTCGTGCGCAATGACAGCCGTGGCGGCCAATACTACAACGGCAAGATAGGCATTGTAGAGGAACTTGACGATGACCATGTCATGGTCAGGGACCGGGACGGCAGCCTGATAGCCGTGGAACGTGAAACTTGGGAAAACACCCGCTATGAGCTGGACAGCGGAAGCGGCGAGATCCGTGCCGTAACGGACGGCAAGTTCACACAGTTCCCGCTTCGTCTGGCGTGGGCCGTCACGGTGCACAAGAGCCAGGGACTGACGTTTGACCATGTAGTCATAGATGTGGCCCAGGCTTTCACCTACGGACAGGTCTATGTGGCATTGTCCCGTTGCCGCACGCTTGACGGCATTGTCCTGATATCTCCGATAAGAAGCTCCAGCCTGTTTGCCATGGGCAGCACCATGAGCGATTTCTGCCATTCGTTTCCT
>JAKSIR010000119.1 GCA_024398695.1 Bacteroidaceae bacterium | reverse complement strand
AATCCGGACCCCATGATTTCGGTCGTTGACGATATGAAATACCTTGCCTTGTCCTTAAGGGCATATGCAACTTCCACACAGCCCATGTAACAGGCATCGAACAGGATGAAATCAAACAGATGGTCGGGAATGGCTGTCACCATGTCCTTTAACTCCATTGTATTGTTCTTGCCGTTTGGGGCCGGTTCGTATGCAAAATACCTGGTCTGCATGTCATTCTTGGTTATCAGCGGCAGGCCCGATGCCGATACCGATGCCGATGATGCCGGTGCGGATTGTGAAACGCTGCCGCTCATACTGTATTTGTAATGCGGCTTGGTTATCTCGGACCATTTGTCACCGGGTATCCAGCCTCCGCCGTGAGACCACATTATCAGACCGTATTCCCTGTTCGGATAATGTTCCAGCATATAGTTGATCGCCATCTTCAGCGTTGCCGGATTCGATGAATCCAGATTGCCGTCCTGGTTGGCGTCGATTTTCGGATCGTAATCCTTTACGTTCGCTGCATTGAACGTGAAGACACGCTCCATCTTTCCGTCATGGATGTCCAGAAAATACGATGTCGTTTTGTTTATGCCGCTGCTTGGACCGTCAATGAAAGCAAGAATATTGCAGTTGCTGTAATCGGGACCTGAAAGCCCGGCGGCCATGTCTTTCAGATTGACGGCAAGAAAAGGGAACAGGTCGTTGTTCGACGGGTTGTCGGCAGAGAAATATGCCAGTATGGTCTTTGCCGGAGCAGGTTGCGCTTCATCAATTTCAATGCGCTCGCAGGAAGACAGGCATAACAGGACAGCCGTGCCCAGAACGGTGCCTGTCTTTCGGAATAAATCAGTCATCATCATAGTCAATGTCAACTAACCTGCAATTTTCATTGAAGTCAAGTTCAACCCTGTTGTCAAGAATCACTTCCCACAGTCTGCTGTCATGTTCAAGATTGATGACGTTCCTGTCCTTGAATTCCCGGTCCAGATATTCACGTATTTTGCGCGGTATGAGAATGTCGGGCACGGGCTTTTTCCCGGAACATTCACACTGGGTGAACTTTCCGTCCTTTGAAAACTGCATCTTGACTTTTCCGGCAAGATGCACTTCGTACTGGACCAGGCTGGCCCGCTTCTCTATTCTGACGTTTTTTATGCTGTCGCCGGGAAATGCCACGTCAATGAGCTTGAGCGCCGAATCCGGGAGCTGGTCAACCGATATTCTGATGTTCTGTGCCATTGCACAGACCGATATGATGAACGCAGCCAAAACTGTTGAAAACTTCTTGATCATATTCATTCAGGGATTAGACGTCCTTTAC
Organism: Bacteroidaceae bacterium; assembly: GCA_024398695.1. Taxonomy (GTDB): domain Bacteria; phylum Bacteroidota; class Bacteroidia; order Bacteroidales; family Bacteroidaceae; genus Colenecus. The sequence continues at coordinate 2,415 of JAKSIR010000119.1, read as the reverse complement.
CGTTCAACTGATACTCCCTGCCTCCCAGATAGCTGTTAGCAGGATTCTTTGCGTCATAATACACATTTGCAGTCCCTTTTATCTGCTTTATTCCCTTTTCAACACCCTGTTGAAAACTTATGGCCGAAACATGCGAACTGCCGCTGGCATGCCAGCTGGAACCCTTTTCAAGAGTGACTGTGACACTGGCGTTACCATTGCCGGCTCCGTTGATGCATCCGTCATACGACGAGCCCTTCCCCAATGTCAGTGAAACCGAACATATGCTGTCAGTCACAATGTCTCCCCTGAGCTGCTGGCTGCATGCGTCAAGACTGATGCTGCCGCCCTTCATACATATCAGGCCGTCTTTCGAATACGAGATGCCGTTCTTCTTCATGCTGATTTCGGCGCAGCCGTCATCGACAAGAAACATGGGGCCATCGGCCAGTTTCAGCTTGCAGCCGTCCATCGACAGGCGTCCGGCAGTTCCGTTTCCTTCTGAAATGTAGAAACCGCAGGAAGCCGCTCTGACAAAGTCGCATTCTTCCAGCCTGATGATTCCGTTTCCTTTCACATGGCCCACAGGGGCATTCCCGGCCTCCAGACGGCTGTCCGAGACATGGATGTCGCCATTGCTGCTGAACAGGGGCGATGCCGCACCGCCCGTGGCCCCCTTGATGCCGGAAGCTTCAATCTGGCCGTGAGTTCCCGCCGACAGCAGCGGACTCATATTGTCATAGGAGTGTATTTCGTAATCGTCAATCTCTATCATGGCTCCGCCGGTGCTGTGGAAGCCCGATGACTTTTCTCTTGAAACGGTCGTCTTTCCTCCGCTTGCCCTGACGACGGTCTCCGGATCGGCCGCAATTATGCCGTATGACTGGGCGGCGTGCAGGTTGGTGCTGCAGTTGAAGACGGTGACGCTGCTCCCGGCGGTCGCCAGAAGTGCGGAATTCGTACCCGGGTCTTCAGCATCCGAATATGTCCCGATACCGGCCGTCTTGTTCATTGTAACCCACGAAAGGTTCAAATGGACTCCCCCTGTCGCATATACGACGCAACCGTTGTCCCTGACCGATTCGAGTGTCACATACGAACGGTACTGGTCTTTTTCCACGCTTCCGTCGGCCATGTATGCGGCTGTGAACGTCCCGTTCTGGGCCGATGCTGACAGGGAAAATGCGCAGGCAAGAAATGTAAAACCGGTTTTCAGACTCATAATCTGTTCATTTATGTGGTAAAGGTAGCATTTTTCCCTAATTTCGCACAGCAATTCAATCCACAAATAATGAAAAAAACAATCATAGCGCTGGTTTCACTTCCGCTATTGTGTGCATGCAACATGAAAGAAAACGTACTGCTTACAGAATCGCCGCTGCCTTACGGCGCCCCACAGTTTGACAGAATAAGCGACAATGACTACATGCCTGCATTCAGGCAGGCCATTGCCGAAGGAAAGAAAGAGATTGACCTTATCGCGTCAAACCCCGAGTCACCCACATTCGAAAACACCATTGCAGCACTGGCATACGCCGGCAGTGCCTTCGACAAGGTTGCAGAAATCTTCTACAACATTCTTGAAGCCGATTACAGCGACGGACTGCAGAAGATTGCCGAAGAACTGACCCCGCTTGAGAATGAGTACAGCACATACATTACACAGAACGAAGCTCTGTTCGCCCGAATCAAGGCCGTCTACGACGTGCGCGACTCGCTTTCACTTGAGGCTGACCAGCGCAAGCTGCTGACTGACACCTACAAATCGTTCCAGCGCAGCGGTGCGGAACTGGGCTCTGAAGACAAGAAGACACTTTCGGAATACAACGAAAAACTGTCGCTGCTGTCACTTGAATTCGGCAAGAACGCCCTTGCATCGACCAATGCGTTCACCATGCAGCTGAAAGACTCTTCCGAGATTGCCGGACTGCCCGGATTCGTTCTGGACATGGCCGCGCAGACTGCTGCGGAAAAGGGACTTGAAGGATGGGTATTTGACTTGTCTGCACCAAGTTACAGCAGTTTCATGAAGTACAGCGACAGGCGTGACCTCAGGGAACGTATGTACCGGGCCTATAACCGCCGGGCCTTTGAAGACGAATTTGACAACACGGAAGTCATACGCCAGCTTGTTGACATAAGATACAGGAAAGCGGCACTGCTGGGATACGGGGACTACGCACAGTACCAGACCGAAGAACGCATGGTAGGGAATCCCGAAAACGTGTGGAATTTCCTGTCCCGTCTTGGCGGACCCGCCCTGCCTGTGGCAAAGCGGCAGGTTGCACAGGTCATGGAATATGCCCGGAAAAACGGCTTTGACGGCAGTGAAATCATGCCCTGGGACTTCAGCTACTGGGCCGAGAAACTGCGTGTGGCCGAATATGACCTGAGTGACGAGGCTCTGAAACCGTATTTCCGCCTGGACAACTGCAT
>JAKSIR010000118.1 GCA_024398695.1 Bacteroidaceae bacterium | reverse complement strand
AGCACCCGTACATGTCAGGGCCAATACCGCAAGCATGAATGCCGTTTTTTTCATATCTGTTGGCTTTTGTGCGAAATTACACAAATTCCGTTATCCGGACAAATTTCCAGGCATTGCCGGATTCTTCAACGCCGTTTGTAATCTACTTATCTGCAATAAGATACAATCAGTGCGCCAGGATTTATTCTTCAAGCTGGTTTTTTGCCCGTTTATCCGCCCCAAAAAGCCATTCCGAATATTTCAAAGCTGCATCCGTTTCGCGGTATGATGGAAAAATGGTAATTTTGCGACAATTTTACAAAAAAACGAAGACAATATGGAATTGATGGAACAGATCATTGCGCGTGCAAAGAGTGACAGGCAGCGCATTGTATTGCCCGAAGGTACCGAAGAACGTACGCTGAAGGCAGCGGACAAGGTTTTGGCCGATGGAGTTGCAGACCTTATAATTCTTGGCAACAGGCAGGAAATAATGGATCTTGCTTCACAGTGGAAGCTTGACAACATTTCAAAGGCCACAATCATCGACCCTGAAAACAATCCCAAAAGTCAGGAATATGCGAACCTGCTGTTCGAACTCAGAAAAAACAAGGGCATGACAATCGAGGAAGCTCAGAAGAAGGTGCTTGACCCTCTGTATCTGGGCTGTCTTATCATAAAGAACGGCGAGGCCGACGGCCAGCTTGCAGGCGCCCGCAACGCAACCAGCAACGTGCTGAGGCCCGCACTTCAGATCATCAAGACGAAGCCCGGCATTTCGGTAGTTTCAGGCGCTTTCGTCATGATAACCGATGCAAAGCAATACGGTGAGAATGGAGTTCTGGTATTCGCAGACTGCGCAGTCACTCCGGTTCCCGATGCGTCACAGCTGGCACAGATTGCAGTCGCATCGGCCGATACGGCAACGGCAGTGGCAGGTTTCGCCGAACCGCGTGTGGCGCTTCTCAGCTTCTCGACCAAGGGCTCGGCAAAGCACGAGGTTGTCGACAAGGTCACAACTGCACTGCAAATGGCCCACGAGCTTGCGCCCGAACTCAAGATAGACGGAGAACTTCAGGCCGATGCCGCCATCGTCCCCATGATAGGCGAATTCAAGGCTCCGGGTTCACAGATTGCCGGTCACGCCAACGTGCTGGTGTTCCCAGACCTGCAGTCAGGCAACATTTCATATAAGCTGGTACAGCGTTTCAGCGGTGCCCAGGCCATCGGCCCTATTCTTCAGGGTATTGCACGCCCGGTCAACGACCTGTCACGCGGATGTTCTGTTGATGATGTCTATAAAATGGTAGCTGTAACAGCCAATCAGGCAATAGCAGCAAAAAAAGCATAATATGAAAATTCTGGTATTGAACTGCGGCAGCTCGTCAATCAAGTACAAGCTGTTCGACATGAAGAAGAAAAGTGTCATTGCCCAGGGCGGCATTGAAAAGATTGGAATGAAGGGCTCTTTCCTGAAGCTGACCGATGCCGACGGAAAGAAACAGATTATTGAAAAGGAAATCCCTGAGCACACTTGCGGTGTGAAGTTCATTTTCGAGGTTCTCACAGGCAAAGAGTACGGAGTCATCAAGTCTCTGTCTGAAATTGATGCCGTTGGCCATAGAATGGTGCATGGAGGTGAGAAATTCAACAAGAGCGTATTGCTGACCCCGCAGGTTCTGGCCGATTTCGCCGCCTGCAACGATCTGGCTCCGCTTCATAACCCGGCAAACCTGAAGGGCGTCAATGCAGTAAGCGAACTGCTTCCAAGTATTCCTCAGGTTGGCGTATTTGATACCGCCTTCCATCAGACCATGCCCGATTACGCATACCTGTATGCCATTCCATACGAACTGTACGAGAAATATGGTGTGCGCCGCTATGGTTTCCACGGAACATCGCACCGTTTCGTATCGAAGGAAATCTGCAAGTATCTGGGCATCAAGGCAAAAGGTTCCAAGATAATTACCTGCCACATTGGCAACGGCGGCTCAATCAGCGCTGTCAAGGATGGCAAGAGCATTGACACCACAATGGGCCTCACCCCCCTTGAAGGTATCATGATGGGAACCCGTAGCGGTGACATTGACGGAGGCGCTGTCACATTCCTCATGGAAAAGGAAGGTCTGGACAGCAAGGGCATGAGTGATCTGCTGAACAAGAAATCAGGATTGCAGGGCATTTCCGGAGTTTCGTCCGATATGCGTGAAGTCAGCGCAGCTCAGGAAAGCGGCAACTACAGGGCTGACCTTGCCAAGAAGATGTACTCTTACCGCATCAAAAAATACATCGGCGCATTTGCAGCCGCTATGGGCGGTGTCGATGTGATTGTATTTACCGGAGGTGTCGGCGAGAACCGTGACGAGGTTCGTCTGGAATCATGCAAAGGTCTGGAATTCCTTGGCATAAAGCTTGACAGGAGAAAGAATGCCGCAATAAAGTTCGGCAAGGACGGAATCATTTCCGCCAAAGACTCGAAGGTCAAGGTTGTCGTACTGCCTACCGATGAAGAGCTGATGATTGCGCAGGACACTCTTGCACTGACAAAGTAAGTCCGGCCGTATATCACAAAAAAAGCTGCCACATGCAAATGGCAGCTTTTTTTATTCTTGGTCAGGTCTATTCTGCAAAATTTTCCAACGACAGATTCATGCCGTCAAAGCAAGCATAACTGCAAAGGCCTATCCACTCGCCTATGATCATAAGACGGCTGCTGTGCGAGAGCATAAGGTCAAGCTCAATGTGCCTGTGGCCGAAGACAAAATACTCGACATCGGGATGCTGTCTGAGATAATCCTTGGCATAGATGACCTGAAACTCCTTATCCTCACCGAGATACTTTGCCTCATTACCTTCCATGCGGTGTTCGCGCATACTTTTTCTGGCCCAGGCCATGCCCATCCACATGCTCCAGCGTGTAGGCAGCAAGGAGAACAGGAACTGACACACCTTATCGCGGAAAAACCAGCGGGTGAAACGGAAGAACAGGCTGGGATCGCCCATACCGTCACCATGGCCAAGGAAAAACCTGTGACCCTGTATCTCCAGCAATTCCGGTTCGTGATGAAGAATCACACCGCACTCCTTTTCCAGATATCCGTACATCCAGATGTCATGGTTACCGATGAAATAGTGCACCTCCACACCGGCATCGGCCAGTTCCGAGATTTTGCCAAGAAAACGTGTAAAACCCTTCGGCACAACGTATTTGTATTCGTACCAGTAGTCGAACATGTCACCCAGCATATAGACGGCAGCGGCCTTGTCCTTTATGGAATCGAGGAAACGGACCAGCCGGCGTTCCTTGTCATGGGCATCTTCAAGCGAGAATGCCCATGAGCCCAGATGCGCGTCGGAAATGAAATATACGTTGCCCTCTTTCATATCATTCCAAGTTCAAGTTTTGCCTCTTCGCTCATCATGTCCTGATTCCATTCAGGTTCGAATACAAGATTCACGGTTGCCGATTTCACACATTCCAGGCCCTCAATGCGCATGCGGACGTCATCTACGATGAAGTCGGCCAGCGAGCAGCCCGGTGCCGTCAGCGTCATGTCAACGGTGCAGTTGGAGTCATCGTCAACATCAATCCGGTAAATAAGGCCGAGGCTGTATATGTCAACCGGAATTTCCGGGTCATATACCGTTTTGAGCACCTCAACCACTTTTTCCTCCACTTCGAGTCTTGTTGCCATAATCAGTTACAGTCTGCCTTTGTCCGCATAGCTGTAGTATGCACGGTCGGTAAATATCACATGGTCAAGCAGCTGAATGTCAACCTGCTCGAGCGCCTTCTGCAACTGCATTGTCAGCTCGTCGTCCTGACGGCTCGGAAACG
>JAKSIR010000117.1 GCA_024398695.1 Bacteroidaceae bacterium | reverse complement strand
TAAGTTTCGCTGAAACTTGAATCCGGAAATTCATTTTCCTAGTCTTGGAAGTCCATCTCGATGTCGCCATCTTCAAGGTCGTCAATGTCTTCGGCATCGATTTCCTCGTACTCAAAGTCAAAGTCCTCGCCAACGGCGGCAAGTTCTGTCTTGAGTTCTCCGGCATCCTTTGAACGGTGAACCAGATGCTCTGTTGACCAGTCGGTCTCCAGACGGTTCTTTTCGCTGCTCAGCTCCTTCCAGAGCATATCTTTGAGCTGCTGCAGGCCAAGGCCGCTTACGCCTGAGATGAAAACGTGCGGCAGGTCATCGGGCAGACTGCCTTCAAGCATGTCAATGAGTTCCTGGTCAATAAGGTCACATTTGGTTATGGCCAGAACACGCTGCTTGTCAAGCATGTCGGGGTTGAACTGGCGCAGTTCGCCAAGCAGCACATTGTATTCGTGCGCAATGTCGTCGGTGTCGGCCGGCACCATGAACAGCAGCAGCGAGTTACGCTCGATATGACGCAGGAACCTGAGTCCCAGTCCCTTGCCTTCGCTTGCTCCCTCAATGATGCCGGGAATGTCGGCCATGACAAAAGACTTGCCTTCGCGGTACGACACAATGCCCAGGTTCGGTTCAAGGGTGGTGAAGGGGTAATTCGCTATCTTGGGCTTTGCGGCCGATATGGCCGACAGCAGCGTTGACTTGCCTGCATTCGGGAAACCTACCAGACCCACATCGGCCAGCAGCTTGAGTTCCAGCACTACCATGCGTTCCTGCGCCGGCTCGCCCGGCTGTGCAAAGCGTGGAGCCTGACGTGTGGCGGTGCGGAAATGCCAGTTTCCCAGACCGCCGCGTCCGCCTTTCAGCAGAACCACTTCCTGCTTGTCGCTGGTTATGTCGCACAGGTACTCGCCCGTTTCGGCATCGTAGGCCACAGTGCCGCATGGCACTTCAATTATTATGTCGCTCCCGTCCTTGCCGAAACATTTGTTGCTTCCGCCGTTGCCTCCGTTTTCGGCAAAGGCGTGGCGTTCATAGCGCAGGTGCAGCAGAGTCCAGTAGTTGCGGTTGCCCTTCAGTATCACGTTGCCTCCATGGCCGCCGTCACCGCCGTCGGGTCCTCCGTTCGGAATGTACTTGTCATGGCGCAGATGCGCCGAACCTCGGCCGCCTTTACCGCTGCGGCAGAATATCTTCACATAGTCAACGAAATTCGATTCCGGCATAACTCTCTGGAATTTGGGTGCAAAGATAGTGATTTATCTCCATGCGGAGAAGTGTATTCCTTATGAACAGTCCGTGGTTCAGCCAAAAATAAACCGCCACGTCTGACTTGATGGAACCGTGGCGCTCCTGGCGCTCCGTGACCGGCGTGCGCGTCATTACGGCCGGGGCCGATGAACTCGCTTACGCTCAGACAGCATCGGCCCTTTTCGGCCTCCGTTCCTTCACGCTTTTTCGGTCACTCCGCGATGGAGCGCCCCAGTTCCATCAAGCCAGCCTTCTTGCGGCGTTTTTCACTCCGCCGAGTGCCATATCCTGCCAACAGACTGCCAATTCTACAACCAGACGCCTCGTACGCCCGATTATCTGCAATATTGGCAATTCTGTATGCCCCATCGCTTACGAATCTATTGCCCACATGCTTTTTTGGGTGAGTCTAATGTATTGACACATGAGCAGCCAGACTAGTTATTGGTGTTTTTGGAAGTGTATTATTTTGATTTGCAGAAATAAAAGCGTAATTTTGCGGCCCGAAAAAAATAGGTGATAAAAAACAATATCGAAAAAATGAAGATTGAAAACAATTCAGATGTTCGCAGACAGTATGTAAGACCTGCTGCAAAAGTGATTGAAATCAAGACTAAGCAGGTACTCTGCCAGAGTTTCGGAAACGAACCTTTCACAATTTATGGGACATCATACTATGAATGGGATTAATTTAATTTGACTGCAACATGAAAAAAAATACATTTATACTTATGGCAATGGCCGCCATGTTCGGTCTGACATCTTGCGACAAGGAACTGCTTTCAGTAGAAAACACCGATAAACCATTTATACTTTTCGCCACTACCGAGTCAGGTACCAAGACCGAGCTCAGTTGGAACGCAGGAAACGAAAATTACGACGTTGTCTGGTCTGAGGGTGATGAGTTTTCCGTTTTCAAAAGTGTTACAATAACGAATCCGAATACACTAATTCTAGAACCAAAGATTGCAAATATTGGCAATTTTATACTGACAGATGGTGCGGGTACGACATCCGGCACTTTTGAGGGAAGCTCGACAGGTGTCGGACTCATGGCATACTATCCGGCAACCGATGTGGAGAACTTTGCAGACATAATGTCAACATGGCCTGCAACAACACAGACATACACGGCTGGCAAAATTACAAACAGTCCGATGATTGCATCGTTTTCAATTGCTGCCAATTCATTTAAATCCAAGAGACCGGCACCGACAACAGTTACTTTCACCAATTTGGGTGGCATCCTCCGTCTCACAGTTAAAAACGAAGAAGAAAACGTATCAATCAAAAAGATTACAGTATGTGCGGACCAACTTGAAAGCCCCATCACTCTTGACTGCAGCAATGGAGGAAGCGGTGTGGCTCTTACTGCCGAGGGTGTAGAATTCAACATTGCCATGCCATCGAACGGCAATGAACCGGCATCTTATTCGAACGTCAGTATCTATCTGACTGACACGAACGGCAAAGTTTGCTGTAAATCACCGAAGGCCCCAACGCTTGATATTGCACGCAGCCAGATAACCAATGCCTCATTCTCCGTAAATAGCAAAGACTTTTATTCATACACTACTGGCAGCAAAGTTAAAATCAGCGGTCACGAAGGTGTGATAGTTGACCTTGGCGACACTTTGGGCAAGGTAATTGTAGCTACAATGAATGTAGGTGCAACGGCTGTGAATGGTACTGGTTGTGGCGGTTCGTCACTTTCTTTTGCTGACGCGTGTGACAGTATTACTGATGGCACCTGGAGCGGATGGCGTCTGCCTGACGTTGACGAACTTACAACATTATGCGATGTGGATTATCCTACTTGGGGAGATACTGAGGCAGGAGAACCTGGAGGTAGTAAAAGTCTCCTAGCGTGGTACATTGATGATGTTGATGGAATTGATTTATACTTGCCTCTCAATGACTATGACGATGACTATGATGGTCAGAACCCGTATGACAAATATTGGACAGGAACTGCAGGCAGCGATGGTACTTATTATTATTTTGCTCCTGAATTAGATTATGAGAGCGGCGACGGCGAATTCAAATATGTTCCCTTTAGTTATGATATTAGAAATGGTATTTATGCACCACTCTATAAGGAGGAAGCGGCTAAAACCAGCGAATTCCTTGTCCGTCTCTTCCACGACCTTCCGTAATGCAGTAAAATACAGAACTTGAATTAGAGAGAAGCCTCGGACCGCAGTTATGGCGGTTTGGGGCTTTTTCTTCTTTTGGCGTCAGTCTTCAGGAACGGCCTGGTAGATGTCGCGGTAGTTGCGGCCGTAGTTGTTGTAGTCAAGCCCGTAGCCGATAATGAAACCGTCCGATATGTTCATGGCTGCGTACTTTACGTCAAGTTTGACCTGGAGCTTTTCAGGCTTGAAGAGCAGGGTGCAGATCTGAACGGACTGCGGACTGCGTGTGCCAAGGCTTTCAAGCATGTGCTCCATGGTGAAACCGGTTTCAATAATGTCCTCGACCACAATGATGTCGCGCCCCTGCAAAGGCTGGCTTATGCCAATCACTTCGCGAATCTTGCCGCTCGATATGGTGCCCTGATACGATGCAACCTTTACAAACGATATGTTGCAGGGTATGG
>JAKSIR010000116.1 GCA_024398695.1 Bacteroidaceae bacterium | reverse complement strand
ACCGTGACCATAACCGACGCCACCAGCGCCACACTGTTCGGCACCGAGTCATAATCGCATTTTCCCCTTTCCCTATCGTTGGGGGGCAGCCCGCAAGAAAATGATGCGGGGAAATGAAAAAAACCGGAGAATGGATAGATGGAAATACGTGATACGTGTATATTTGTGAATCACGTAAATGAATCGACTATGGGAAAGAAGTACAATGGCGGCGTAAGGCTGAACCGGAAGGGAATGGCTCAAGTTGTCCTGGAATGGTTTCAGGACAATCAGGACAGGTCAATCAGTGTGAAGAGGCTGTACGATGAGCTGCGACTGAAAACCCATCCCATGCGCAGCATGTGTCTGGATGTAGTGATAGACCTGCTTGAAGACGGACTTCTGACCGAAAAGGACGGACAGTTCCAGCTGAAACAGAAGAAAACGCTTATTGAAGGAACCATACAGCGCAGGTCGGGCGGAAAGAACTATCTGCTGCCCGATGACGGCGGCCCTGCAATTTTTGTAGCCGAGCGCAACAGCGCAGGAGCATCGAACGGCGACAAGGTCCGTGCCGCATTGTTTGCACTGCGTCCCCACGCCGAACCTGAGGCCGAGGTCACGGAGATTCTGCAACGCGCCAAGGACACGTTCGTGGGCACCCTGCAGGTCAAGGGCAAGTTCGCCTATCTGCTGACCCCCGACAAGAACGACCGCGACATATTCATTCCATCGGCCAGCCTCAAAAAGGGCAAGGACGGCCAAAAGGCTGTTGTCAAGGTGGTGGAATGGCCCGATGGCCCCGACCGCAACCCTGTGGGCAAGGTCATTGACATTCTGGGCGATGCCGGTCAGAACGACACCGAGATGCACGCCATACTGGCGGAATACGGCCTGCCATACTCCTACCCGGAGAACATAGAGCTTGAAGCCGACAGAATACCGTCGGCCATAACCGATCAGGAACTTGAAGGCCGTGAGGATTTCCGAAGCGTGACCACCTTCACCATCGACCCGCGCGATGCCAAGGACTTTGACGATGCCCTGTCAATCAGGCCCGTCAAGAAAGGCCTTTGGGAAGTGGGCATCCACATTGCCGACGTGAGCCACTATGTACAGGAAGGCGGAATAATTGACAAGGAGGCTTTCAAGCGCGCCACATCGGTCTATCTGGTGGACCGCACCATTCCCATGCTGCCCGAAAAACTCTGCAACAACCTGTGTTCACTGCGTCAGGACGAGGAAAAGCTCACATATTCCGTGATAGTTGAGATGACCGATGCCGGCGTGGTCAAGAATTCACGCATTGCACGCACGGTCATAAAGAGCAACCGCCGCTTCACGTATGAGGAGGTGCAGGCCATAATTGAGCGCGAGCAGCAGGGAGGCAGTGAAAGCCTGCCCGGCGATGAGTTCTGCAAGGAGATAATGACGCTTGACAGCCTGGCCAAGATTCTGCGTGACAAGCGTTTCGCCGATGGGGCACTGGCTTTTGACCGCGTGGAAGTGCGCTTTGACATTGACGAGAAAGGACATCCGCTGAGCGTCTTCTTCAAGGAATCAAAGGACGCCAACAAGCTGGTCGAGGAGTTCATGCTGCTGGCCAACCGCACCGTTGCCGAATTCATAGGCAAGACCAAGCCCGGCATAACCCCCAAGACCTTTGTCTACCGTGTCCATGACGAACCGGACCCGGAACGCATGTCCAACCTGCAGCAGTTTGTGGCAAAGTTCGGCTACAAGGTGAAATCGACCGGAACGCCCGTTGAAATGGCCAAATCAATGAACAAGCTGTTGGCCGATGTGAAAGGCAAGCGCGAACAGGAACTCATTGAGACCATTTCAATCCGCTCCATGCAGAAAGCCTGCTACACGACCGAAAACATCGGTCACTACGGCCTGGCCTTCCAGTATTATACGCATTTCACATCGCCCATCCGCCGTTATCCCGACCTGATGGTCCACAGGCTGCTGACAAGGTATCTTGCAGGCGGCCGCAGCGTCAGCCAGGGCAAGTACGAGGAGAACTGCGAACACTGCTCACAGCGTGAACAGCTGGCAGAACAGGCCGAGCGCTCCAGCATCAAGTACAAGCAGGTGGAGTACATGCAGGACCGTCTTGGCATTACCTACGATGCCACCATAAGCGGTGTGACCGAGTGGGGAATCTACGCTGAAATCATTGAAAACAAGTGCGAGGGGCTTATTCCCATGCGTACTCTGGGAGGCGACTATTTCGAGTTCGATGAAAAGAACTACTGTCTGACCGGCCTGCACACCCATAAACGTTACCGTCTGGGAGACCACATTCAGGTTCGCGTGACACGCTGCAATCTTGAAAAGAAGCAGATGGACTACGAACTGGTGAGCAGCGACGGGGAATAAGCGCCACGCAATTACTTGAAGATGTCCTGCGGATTGATTTCCAGCAGTTTCATGCGACGCAGTATATCGGGCAGTTCGCCTTCCATGAAATCCTTGCGCATTTGCGTGAGTACGGCCTGTCTGGCACCTTCGGCCACGAAATAACCTATTCCACGCTGGTTGAAGATGATTCCATCGCCGGTGAGTTTCTCGTAACTGCGCATTGCCGTATTGGGATTGACACCAAGTTCCGAACCAAGTTCACGCACAGACAGTATGCGGTCGCCTTCTTTCAGTTCACCGCTCAGAATCCTCTCGGAAATGCTGTCGGCTATCTGAAGATATATCGATTTGTTCTGGTTGAATTCCATAATGCCCGGCAATCAATGGTTAATCTTTTTGACTCGCAGCCAGATAAGACATATCAGCAGCAGGTTTATCACAGTGTCGTTAATGGTATCGGCCAGCGCAAGGTTACGGCATATCCATGTCAGCACGGGAAAATGCTGTGAAAAAGTGACAGAAGTAAGTTCGTTGTTCAGCATGAGCTGTACCATGTCGTACTTTATGCCTGATACAAGAAGCGGAGTGGCAATCATGCTCAGGACCATACATATAAGAATAATGCTTCCTATTGTCTTGGCTATCTTGGATTTTTTGAAGAGAAGTGCTCCAAGCAGGAAAAGTAGCGATACCCCGACAATGTCATCAATGTAAAGCAGAGGATTGACCAGAGACTCAGGTTTGTTCATTACAACCGACAGGTCGGAGATGTGACGGCAAACGAGGCTGTCAAGTATATCGGCTCTGAATGTCGTCGCCGCCTCAATAAGTGACTCACCGCACGTGCTATCGCAGCTGCAGACCATAAGATCAATGGACAAGTACACTATTACAAAAGCTGCCGGCACCATGATACATGAGACAATCACCATTGACAGTGTCTTTTCCAAAGTGGAAACCGGAAGTGTCAGGAATGCCGATCCGGCCTTCTTCTCCGTTATGTGCCCGAACAGTTTTGACGGGGCCGAAACAAGCGTCACCGCAAAGGCTAAAAGGAAAAGCGGAACACGGGCAAAAATGCCTATACCCTGCCAGCCTTCTGACACAATCATATGGAACAGGCCGACAAAAACATCGATGGAAAGGCCCAAAGTGGCCATAACCAGAATTGAAATGCCATAATTCGATACGGCATTTCTGACATCGGTCATCAGATAACGCCCAAAGCGGTTCAAATTGAAAATGTCGTTTTTCATAATCGTTCTCTTTCAGTTTATCTGTTGAACATATCCCTGATTTCACTCTTGTGCTGGAGCACAGCGTTGAACAGCGCTTCAATGTTGACCTTGCTTTCAGCGCCCGCCGTGTTTTCACTCACCTGGATACAGCCGCCAGGAACCATCTCGGAATAGAGCGCATCGGGATTGATCTGCGTGCCGTAATCGAAGTAGAGCTTCTCTGCAATTCTGCGGACTGAAGCGTTGAGCAGGACCTCCTGACGGTCCAGAATGATGATGGGGTCGATTATGGCCTCAAGGTCACGGGCCTGGTGAGTCGAGA
>JAKSIR010000115.1 GCA_024398695.1 Bacteroidaceae bacterium | reverse complement strand
GGCGTTCAGATTCTCTATTCTGCTCTGGTTCAGACCAATGCTGACATGGAAGTCGTTGCAGATCTGGCTACTGAATACACAGTAAGTGAAGATGCACTGACTTATGCATTTACCCTGCGAGATGGGACAAAGTTCTCCGACGGCACTGCCATCACCGCCGAAGACGTTGTATTCAGCTTTGAGACAGCAAAGGCAAACGCCAGCAGTCTGGATCTTTCCAAGATGGAGAGCATTTCTGCCAATGGCAATGATATTACCATCCAGCTTAACAAGCCCGACTCCACCTTTATTCTGACCGTCTGCAATGTGGGTATCGTGCCCAAGGCATCCTACGGTGAAGACTTTGCCCTTAATCCCATTTCCTCCGGCCCCTACAAGCTGGTTCAGTACGATGTGGATCAGCAGTTTATCCTCGAAGCCAATGAACATTATTACGGTACCGCTCCCGGAATCAGCCGTGTGGTGTTCGTTAAGATGGCCGATCAGGACACCCGTCTGATGGCAGTTCAGTCCGGCCAGGTTGATATTACCCTGACCTCCGCCGTTGTGGCCGCTAACAATTCTGTAAACGGCTACTATCTGCTGCAGGAAGAAACTGTCGACAACTTTGGTATTGCAATGCCTTATACCGCCAGACAGGATGAAGTAAACGAATACGGCTATCCCGTTGGCAATGATTTCACCAGCGATATCACCATTCGTAAAGCTCTCGCCTATGGTATTGACCGTCAGAGAGTTTGTGAAGAGGCTCTTAACGGCTATGGTGTTCCTGCTTATTCCGAGAATGATGGCATGCCTTGGTATAATCCCGAGAGTGAGATTGAATACGATTTGGCATATGCTCAGCAGCTGCTCACCGACGCCGGCTGGGTGGACACCGATGGCGATGGTATTCGTGAAAAAGATGGCGTGAAGGCATCCACTACGCTGATGTATTCCGCAGGCGATGATGTTAGACAGACGATTGCAATGGCTGTCAGCAACCAGGTTCTTGAAAATCTTGGTATCGAGATGATCGTTGAAGGTGTGGGCTGGCAAGATCTGCCCGCTCGTATGTATTCCGAGCCTCTGATCCTTGCATGGGGTTCCTCCAATCCCAAGACCAGCTATATGCTGTATCACTCCTCCAATGCAGGCAAGGAAGATTGGTACAACCCCGAGAATTTTGCCAGCGAAGTGGTGGACGGCTATCTGGATGCTGCTATCGGCGCAAGAACTCTCGAGGAAGCCATCCCCTTCTGGCAGAAGGCACAGTGGGACGGTGAGACTGGCACTTCCATGCGCGGTGAATGTTCCTACATTTTCATTCTGAATAAGACCCATCTGTATTGGGCTCGTGAGGGCCTGGACACCGGCGACCAGAAGATTCATGCCCATGGCGATGCATGGCCTCTGGTTCAGAATGTAGCCCAGTGGAAGTGGAACTGAGCAGAAAAACCTATACCATGTAAAGCTGAAATGACAGCAGCGCAGAATTTCGGCCCGGTCAGACCGGGCCGGGATTCTGTTGCTTTAAGGAGGGGGATCAGATGAAAGCAACAAAATCAATTGGTATATACATTCTTCGCGGAATTACATTACTGCTTGCAGTAGCAGTTTTTTCCTTCTTTTTAGCGCAAATATCCCCGGTAGATCCGGTTCGGCAGTATATTCAGGCGAATCCCGGTGTTTCCGCCGAAAATGTCGAGGCAATGAAAGAGTATTGGGGTTTGAATGATCCCCCTGTAGAGCGGTTCTTCAAATGGTTTTCCGCAGTTTTACACGGCGATTGGGGATATTCCACCACGTTCCGTCAGCCTGTTCTGCAGGTTATCGGCGTTCGCTTCAGAACATCGTTGGCTCTGATGGCCACGGCGTGGGTATTTTCCGGCGTACTGGGCTTTGCGATCGGCTGTGTCATGGGTCTGTTCAGAGACAGTATCCTTGACCGTATGATGAAACGCATTTGTCTTGTTATGTGTTCGATCCCCACGTTTTGGATCGGTCTGGTATTCCTTGCAGTGTTTTCTGCGATTCTGGGTTGGTTTCCCTTTGGTTTGGCGGTTCCTGCGGGTGTTCCTGCGGATGCGGTTACACTGGGCCAACGTATACACCACCTGATTCTTCCCGCGTTGACCCTTAGCTTTTTGTCCTTTGCCAATCTGGCGCTGCATACCAGAGAAAAACTCGTTGATGTATACGACAGCGACTATGCTCTCTTCGCCCGGGCAAGAGGCGACAGTGATCTTACCATCCTGTTCAAGCACGGCATCCGCAATTCCCTGCTCCCCGCTATCACCATGCAGTTCAGCTCCTTCGGTGAGCTTTTTGCAGGATCCATGTTTGCGGAGAACATTTTCTCCTATCCCGGCCTTGGCGCGGCTACCAGTGCCGCCGGAACAGGAGGCACGGATATTCCGCTGTTCCTTGGCATCGTGCTCTTTACATCCATCTTTATCTTTGTGGGTAATCTGATAGCAAATATTCTGTACCAGGTAGTTGACCCTCAGACCAGAGAGGGGGCCAAGAAATGAAAAACACAAACCGTCGACTGACCAGTATTATCATGGCGGTCATCATCCTTACCGTTTTGATCGCCATCTATGTTTCCGGCGCACTGATGTCCGAAAGCGCTCTGCGTGCGGATTTCTCTCAGAAATTTTTGTCGCCTTCCTTTGCGCATCCCTTTGGCACGGACTATCTGGGACGCGATATGTTCGTAAGAACCATCAAGGGTCTGTCCCTCAGCCTTACCATCGGCGCCATAGCGTCCGGTATCTCCGCTGTGATCGGCCTCATTGTTGGCACGACCGCTGCATTGGGTAAGGGATTGATCGATCACGCCATCAATTGGTTTATTGACGTTTTTATGAGCGTTCCCCACACAGTTCTGCTGATTATGATCTCCATCGCCCTCGGTCAGGGTGCAACCGGCCTTCTTATCGGCATTGCACTGACCCACTGGGCATCTCTCGCGCGTCTGGTACGCGCTGAGGTTTTGCAGATCCGCGACCAGCAGTTCGTTATGGCTGCCCGCCGTTTCGGAAAATCACCGTTCTGGATTGCGCGCAAGCATATCCTGCCCCATGTAGTGCCCCAGTTCTTTGTGGGGCTGATCCTTGAATTTCCGCACGCGATCATGCACGAATCCGGCTTGACTTTCCTCGGCTTTGGTATGCCCCCCGAGCAGCCTGCCGTAGGCATCATTCTCTCTGAATCCATGCGTTACATATCTGCAGGTGCATGGTGGCTGGTAGTTTTCCCCGGACTTGCACTGGTGGTTCTGGTGGTTCTGATCGAAGCACTGGGAACGACTGTACGCCATTTGTTTGAGCCTCGTCAGGCACAGCTGTAAGGAGAAAAAACATGAATGCACTGGAAATCAAAAATCTGTCTGTTTCCTTTCTTATGTATGACAGAGGTGTTAAAAAGAAGGCTTTACAGGTTATCTCTGACCTGAACATTACACTTAGGGCAGGGGAGATTCATGCCATCGCAGGCTCCAGCGGCTCCGGAAAAAGTCTGCTGGCGCATGCTATTCTCGGTATCCTGCCGAAAAATGCCACCACCAATGGCGAAATGAACTGGTTCGGAGAACCGCTGACGCCTGCTTTACAGAAGAAGCTGCGCGGCAGCCGTATGGTTCTGGTCCCGCAGTCCGTCAATTATCTGGATCCTCTGATGCGCGTTGGAAAGCAGATCTGCAAAGATCGCTCTGTTGCCCTTGAAACTCTGAAAAAGTATGAGCTGGACGAAAAAGCTGCAAGGAAGTATCCCTTTGAGCTTTCCGGCGGCATGGCCCGCCGCGCTCTTGTAGCCACCGCCGCAGCAACCGATGCGAAGGTTATCATTGCCGATGAACCTACACCGGGCTTGTCCCCTGAACTGGCAGAGAGCACCATGGCCCGCTTCAGAGCGCTGGCTGATCAAGGAGCGGCAATTTTGCTGATCACCCACGATCTGGATCTTGCTCTGCGCTATGCCGACCGGATCTCCGTATTTTATGCGGGTACCACCGTGGAGACAGCAAAGGCATCAGACTTCCGTGAAGAAGACCTTCTGCGCCATCCCTACAGCAAAGCTCTGTGGCG
>JAKSIR010000114.1 GCA_024398695.1 Bacteroidaceae bacterium | reverse complement strand
CAGTTGGCTCTGCTTCCGCAGGGTCAGGTTGAGGCCGCACGCCGCGCCAAGGCTATGCTTGCCAAGATGGACGAGCTGGGCTTCGGTAACTGCACCAATACCCGCGCCTGCGAGGCCGAGTGCCCGAAGTGCATCTCAATCAGCAACATTGCCCGCCTGAACCGCGAGTTCATTGCTGCCAAGCTGAAAGACTGATCATCAAGAGTGGTACAGTCCCTGTCTGACGGGAAGTTGTCAGTCAGGGACTGTTTTTTCACTTAATTCAAAATTGGACCAATATGAGAAATTACGTTTTCATCGCTGCTTTTGCAGCAGTAGCCATGCTGGGCTCGTGTGCAGCACAGGCTCCCGAAACTTATACTGAGAATGCAGTCCTTGAAGAGGGAGGTCAGGGACAGTACAAGGCAATCATGGTCACTGAGCCGTCTCTTGAGGAACATACCATTTTCCGTCCGCAGGATTTGAGCGCTTTCGGAAAGAAGAACCCCATGCCCATTCTGGTCTGGGGCAACGGTGCCTGCACCAATTCCCCGTGGGAGCATAAGCTGTTCCTTAATGAAATTGCATCGAACGGTTTTTTCGTCGTTGCAACGGGTGTTTTTCCTGTGGAAGGGCAAGGCCACAGCTACTATGGGCCGATGTCAAAGTCTGAGCAGCAGATTGAGAGCATAGATTGGGCAATAGCTCAGAATTCCGACAAGAACAGCCCCTACTATCACAAACTGGATGTGAACAGCATAGCGGCGGCCGGCATGTCCTGCGGTGGCCTGCAGACGCTTGTAAACAGCGGAGACGAGCGTTTGAAGACCATCATGATATGCAACAGCGGCAGTTTCATCAACCCGGCAGGTGCCGTTCCGGGTATGCCTATGCCCTCGAAGGACGATTTGAAGAACATCCACACTCCCATCATGTATCTGCTGGGCGGCCCTACCGATATCGCCTATGAAAACGGTATGGACGATTTCAACCGCATTGACCATGTTCCGGCTTTTGCCGCGAATTATCCTGTCGGTCATAACGGGACATACGCCCAGCCTCATGGAGGTGAGTTTGCAGTCGTTGCGACAGCCTGGCTGAAATGGCAGCTTAAAGGCGACAAGGAAGCCGGAACAATGTTTACCGGCAATCCTTGCGGTCTAGCCTCACGTCCGGACTGGACCGCCGACAAAAAGGGGATAGAATGACACTGACTCAGTAAATCGACAGCCCCCGACAGCTTTCATCACTGCTGTCGGGGGCTGCCTATGTTTCGGTTATGGCACGTTCCGGCCGGTTGGGGGAACTACAGTTTCTCGTAGTGTTCCCTGCGTTTCGGGTTCATTGGAAACAGACCTCTCTTGACCCGGCGTTCCTGCTCATAAACTTCCTTTATTCCCCAAAACAGGGAAAAGGCAAGAGCGCCCAGAATGGTTGCAATCACCGGATTTCCGGTGAACATTGAGGCGGTGGCACTGGCAATCCCGAATACGGCAAAAAAGATGTTCAATTTTCTTCCCAGATAATATTCGCCCTTGATTACCAGCGGGTGACAGAGTCCGATGATAAGGAATGTCGCTGCGCCGACAATTATTCCCTGAAAGTTCATCAGAGAACCTTAATAAGTTCCACGTCGAAAATCAGCGCTGCATAAGGAGGAATGTCCTGCCCTGCTCCACGCTCGCCGTATGCAAGATTATAGGGAATGAAGAAACGGTATTTTGAGCCTTCGCTCATAAGCTGTACGCCTTCGGTCCAGCCGCTGATAACCTGACGCAGGCCGAATTCAGCCGGTTCGCCGCGGCGGTATGAAGAGTCGAACACCGTTCCGTCAATCAGAGTGCCTTCATAGTGGCAGCGTACGGTGTCGTTTGCTTTCGGCTTTTTGCCGGTTCCTTCGGTCAGAACCATATACTGCAGGCCGCTGGCGGTTGTTGTGACACCGGGTTTGCCGGCGTTCTCCTTGAGGAACTTCTCGCCCTCCTCCTTTGCTTTCTTGCCCTTTTCAGCGGCCATTTCATTCTGTTTGCGTTCCAATTCGGCAAAGAACTTGTTGAGAACCTGCTGAGCCTCGGCTACATCAATTTTTGTCTGCGCACCGTCAAGAGTGTCCTGTACCGCTGCTGCAAAATCCTGTACTGACAGACTGCCCTTGAGCCCCATCTGCTTTAACTGTCGGCCAATGTTCATGCCGAGTGAATAACTGACTTTATCCATGCTATATGTAGTTTGAAAATAGCCGGCCTGTCGGGCCGGCTGAAGGGTGCTCGAAACGGGACTCGAACCCGTACAGCCGATAAAGGCCAAGGGATTTTAAGTCCCTCGTGTCTACCATTCCACCATTCGAGCTGCCAGTCTGAAGCGCGTTTGCATCGGTCCAAAAGGACTTAGGGGCGGCTCAGCGGGGCAAAATTACGGCCTTTTTGCTACATGGACGAAATTATTTGCATTTTTTTGGCTCAGTTAATCACCTTGTATATAAAAAGGCGTACATTTGTCTTTCGCATTCAGTTTCATGAATTGACGCACACCAAGAAAAAAGGACACATTTTTATTAACCAATCAATAAACCGATTATGAAAAAACTGCTGTTGTTTGCTGGTATCGCAGCCCTTTTGGCAAGCTGCCAGTGCAATCAGGAAAAGCTCAGCCCCGTGCTGACTATCGAGGGCGGCCAGGTTCAGGGTGTAAGCGCTGACAAGGTCAAGGGCGTATTTGTATTCCGCGGCATTCCCTATGCTGCAGCTCCTATCAGACAGAACCGTTGGAAGGCTCCGCAGCCGGTTGAACCCTGGGAAGGCATTCTGAAGGCTGACCGTTTCGAGCATCCTTCATATCAGCACATCCAGTATAAGGGTGGTTACTACACAGAGTGGGGTTACGGTGACGAGGCTCCTTTCTCAGAGGACTGCCTGTATGCAAACGTATGGACCAAGTATCCCGGACAGACCGATGCCAAGAAGGCTGTTGCCCTTTGGATTCATGGCGGCGGTTACCGCGAAGGCTGGGGTTCAGAACCTGAATTCGACGCTCAGGAATGGGCCGGCAAGGACGTGGTTCTGGTATCAATCAACTATCGTCTGGGCATCTTCGGTTTCATGACACATCCGGATCTCTCGGCTGAAAGCGAGAACGGCGTATCAGGTAACTACGGTATCCTTGACCAGATTGAAGCCCTCAAGTGGATTCAGAAGAACATCGAGCAGTTCGGTGGTGACCCCAACAACGTAATGATCTTCGGTCAGAGTGCAGGTGGCGGCTCAGTTCGCACAATCTGTGAATCACCTCTGGCACGCGGTCTGTTCCACAAGGCCATTATCATGAGCGCCGGCGGTCTTACCGTTCCCGGTCAGGGTGGTATGGGCATGATGGGCGGCATGAACATGGGCGCTATGCCTCGTCCGGCTGCTGCTCCTGCAGGTGCTCCTGCTGCTCCCCGTGGCGCTGCTCCCGCAGGTATGCCTGCAATGGGCGGCTTCGGCGGCTTCGGAATGTTCGGCGGCTTTGGCGGCAACCAGACTCCCAAGCTTGCTGCATACAAGGCTCCTACAGCTCCGGAAGGTCTGAATGCTCTGCAGCGTGCAGAATTCAACACAAAGGTCGTTATGGACTGGGCCGGTTACGACAATCTGCAGAAGATGCGTAACGCCGACACTGAAGTCATGTATTCAGTAGGTACCATCTACAGCAATGCAACCGGTAACATGGGCAGCATCACAGCTATGCCTATAGTTGACGGTTATGTATCAAAGGAAAGCTTCGATGAAGCTGCCCTTGACGGTACACTGGCCGACGTTCCTTACATGTGCGGTTATACTCTGAACGATATGGGCAACATGTCTGCAGGCGTTGCAGCATTCTGCCAGAACCGTGAGGAAATGAGCAAGAACGGCAGCAAGGCATGGGCTTACGAGTTTGCACGTCCTCTGCCTGACGATGGTTCACATCCTGAAGTTACACAGCGTCTGAAGGGTGCTTTCCACTCATCGGACCTCTGGTTCGTATTCAAGTCACTGCAGCACTGCTGGAGACCTTGGACACAGGGCGACTGGGATCTGTCAGAGAAGATGCTGACCGCATGGACCAACTTCGCAAAGTACAGCGATCCTAACGGTCCTCAGGGTGGTGACTGGGCTCCTTGCACCAAGGA
>JAKSIR010000113.1 GCA_024398695.1 Bacteroidaceae bacterium | reverse complement strand
AAAAGTGCCAAATCGTGGCAGACTACGAAAATTCTTTGATTGTTTTCAGTACACAAATGTACTAAAAGATAAGATTTATCGCAATACAAAACAGCATCAGTACATTTCCCGAAAGATGATGAAGCCTATGACAAGAAAGAAATACGAGGAGAAACTGCGGAAGGACGACAAAAAGAGCGGCTGAGAGAAAGATTTTCTTGAATCATATTGCATAGTATTGTGAAATCAGTTACATTTGCAGGTAGAAATATTTGCAAAATTTTTCTACTTTCATACTGTGCGTATCGTTGATGACATAGAACAGCAGATACAACAGAGCAAGGCCGGGACCTTGTTCTTCGTATCAGACTTCGCAAAGACAGGAAATGATGTATTTATAAGCCGTGTCCTGTCCGAATTTGCGGAGAAGCGATTGCTGTGCCGTTTGGCAAAGGGAGTGTATTATAAACCGATAGAGACACGATACGGGATTCTCTATCCTGATGTGACAGACCTGGTGAAGGCGATTGCACGACGGGATAATGCTCAGGTGCTGCCGACAGGGGAAGCTGCACAGAACATGCTGGGGCTTTCCACCCAGGTTCCCATGAATTATGTGTTTTTGACCTCCGGCTCTGCCCGCAAAATTGAGGTGGGAACGAGAACGGTCACGTTCAAGCGCTGCGTCCCCAAGAACTTCGCTGTCAAGAATGAATTCCTGGCCGTTCTTATTCAAGCAATGAAGTCCATTGGCGAAGACAGGATGACAGATCAGCATAGGACTATAATCAAAGGACTACTTCAGCAGAACCTGCCCATTGAAACATTTGAGCCGGACCTAAAGGTGGCCCCCATCTGGGTAAGGAAAGCCATTTGGAATATCGCAAGGGAGATTGGAAAATGACAAAGTGGATAGACAGAGAACTGCTGGAGCGGAGAGTGATCCTGCAGCAGGCTGCAGAACAGGAGCATCTTCCTGAGTATGCTGTAGAGAAAGATTGGTGGGTGAGCATGACCTTGAAGGCGCTCTTCAGAACATCCTGCAAAGATTATTTGGAATTCAAAGGCGGAACGTCACTGAGCAAGGGCTGGCATCTGATAGACCGTTTTTCGGAAGACATTGACGTCGCGCTGAATCACCGGTTCTTCGTGCCGCAATTGGACAACAACACCCAGATGAAGAACCTCCGCAAGAAAAGCCGCAAGTTCATTGTTGACGTCCTTGCTGAAGAACTGGATTCACAGATGAAGGCCCTTGGACTTTCCGGTTATGAAGTCAAGCCCGAGATTGCGGATGAAACGGGAAATCCGATTTCATCCGATGCGGATCCTACGGTGATTCATGTCAATTATCCTTCCGTATCATCTGACAGATCTCCATATGTACCATCAAGGGTAAAGATAGAGGTCAGTTGTCTCTCGATGGATGAGCCGTATGAGATGCGGACCATCAGTTCCATTATCAGCGGGCATTTCCCTGAAGATGACGACGAAACCGAATGCACCATACCTGTAGTCCTGCCGTCAAGGACATTCCTGGAAAAGGCGTTTCTGCTGAATGAGGAGTTCCAGAAGCCCGAGCCGAGGAGTTTGAGGATGACACGTCACCTGTATGATCTGGAGAAGCTGATGGATACTGAATTCGGAGAGATGGCGCTTTCGGATATGGAACTCTACGGCCGGATCGTCGAACATCGCCGCAAGTTCTATCACGTCGGTTACGCAGACTATGACAAGGATTATCCGGAAGCCATTGAGTTCATCCCGCCAGCGAGGTGTTTCAAACAATGGGAAGCAGACTATGGTGAGATGCAGGAGCATTTTGTGTATGGACAGCATCTGTCTTTTGAGGAACTTCTCAAACGAATATCAGAACTGCAGGGAAGATTCCGCGCATTATGGGAGGGCAAAAATATTCATTGACAAACCATTGTAAAGGATTAACTATGCGCGATTATTTGACAATCAGTAACAAAATCATATGACAGACAATTTCAGTAACGCCTCTAACCATGGCTTGCGGTACACAAGTCCGCGAGTGAAGGTCGTCGAGGTAAACGTACGAGGCATTATGTGCCAGAGTCCCGGGGTCAACGGCTATGAAAACGGCTCGAACTCCGACGACATAGACATGGAGGAGTATTAGCCATGGGAAAATCATTCAGAACACTCATCCTCGCCATGACGGCGACAGTTGCCGTGGCCTCCTGCACGGAGAATGAACCGGAGAACCTCACCAGGACCACGGAAGACAGCAAGGTCTATCTGAAGATAGGCTCCGTCTCAACCTCCGAGCTCACCAAGTCGGCCATCGAGGGCGCCAAGTTCCCGACGGCAGATGCCGCATCCATCGGTCTCTTCATTGGCAATATCAACAACAAGGAGTTCAGCAAGCCTGCCGGCTCCGACACCTGGTCCGACCCCCAGATCGAACTTCCTGCGGAAGAGACCACCCTCTACGGCTACTACCCGTACTCAGAGGATGTGACAAGCATCAGCAGCATCTCCGTCAGTTCGTCCGTCGACGGCGACGACTGGATGTGGGCGACTCCCGTGGAAAAAGTCAGCTCCTCCAACCCGGAGGTCAGCCTCTCGATGAACCACGCCCTTGCGCTCGTGGAAGTGACCTTCAACGTCATGGGCCATGCCGAAGGTTCGGAGATGACCGCCCTGACCCTCACCGCCGGGTCCTTCTCACAGACGGGAACGCTCAATGCCACTGATGGCACGGTCACTCCGGGAACAGATGCTACCGGTGGCTGCCAGCTGCTCGCTGAGAATCAGACCCTCACCCTGGAGGACGGCGTGATCGTCGCCAAGTGCCTCCTCGTCCCGACTGGATCCGATGAACTCGAGGATATGGCCATCGCCTGTACCCTTGACGGCAAGAACCTCAAGGCCAGCCTCACCGGCAGCAAGGGAGTCCTCGTGAAAAGCGGCTACAAGTCCACCGTCAGCCTGAATGTCAAGGGCACGACGATGGAGGTCGCCGAGGTCGGCGTCTCCGGCTGGAACGACGGTGCCACCACCGCCATTGTCGGCGGCCACACCGTGACAGTTACGGGCAACGTCCCCGCGGAGATTTCCGCAGCTCTGGACATCACCGCCGATGACGAGTCCGTCGAGACGGTATCCCAGACAGCAACGATCAGATACGACAAATCAGTCCTTAACGACGGCGTATGTGAGCTCGTGTACAGCGTAGAACCAGCATCCTGCAGGATCGACCACAATGCCGCAGCAGGCATTCTGACCGTTTCTGATGTGACCAAGGACATTGAGATAGCCCTCAGCACAAAGGTGGCCGACTGGGATGAGGTCCCCGTTATCAGCGGGACATTCACCGTTGACGGAAGCGGAAGAAAGGTCCGCTTCTCCACCGGTCTCCTCTACTGGGACGGAGATTCGTTCGAGATCGAATCGGGCCAGCTGTCGTTCTACGGCTATTATTTGGACACGTCCCACATATCACATTTCTTCTGGAGCAAAGACCCTGCTGTCTCCTGTCAAGCTATTTACAGCGACTCCGGGGCATCAGCGGACGACGTGCTCTTCACGAACTCTACTGTAACGGCTGCGAATCCGGACTTCACCGCCGGAGAGCTGAAGGGATTCTGGCGTGCCTTGTCCAATGCCGAGTGGAACTACCTCATCAACACCAGGGTCGTGAACGGCGGCACGGGCGAAGGCCATACCTGCGTCAAGGCTACAATCAACGAAAGACCGGGACTCATCATATTCTGCGACGGATACACGGGAGAGACGGAGAATCTCACTTCAATTCCCGAGGGCTGCGCGTTCCTTCCCATCTGCGGATACCGTCGGGATGAATCTATTCAGAGTGCCAATATGTACGGCTACTGCTGGTCATCCACATCATCATCTGGAAATCAGGCATACTGTGTAAATTTCAGGAATGAAGTAAAGGCGTCAGTGGCAAACGACCGCAAATACGGGTTCCCCGTACGCCTTGTAGTTGATGTGACAGAATAACCAGGAAACACAAGACATACACAATACACGATTATGAAAAAGCAATACATATACTCAGCATTTGTTCTCACAGCCGTCCTCTGTGCGGGATGCGCAAAGGAGTTCGAGAACACGCTTGACGGCACTGACGGCGCCGCCATCGAGCTCTCGTCGGTCAGCACCGACCCGATGACCAAGGCGGTCATCAC
>JAKSIR010000112.1 GCA_024398695.1 Bacteroidaceae bacterium | reverse complement strand
GAACGCGGCAGCTGGGAGACATGGTGGAAGGACGAGAGCACACGTCTGGTGCATTTCATAGGCAAGGACAACATTGTGTTCCACTGCATTGTGTTCCCGTCAATGCTGAAGGCCGAAGGCAGCTACATTCTGCCGGACAACGTGCCGAGCAACGAGTTCCTGAACCTTGAGGATGACAAGATTTCAACCTCACGCAACTGGGCCGTATGGGTACACGAATATCTTGAGGATTTCCCCGGCAAGGCCGACGTTCTGCGTTATGTCCTTACCGCAAACGCTCCCGAGACCAAGGACAACAACTTTACATGGAAGGATTTCCAGGCACGCAACAACAACGAGCTGGTTGCCATTTACGGCAACTTCGTGAACCGTGCACTGGTATTGACCCAGAAATATTTTGACGGAACCGTTCCGGCATGCGGCGAACTGACAGACTATGACAAGGACACTCTTAAGGAGTTTGCCGATGTCAAGTCAAGCCTTGAGAGCCTGCTTGAGAACTTCAAGTTCCGCGAGGCACAGAAGGAGGCCATGAACCTGGCCCGCATAGGCAACAAGTATCTGGCCGATACCGAGCCGTGGAAGCTGGCCAAGACCGACATGAAGCGTGTGGAGACCATTCTGAACATTGCCCTGCAGCTGTGCGCCAATCTTTCAATTGCCTTTGAACCGTTCCTGCCGTTCTCAAGCGAGAAGCTGCGCGGCATGATTGGTCTGGAAAGCGCCCAGTGGAACCGTCTTGGTTCTATTGACCTGCTTCCGGCAGGCCACAGACTGGGCAAGGCAGAACTGCTGTTCGAGAAGATCGAGGACGAAGTCATTGAGGCGCAGATTCAGAAGCTCCTGAAGACCAAGGAGGAGAACGAAAAGAAGGCTGCCGCCGAAAAGCCGGCCGAACCCATAAAGGCCAATATCGAATTCCCCGAATTCGAGAAGCTTGACATACGCGTAGGCACTGTCCTTGAATGCACCAAGGTGCCCAAGGCCGACAAGCTGCTGCAATTCAAGATTGATGACGGGCTGGGCGGCCGCACCATACTGTCGGGCATTGCACAGTGGTACAAGCCCGAAGAACTTGTTGGCAAACAGGTATGCTTCATTGCGAACCTGGCTCCGCGCAAGATTCGCGGCATTGAAAGCCAGGGCATGATTCTGAGCGCCCTCGACGCCGACGGCACGCTGGCTGTGACTACCGTTCAGAAGCCTGTCAAGCCTGGCAGTCAGGTATGCTGATGTCAGGATTCAGGAAACAGACCATGAACCGCTTCAGATTACTGGCTGTCATTGCCGTGCCGGTCATGATGATTCAGACGGCACAGGCTCAGGAGAAGTACGAAAGGGGAATTCCGGACAAATCGGGATATTCCTATCTGGACAGCTATGCCGCGCTGAAGGATTATGTTGACCGCAGCAAATACCCCAACTTCAAACTGGGAGTCGCAGTGGCGGCGTACGACTACATAAACAAAGGCACGGAATACAAGCGGAGCAACGCCAATTTCACCGAAGTGGTGGCAGGCAATGAAATGAAGTACGCATCGGTCGTGGGCAATGACGGCTCGATGAACTTCAGCACCGTGAAGAGTTTCGTCAAGGCCGCATCGGACGCAGGTCAGAACATATACGGCCACACGCTTGCCTGGCATTCGCAGCAGAACACCACGTTTCTGAACGGTCTGATCAAGGACAGACCTGCAGACAGGATAAAGGGCGACACGACAGTGTATGCCGATTTCGCTTCAAAGGATTTCAGGACGCAGCAGTCAACGGGCTGGAAAGCCGATGAAACACAATTCGGCTATACCATTACCTTTGACAATACCGACGGTCTGCACGCAAAAAACCCAAAAAAAAGCACCAACTACTGGGATGTCCAGTATGTGGCAATGGAGAATATCCCTACTGAAAAGGGCGGTTCATGTACCATGTTCATAACCCTGAAGGGCTCCAAGTCAGGAACATTGCACAGCAAGCTGGGTGACTTCGGCAGCGGTCCCCTGGCCAATATAGCATTCACGACCGAATGGCAGGAGGTGGCAGTGGAATACGGCAACACCAATGCCGGCAGTTTCCTGCTGCTGCAGCACGGTGACTTTGTGGGCGACATATACATACGCAAGATAAGGTTCGCAACCAGGGAATCCGGTCTGAAGAAGACCGAAGAACGCAGATGCCTGGTCATTGAATCGGACGAACGCAGGAGCAATGCCTGGGACAACCAGTTCTGGATAGTGACAGCCGGCTTCAATCAGGGACAGAACTTCTCTTTCAGCGCTGACATCCGTGCTGACAAACCTGCAACGGTTTCGACTCAGATTCACGGTGACCCTTCAAACTATGTAAGCCAGGGAATCGGAGATCTGAGATTCTCGACTGACTGGCAGCGGGTATCACTGTCAGGAACCCTGTCGGGCAGCGGAAAATCAATCGCGTTCAATCTGAACGAACTGGCCGATGCCAACCGGTATTACTTTGACAATGTCAGTTTCAAGGTCAACGGTGTGGAGAAGATATCCAACGGAGACCTGGAAGGCGCCGGAACAGACAGTTTCAAACGCAAGGCAAAAGGCGACAGCCAGGTTGCTGCCTGCCAGATTGCGGAACGCATTTCATACGTGTACCTTCCCAGCTCCATTCCGTTGACAGGACAGGAGAAGCACGACACCCTGGTCTGGGCGATGGACCGATGGATAAAGGGCATGATGGAAGCCTGCGACGGGAAAGTCAAGGCCTGGGATGTTGTCAACGAAGCCATTTCAGGCGGCTGGCCCGACAGCGAAGGCGTGTATCCGCTGCAGCATGGAAATTCCGGCACTTCAGGCGATTTCTTCTGGCAGGACCACATGGGTGACCTTGAATACGTCAGACAGGCTGTCAGGCTGGCTCGCAAGTATGGTCCCGCCGATGTGAAGCTGTTCATCAACGACTACAATCTTGAAAGCGACTGGGATGGCAACGCCAAACTGAAATCGCTGATAAAATGGATCCAGCGCTGGGAGGCCGATGGAGTGACGCATATTGACGGAATAGGCTCCCAGATGCACATTTCGTGCTATATGGACGCCGGCACACAGACCAGCAAGAAGAACGGCGTTGAAAACATGCTCCGGCTCATGGCGGAAAGCGGAAAGCTTGTACGCATAAGCGAGCTTGACATGGGAATGGTCGATGCAAGCGGAAACGACGTGCCCACTGCCGACATGACGGAGGAAATGCATGCAAAGATGGCCGAGTATTACGAATGGATAGTAAGGAAGTATCTTGAAATAATTCCTGCGGCACAGCAGTGGGGAATCTGTCAGTGGTGTGCAACCGATGCTCCGAGTTATAGCGGCTGGCGTGCAGACACGCCTGTAGGGCTCTGGACTCTTGACGGATACCGCAAACACGCCTATGCGGGTTTTGCCGAAGGTCTTGGAGGTGTCAGTTACACACCTGTACCGTCAGTCCTGCCGGACGCTGCGTCCGAGACCCGGATATTTGACCTGCTTGGGCGTCCCGTCATCGGGAAAGCCGTCTGGGAGCTGCCTGCCGGAACTTATATCATCAACGGCAAGACAGTAAGGTTTTGAACAGGATTCTCCAGTGGATTGAGACGGAAGTGATTCCGCGATACGATGCCTTTGACAAGGGGCATCAGCGTGACCATGCCCGGTATGTCATGGAAACGGCGCTCGATCTGGCACGGCACTATGACGTTGACCGGGATATGATTGCAGTTGCAGCCGCCTGCCATGACCTGGGACTGGAGGTGGACCGCAAGAACCATCATCTGGAGTCCGGAAGGATTATCAGACAGATGCCTGAACTGAAGGAATGGTTCACCGCAGAACAGATTGAGACCATGGCACAGGCAGCCGAAGACCACAGAGCGTCTTCATCGGCCCGACCGCGAAGCATTTACGGGATGATCATTGCCGAAGCCGACCGTCAGATTATACCGGAGACCGTCATTCGCAGAACGGTCCAGTACGGACTGAAGAATTGGCCGGAACTGGATCATGAAGGCCACTGGAACAGGACTGTGGAACACCTTCAGGAAAAATATGCCGACGGCGGCTATCTGAAACTCTGGATTCCGGAATCCAGGAATGCGGCAGGACTGGAAGAACTGCGCGAAATAATACGCGACAAAGAGAAACTGCGCCGGATTTTCGAACGTATGT
>JAKSIR010000111.1 GCA_024398695.1 Bacteroidaceae bacterium | reverse complement strand
CCTGCGGCGGATTCCCCGAGGATGCCGATTTCATAAAGCGCAGCGGCAATTACTTTGACTACATGAGCCTGCACCACTATGAGCAGCAGGGTGGCTATGCTACCGGTCCTGAACGTCTTGGCCAGCAGTATGACCGTTACGCCAAGATGTTTGCCGAGGGGCCCAACCCCAACTGCAAGCTGTTCATATCGGAATGGAATCTGAACAGCATTGACTGGCGCACCGGCCTGTTTGCCGGCGGTTTCCTGAACATGGCCGAGTCACGTGACGTGGTTGCAATGGGTGCTGCGGCGCTGTTCCTGCGCCGTACCGATTCGCCCGACTGGAACAATGCGTTCATAAACTTTGACTACAAGGATCTGTTCAAGGCTCCGAACTGCCAGGTAACGGAACTCTGGTACGACCATTTTTCAAAGTACCGTCTGGCCTACAGCGGCGAGACGGCAGGGCTGAGCATAAGCACAACGCTTTCTGAGAACGGCCGCGATGTGGTTGTCAAGATTGTGAATACCGGAAACGATGCCGTAGTTCTTGACGTAAACGGTGACTGGAAGGGCCTGAGTGCCGGTGCGTTTGATTTCTATGCGCCCGGAAGCCTTACAGCGGCCAACAGTATGGAGAACAAGAATGCCGTGGCATTGCAGCATGCTGTACCGGAGATTGCTGACGGTACTGCAACACTCACGGTTCCGGCACTGAGCGCCGGAGTGCTTGTGCTGACGAAGCAGCAGTAAGACGGCTGTCAGCGGGTTTTTGCAAGGAATTGCTGGAGTTTCCGGTCGCGTTCGGCCAGAAACTCCTTTGCTTTTGCGGTGTCGGGGTTGAGCGGGCGGTGCGCCATCAGGGAACGCAGGCCGGCAGCTTCGTCCAGGAGCGGTTTCTGCTGCGCATCGAAGCCCCATTCCATGAAACGCTCGAATATGATGTCGGCAGCCAGCTGGGACGGGTGCAGCATGTCATCGGCATAGAAGCGGTAGTCACGCAGTTCGTCCATCATGATTTCGTATGCGGGGAAGTAGTGGGCGTTTTCAAAGCGTTCCACTATCCGGTTTACGGCCAGAAGCAGTGTCGATTTGCTGAGCTGGTTGTCATGGAGTCCGTCGGCCAGATGGCGTACCGGACTGACGGTG
Organism: Bacteroidaceae bacterium; assembly: GCA_024398695.1. Classification (GTDB taxonomy): domain Bacteria; phylum Bacteroidota; class Bacteroidia; order Bacteroidales; family Bacteroidaceae; genus Colenecus. Next base: position 3,080 of record JAKSIR010000111.1, on the reverse strand, counting down.
AAAATCCACTGGCGCTGCGGATTGCCGCCCACATAGTGTCCAAGTGCCTGCACGCATTCGTCAACGCTCAGGCGGCGGCGTTCAAAACGGCTCTGCGGCAGCTTGTGGCAGTTGGAGACCACAATGCCGCTGTCCTTGTCAGTATAGACATACGCGCTTCCAAGCGTCACGACCACCCAGCCCTTGCGTTCGTAGAATTCACTTGCCGTCGCCAGATTGCTGTTCGCATTGTCCAGGAATTCCTGTGCCAACGGTCTTGCAAAGCTGCTGTGATGGTAGAACGAGCAGAATCCGGCACTTGTCTCTATGACATCGGACGGCACGAAACTGCAGCCGCATGGGTTGATACTGTAACCTTCAAGGCTGCCCAGGCAGCTGGCTATGGAGCATGGGTTGAACAGCACTCCGAAGGGATTGACAAGCGTGTCAAGGTAGTGTTCCTGACAGCGGCGTCCCATTTCCTGCGCAAAGCACGAGCCCACGAACATGATTGAGTTGTGGGCCGATGTGGCCGTACCGTTGCATGGATAGCCGAACCGCGGCTCCATGGGCTGAATCTGTACTGTGGTCTGCAGTTTCGTCATTTATCTGACAATGCCTTTGTAAGTGTCGCAGGCTTCCTTGTACGATGCCATGTCGCCAATGTCAAAGCGTGTGCCCGGCATAAGCATGGCATAGACCGGGGTCTGGGTAATGAGCCAGGCAATGTAACTGCCGGGAGCATCGACCCCGCAGCCTTCTTCGATGCCTTTCGCAACGAGTTTGGCATCGGCCTTCGTGTAATAATAGAATGGTGGGCAGCACCAGTTGGACTGCGGCTGTGCCGGCTTTTCCACCATGCCGGTTATGAGGTCATTGTCATTGACATCAAGCACACCGCTCTTGGTAAGACGGCTGCGGTCGGCAACGTAGAAGCGCATGACGCACGACGTGCCTTTCTGTCTTGCGTACTCCAGGAATCTGCCGAGCGAGAAATCCAGAATGGTGTCACCGGCTATGACAAGCAGTTCGTCATCGATGCCGAGCTTGTCAATGGCGTACTGTATGTCGCGGACGGCGCCAAGTCGGGTTTCGTTGGTGCTTGTGCCGTCATCGACCACGGTTATCTTCTGGCTTCTTGTGCCTGCCCATTCCTGAAAGTGATGTGCGAACTTGTGGTTTGATATTACCACGTATTCATCAACAAGACCTGTGCTGTCAATGTCTTCAACAAGCCAGTCGAGGATTGATTTGTCACCTACTTTGAGCAGCGGTTTGGGAAAGTTTTCGGTAAGCGGATACAGCCTTGTGGCATAGCCGGCTGCAAGAATCAGGCATTTCATATTATGGTCAGTTTAATTATTGTACTGGGGTTCTGATTCGCGCGGCATCTGTTTTATGCGCTCGAAAATGGCAAAAAGGTCGTCAAGCTTTTCGGCACGCAGCATTTCTATGCGCGTGTGGCGGAAATCGGGTATGCCCTTGAAAATGGGGCTTTGCGCAAGATGCCGGCGTATGTGTACTATGCCGCGGCGCTCGTCGAGGCGGGCAACGCTGTCAAGGGCCTGCTGCTTTATGACGTCCAGCTTCCAGTCGAAGCCCGGATCCGGCATAATCTGGCCGGTATCAAGATAGTGGCGCACTTCCTTGAATATCCACGGACGGCCGAAACTGCCGCGTCCTATCATCACCGCATCGACTCCGTAACGGTCAAAGCATTCCTTGGCGCGCTGGGGGGTGGTGACATCGCCGTTGCCTATTATGGGGATGTGCATGCGGGGATTGTTCTTGACCTCGCCTATCAGGGTCCAGTCGGCCTGGCCTGTGTACATCTGGGCGCGGGTGCGGCCGTGTATGGTCAGGGCCTGTATGCCGCAGTCCTGAAGGCGTTCGGCAAGTTCGACTATTATCTTGCTGTCGTCGTTCCACCCCAGACGGGTCTTGACGGTGACGGGAATCTTCACGGCATCAACGACGGCTCTGGTTATCTCAAGCATCTTGGGCACGTTCTGGAGCATGCCCGCTCCGCCGCCTTTGCCTGCCACTTTCTTTACGGGACAGCCGAAGTTCAGGTCAAGGACATCGGGCCCCGCGGCCTCGGCCATCTGGGCGGCGCCAACCATGGCATCGGTCTTTGTACCGTATATCTGAATCACGACGGGGCGTTCTTCGTCGCACAGCTGCAGTTTCTGCATGGAGCGGTTCACTTCGCGTACCAGCGCATCGCTCGAAATGAATTCCGAATAGACCATATCGGCCCCGAAGCGCTTGCACATGAGGCGGAAAGCGGGGTCGGTCACGTCCTCCATGGGTGCCAGGAACACCGGCCTGTCACGAAACTCCAAGTTACCGATTTTCATATCAGTGCAAACCCTGATTTTGCAGAGTGGTTCACTGCACCGGGGTTTGTATTGCAAAGGTAATAAATTTGTGCAGACAGTGAAAGTCCAATGCCACGCTTCCATCTCCCCACCACTCTGTTTCCACCACTGCTACGCGCCACCACACCCCCTGGGATAGGGACGGAAGTGGTGCTGTGGGCGGGATTCCATCCCTATCGTGCGGGGGAAAATGGGGATATCGCGGGCGGAGTGGTGAGGATAGGGAGAGAAACGGTGCTGTGGGGCAGATTCTTTCCCTATCGTAGGGGTCAGCCCGCGAGGAAACGTATTCTTGGTTATAATTATTTCAGCAATCTTTCTCTCCCAAATTGTATCACCTTTCTCCATATACAGCGTCATCATACTTTCCAAGGGCTCAAACCTACAAGGTATCCATGATTTCTTGCACTCTTCAGCTATGGCAAGGCTCTCTTCATATCTTCCTATGAAGTTGAGTTCGGCTGCGAAATTGTATAGAAACAGATACATCATACGTATCACTATTATCAGCAACAGAGAAAACAGTATAGGCAATGAGATGCGCAGACACATTGGTGTAACCCTATCCTTGTAATCTTCATTCTCACTAAAGAAAGCCGGAATTATGGCCAAAGCAGAAATAAGCCACACTGCCGCATAATGGAAGGGATAAGAGAACTGACACATCATTAGTGTCCGGTAAAAAATTATAAACGCTCTTTGAAATTATTGAAAGTTAGG
>JAKSIR010000110.1 GCA_024398695.1 Bacteroidaceae bacterium | reverse complement strand
GGAACGGTAGGATTTACCTGACCGCGGCCGCCGAACTGTGCATAAGCGGACACAGTAGCCAGCGCCATAAGTGAAAGGATGATTTTCTTCATAAGAATGTCAGTATTTAGGTTTATGGTTTTTTCGGAAAGCAAACATACAACTTTTATTCCTGCGGAGCAAGGATCGACTGGATTTCCTGATCGGTCCTGTAAAGTTTGTCCCTGCAGAACTTTATCAGTTCCTGTGCCTCTTTCAGGCACTCGGTGGTGTGGTCAATGTCCAGTTTGCTCTCTTCGATAAGTGAAACAATCTCCTCGAGACGCTTCACTGCTTCTTCGTACTTCATAGTATATGCCTTTAATTGATTATGCTCTCTATTGTGCCATCGGCCAGGCGGGTGGTAATGACATCGCCTTTCCTGAGGGCCGATGCGCTTGTCACCGCATGACCGTCCTTTACGGTTATCGAATAGCCGCGCGCAAGTATACGTTCAGGATTGGCCGATTCCACTTTCTGTCCAATCATATCCAGTCTGTGGCGCTGCTCAGTGAACATGCGTTCCACGGCCCACGTCATGCGCCCCCATATCTGGTCCAGTTTCTTTTCCTGCTTTTCCTTGAGCAGCAGGAACAGCGACGGAATGGTCTGGGCAAGACTTTGCAGACGCAGCTTTTCCACGTTCATGCGGTTATCCAGCGCCTGTGCCATACGCCGTGCCAGGTTCTCCATGGCCTGCGCACTGTCAAGCACTTTGGCCAGCAGCAGCTCGGCCGCAGCGGTAGGAGTCTTGACCTTTGTGTGTGCCACAACGTCGCAGACCGTATCGTCACGTTCATGCCCTATGCCGGTAATTACCGGAAGCGGGAAATTGGCAATGTTCATGGCCATCATATATGAGTCAAAGCAGCTCAGTTCACTGACAGAACCGCCACCTCTTATTATTACCACAACATCCCAGCGGTCGCACTGGCGTGCAATGGCATTCAGCGCCTGAATGACGCTTGCCTCGGTGCCGTCGCCCTGCATGAGCGCCGGGAAAAGCTGCATTGTAAACCGGAAGCCGTACGGATTACCGTCAAGCTGGTTGCAGAAATCACCATACCCGGCAGCTGTGGCCGACGAGACTATGGCTATTCTCTGCGGCACCATGGGCATGGGCAGTTCGCGGTTCAGCCCTATCACCCCATCGGCCTCAAGCTGCGCGAGAATCTCCCTGCGGCGACGGGCCATGTCACCCATGGTATATGTCGGATCGATGTCATATACCACCAGTGAAAGTCCGTACACTTCGTGATACTGCACTTCCACCTGGAGCAGCACTTTCATTCCGACCTGCAGATACTGGCCTGTACTCTGTTCAAAACGCACTTTCAGGCGGGCCCAGATACTGGCCCAGACATTAGCCTTGACTTTTGCCAGAAACCTGCGCCCCGAAGGGTCTTTCTGTACCAGTTCCAGATAGCAGTGCCCTCCGGCTCCGGCAATGTTCATGCTGCTTATTTCCGCCTGGACCCAATATGTGCCGGGCAGACTGCCGCTGATGCAGCCGGCTATAAGCTTGCTTAATTCAAGTAAGGTTACCGATTCCATGTTTTTTCATCTGTATTGATTGATTCCGCGCTGGCTGGCAATCATGGCTCCGCCGATTACCCGTTTGCCTTGATAGAATACCGCATACTGTCCCGGAGTCACCGCCTGGACGGTCTCGTGGAAACGCACCATCCATAGGGCGGTTCCTTCTATCTTTTCAATGTGACAGGGAACAGGACGGCTGTGATAGCGTATCATAACCTCAACGGTTCCCTCTGGGAACTCTCCCTCTGCCTTGCCGGTAAAACTTATGTCACCGACCATCATGCAGTCAGTCTCCAGTTCCTCGGGCAGACCCAGCATGACGGTATTCTTGGGCGGATTTGTGCGCAGCACATATCTGGGCTGGCCGAACGCCACCTTCAGCCCCTTGCGCTGTCCTATAGTATAGAAGGGATAACCCTGATGCTCGCCTATCACATGCCCTTCGCTGTCAACGAACTTTCCGGGGCCGATAAGGCCGTCAATCCCCGGCATTCTGCGGCGCAGCCATCCACGGTAGTCATCTTCAATGAAACACACCTCCATACTTTCGGCATCGGCCGATTTCGATGCCAGCCCGTTACCGGCCAGGAAAGCGCGCACCTGAGTCTTGGTCATGCCGCCTATGGGGAACATGGTGCGTGCTATCTGCCGCTGCGTGAGCCTGTAAAGGAAGTAGCTCTGGTCTTTGCGGGCATCGGCCCCACGGCAAATGTACCACACGCCATCGGCACATTCGGTACCGGCGTAATGTCCCGTGGCAATTCTGTCACAGCCCAGCCTGTCGGCCCACTCCATGAGAATGGCGAACTTGAAAAGCGGATTGCACCTGATGCACGGATTGGGTGTCAGTCCGTCAAGCCATGCCTGCGCGAAAGGTGCCGCCACATCGCGGTCAAAACGCTCGCGCTCATCGGCCACATGATGTTCGATGCCGAGTGCTGCTGCCAAACGCCGCGCCTCAACCACATACTGCGGTTCTTCCTGACCGGGCTGGAGACCGATGTCCGTGTTCCGGATTGTAAGCCCGACCACCTGATGGCCCTGGCTCTGCAGCAGCATACATACCGCGGTGCTGTCAAGACCGCCGCTCATTCCAACCAGGACCTTCATTCTTCAAGCGTATTGGAAGTACGGCACAGGACAACGACATCGCCGGTTTCGAGAACGGTATTGCCGTTCGGGATTATGTTGCTTTCCCCGCGCCTTACCATCACTATTATGCCCCTGCCTGGTCTGTCATACTCTTTGATGGACTTGCCCTGCCACTTGCTGCGTATGGTATGCTCCTCAAGGTAAGTGCCGCTGTCCTCAAACGTTTTCGTAATGAGTACCACACGGTCACCGGCTGTCAGTCTCGTATTGCCCCGTGGGGTTATGCGCTGTTCCCCACGCATAACCATGACAATAAGGATGTTGCGCGGGAGTCCCAGCTCCTTTATCTGCTTGCCGTTCCACAGGCTGTCTTCCGTCAGGTCGACACGGCTGAACTGGGCATTCGTATTATCCTGGAAGTCGTTGAAGGTCTTCATGACATCCTCGTCGCCGTCAATCATGTCAAGTCTGCGGGCCACGAACGGAATAAGCGTACCCTGTATGGAAATTGACAGCAGCACCAGACAGAACACTATGTTGAATATGTCATGCTCCGGAGCCGAATCCAGACCGCCTATTGCCATGATTGCAAACACAATCGATGCCGCTCCCCTAAGACCCACGAACGATATCAGCGTCTGCTGCTTCAAATTGTAACGCCCCCCCTTCCTGAAAAACGTCAGCACGGCATTGACCGATGCGGGACGTGCCATCACAAGCATGAACAGGAATATGGCAAATGCCGGCAGTATGGCCTTGTGCAGCATGGCAGGCCTTGCCAGCAGACCCAGCATGAAGAAGATGATTACCTGCATGAAACCTGTCAGTCCGTCAAAGAACGCCACCAGATCCTTCTTGAACTTGAAGTCCTCATTTCCCAGAATAATGCCTGCAAGATATGCGCTCAGATAGCCGTTGCCGCCCGCCAGGTCAGGAACCGAATATGACAGAATGGCTATGCCCAGGACCAGCAGCGAAGCGTATGCCGATGACTGGTGTTTCATTCTCGACATCACATATACAGCGCCACGGCCTATGGCCCATCCCAGCAGCGCGCCGAAAGCCAGCTGCGCCACCAGCATCCAGACCACACGGCCAGCACTTGCAGTACCGCTGCATACCTCCAGCATGACCGCCGTCAGCATATATGCGCACGGGTCGTTGCTTCCGCTCTCCACCTCAAGCAGAGGCGCTGTACCTGCCTTCAATCCCAACTTGCGCCCCCTCAGTATGGAAAAGACCGATGCGGCATCGGTCGAACTTACAACGGCACCCAGCAGCAGTCCCTCGTTCCAATTCCAGGACAGGGCATAGTGACAGAAAGCACCGACAAGCCCGGCCGTCAGTGCCACGCCGACGGTAGCAAGCAGTCCAGATTCCACAGCCACCGTCCTGGCCGTTTCCCATCGGGTTCCGAAACCGCCGTAGAACATTATGAAAATAAGCGCAACCGTACAGGTCTGCTGTGCGAAATCACGGTCATCGAACTGGATTGGGAACAGTCCGTTGTTCCCGAACACAATGCCCAGCACTATGAACGCAAGCAGCGCCGGCACTCCGATGCGTGAAGAAACGTGGTTCAGCCATACGCAGAGCAGCGCCACGATTCCCATCAGTATAAGGAATAGGGTCATATTCATCATTAG
>JAKSIR010000011.1 GCA_024398695.1 Bacteroidaceae bacterium | reverse complement strand
TAGCCGGATTCATGCTCTTCGTCAACTATCACCAGACCAAGGTTCCGGAACGGCAGCATTACGGCACTGCGGGCTCCAAGCACCAGACCGTACGGTTCATGACCGGCCTGCCTGCGCCACACTTCGGCACGTATGCTGTCAGGACAGCCCGAATGGTAGACACACATGCTGTCGCCGAAGACACGCGCCAGACGATGCATGATCTGTGTCGTCAAGGCAATCTCCGGAAGCAGATACAGTACCTGTCTGCCATTTTTCAGGCACTCTTCAATCAAGTGGATGTATATTTCTGTCTTGCCGCACGAAGTCACGCCGTGAAGCAGACAGACATTGCGGCTCCTGAATGACTCTCTGATGCCTTCAAGGGCAGTCTGCTGGGCGTCACTCAGTACAAAAGGCTTCACCGTCTCACCGTCAAACTTCGGAAGACGGCCTACCTCGACCTGGTCCAGTTCCAACAGGCCGCTTTCCAACAGGGACTTCAGTCCCGGTGCGGAACCGCCGGCACTCATGAGATGCCTCCTGGTCACCGGCTGGGACATGTCTTCGCCGGACAGTTCAAGAAACAGGTCGAATGTTCTGAGCTGGGCCTTCTGCCTTCCATTGAAAAGGATGGAAGTGTATTTCAGGTCTCTGTCCCGAGCCGATCTGCCCAGCCTGACGAAAGTCTCCAGCCTTGGCCTGTAGGGCTTCTCCGTCTTTGAACTGTCCGGTCTCAGCCCGGCCGGCAGCGCCGCCTTCAGGACATCGGCCGGAGTACAGATGTGATACTCCCACATCCACCTGAAGAATTCAAGCTGTCGTTCGGAAACCATCGGCTCACAGTCAAGGACTTCAAGTATGTCCCTGATTCTGCCGTCATCCTTCTGCATATCACGACAGGCAGCCACAACGCCGCACACTCTCCTTGACTTTCCCAACGGCACCATCACCCGGCATCCCGCATGAACTGCAGGGAGCAGAGCGTCCGGCACACTGTACGTGAACAGCGTATCCAGCGGCACTGGCGTGATGACATCGGCAAGCATGAAGCAAAGGTATAAAAAAGATGGCACGACTTTGGAAGCCGTGCCATCATAGTTATCAACCTGTTACCGGAATCAGAAAGTATAGGTTACAGAGAACTGGAGAGTGCTCTGGTCAAACTTGTCCTTTGCCAGCAGACGGGCATCTTCAAGACTGCCGCCCTCCAAGTCCTTTCTTTCAACGGAACCTTCCTTTGACAGAGGCATGTTGTAGTTGACTGCAGCCTGCACGTGATTCATCAGCTTGACACCGGCACCTACATTGAAGGTCCATGTATTCTTGTTGAGGATAAACTCACTGGCCTCGTCGGCGGCCTTATCTTCAATAACCTTTGTCAGGTCACCGATGTTGTAGTTCAGCTGGACACCTGCCTGTGCAAAAATTGCAGCAAGGTCACCAAGGCCGAATGAATACTTCAGATAAACGGGTACTGCTATCTGCTGCTGCTTCATGGTCTCCTTGTCGGTCAGCTCCAAGCCCTTCTGCTGATAAAGCAGAGAAGCGTCCACGCCAAGACCTACAACCGGAATCTGGAATTCAGCAACCGGACCGAAGAAGAAACCTGTATAGTTGTCCTTTTCCAGAACATTTTCCTCGTCAACCGCTGTAATGTCATTGTTTACCAGATTAAGACCTCCACGTACACCCCAGTTGAACTGGGCCATTGCTGAAGTGCAGCAGAGAGCTGCCATGCAGATAACTGCGAATGTTTTTTTCATATTGATTGTGTTTGATTTGGTTATTCGGCCTGCAAATATAGCAAAAAAAACTTAATCAGACAGACACTCCATCGGCTGAATGACAGATAAATGCCCTGTATTTGTCCTTTTGGCCGGGGAACACTTTGAGATATTCTGCCGACACCTTCTGAAGAACGCTCTCACGGAAAGCCGGATCAATCAGAGCCACGCAGCAGCCCTTGAAACCGGCGCCTGAAAAACGCCCTCCGTAAATGCCGTCGGTTCGCAGCATTATGTCGTAAAGCGTCTTCAGCTCAGGACTGCCCGTTTCCCAGTTCTCTATTGACGAACGGCCGCTCTCAAACGACAGTCTGCCATATTCCTCTATGTCACCGTTCCTCCAGGCAAGGGCAGCATCAGCAACCCTTTTCTGTTCGGAGTACCAGTGTTCGGCACGGCGTCGCCATGTATCGGGCAGCCGGTCCTTGAAGCGCTCGAATATCTCACGCGGCACCTGACGGGAGTATGTCTCCTCGTACTTGCCGTACTCCATGCCGGCATATGCCTTCAGGGCATAGGCGGCACTGCGCAGCTCGTCAACCCTCATGTTCAGATTCGTACCGGCCAGACTGCGCTCCAGACCTGAAAAGAAAATGGCTATCTCATACGGCTTCATGTCGCTGCTCGTGGGTATCAGCTCATATGAATCGTCCTGAGTATCGGTATATACCAATTGGTCCTTCTTTGAGAACACCTCGACAGCCTGGTCATTGGTGCCCACGTTCACGCCCACATAGTTTCGTTCGGCGAACAGGGCAATATGAATGAGCTCCTGGCGGGTCAGATGAATGTCGTTCACCCTTGCCAGGGCAGTAATGAACACAATGCACACAGCGGCACTCGATGACAGACCTCCAATGGGCAGGCTGCCTTCAATCACGCCGCACAGACCGGTTGTGAGTTTGTGCTTCTGCTTAAGTCCGATGGTGGCGCCGCGCAGATAGTCGGCCCAGTCGCCGGCCTTGGTTTCCGGAATGTCGGCAATATGCCATTGCGCACGCTTCTCGAACTGCACAGAAACAAGTTCGATGACACCGTTCTTCTTCGGTCTGTATGCCAGATGGATTCCCTTGTCCAGAGCAAGACCGGTACTGCGGCCCAGTCCGTAATCGGAATGGGCGCCAACAGGAACAACGCGCTGAGGGCAGAAAGCCAGCCCTTCGGAATCGCGTCCGTAAATTTCAAAAAACCTTTCCTGACAGAGCATATCACTTCAACAAATTATCAATACAGCACTTAAGAGAATCAGTCCAATAGGGAACTGACAGACCGAACGTATCCTTGATCTTCGTCTTGTCAAGCACCGAATATGCAGGTCTGACAACTGCGCTTGGAAACTCACTGCTGTGACACGGCTGCACATTGCAGGCCGTATTGCCGCAATACTGTGCAATCATCTTAGTGAAGTCATACCATGAGCACACGCCTTCGTTGCTGTAGTGATAGACTCCGCACTTTGAATACGGCCTTTCGGGGCTGACAGAATAGGCGGCAAGCAACGCTTCAATGGCCTGTGCAAGGTCAAAAGCGTAGGTAGGTGTCCCGCACTGGTCAAAAACCACCTTCAGCTCAGGCTTGGTGGCCGTGAGCTGCATCATGGTCTTGCAGAAGTTCTTGCCGAACTCGCTGTACAGCCAGGCCGTGCGGACAATGAAATACTGACAGCCGCTGGCCATGATCTTTTGTTCACCATGCAGCTTGGTCAGGCCGTACACGCCGGTTGGCGTGCCCTTCTGGTCCTCACGACATGGAATGTTGTAAGGTTCCCTGCCGAACACATAGTCCGTCGAAATATGCACCAGAAGGCCGTTCACCTTCTTCATGACATCGGCTAGAATGCCCGGCGCATCGGCGTTCAGGAGTTCTGCAAGGGACTGATTGGATTCCGCTGCCTCGACATTGGTGTAGGCGGCACAGTTCACTATCACGTCAACCGCATTGTCTTCAACCATGGCGCTTACATCGGCCCGGCTGGTAATGTCCAGCATCGTGGTTTCAAGACCTTCGGCCTGACACACATCGGTAAAGATGAACCTGTGGTCCGATGTCTTTGCAATTATGCGTATTTCGCGGCCCAACTGACCGTTGGCGCCTGTTACCAGAATGTTCATATCTAATACTTGAATGGAGTTTCCAAATCTTTCAGAAGAGGATGGCGGGTGTCCTTGTCGCTCAGAAGGGCCTTGCCCGTGGGAATCTGCCAGTCAATGCCCAGCGATTCATCCAGTATGCTTATGCCTCCCTCGGATTCGGGGTGATAGAACTCGTCGCACTTGTACTGGAATACGGCCACGTCACTGAGCACCGCAAAGCCGTGTGCAAATCCCTTGGGAATGAAGAACTGTCTGTGATTGCTTTCAGTCAGTTCCACAGACACGTAGTGTCCGTATGTAGGGCTTCCCTTGCGTATGTCAACAGCCACGTCCAGCACGGCACCCTTCACGCATCGCACCAGTTTGCTCTGAGTGTACGGAGGCCGCTGGAAATGCAGGCCACGCATGACGCCGTACGTTGACATGGATTCGTTGTCCTGCACGAACTTGACGGGGCCGATAGCCTGTTCGAAATCACGCTGCGAAAAACTTTCGAAAAAATAACCGCGCGAGTCACCGAACACCTTAGGCTCAATGATCCATACACCGTCGATGTCTGTCTTTATTGCATTTATCATTCTGATGTCAATTTAAGAAATTCGTTGTAATCATGTATGTAGTCGTCTTCATCAAACGGCTCTGACGCCAGAGCCAGGCATACGGCATCGGCCGAAAAACCATCCAGCCTGCACCACACGCACCTGTCAATGAGCAATGCCTCGTCGGGACGGCTCAGGCGGTATGTCGCCTTTTCGGAACCGTTGTCAAGAGTCACGCTGAACGATCCCTTTACAGCAATGACATACTCCACAAGCCTCCTGTGGGCATGTCCGCCACGGGTATCTCCCTCGGGAACATTACTTATCCAATAGGCACGGGCAATCTGAAACGGGAAATCCCTGCCACCCTGGGCGACCGTCAGATTTCCCCGACTCTCGTCTATATTCTGTAACTTTATGATTTTTCCGGGTTTCATTTCAGAATTTCAGAAGATAGGTCTTGAACACCACACCGCGACCGCCGAACGACCACTTCCAGAAGTCAAGCGATTCGTTAAGCACGCGGCCCTGCTGTTCGGTGGAAATTCCCATGTCGTAATATTGGAATCCGTTCATGCGGCAGTAATCCAGAATCCACCCGTAAAGGAAATTCATGGCACCGGCCTTCATCCCCTCGGGGCATGAACAGGAATACTGCATGTGAAGCACCCGATCCATGGCATACAGAACCACTCCTCCCATCATCAGCCCCTGAGGATTGCGTACGGTCACGCATTTTATGTTATCAGGGAAACGTGACATGAGCAGCCTGATTTCATCAACATCATGGACAGGAGCCACATTGTGTCTTTCCTTCAGACTGCTTTCAAGCATGGGCCACATTTCATCAGGTGCGCAGTCAGGGCACACCGTATACCCCTGACGCTTGAGCTGCCTGCAGTATTCCCTCTTGCGCCTGGCCAGGGCGGTTTGCGTACACCCTGTCTCAACGGCCGATGACAAAGTGCATGATTCAAGTTCCGCGCCAAGCCGCCACAGAGCATATTCGTCGTCCTGTGCAGGTACTTTGTGATATATTGTAGGAACGGGCTTGTAATGCAATGCCTCGAATCCGTTCTCACGACAATATTCCGCCAGTGCCTCAAAGATATGCAGGACCTTGGCGCCCTGCATGTCAAAACCGGTAATCAGGCCGCCATAAGTGAGGCCAGCGTGTGAATAAAGCTCATTGTCCCTGACATTTGCCGGAAGCAGGGCCACCAGACGGTCATCGTCCCATATCATCAGGGAACAGTCGGAAAAACGGTCTGCATGATAGTCCATGTAATCCCTGTAGAACAGGAACGTCGCATTGCGGGACCGCTTGATGAAAGCATCCCAGGCTGACTTGTCAGATGCAACGTACCGTGCTGTTCGGATATTCATCAAAGGTTATTGTGAGGCTTTATGGTAAGTTTGTAAGCCGGCATGTCCAGAGAGTTCAGATATTCCACCAGCGCAGCCTGGCACTCTTCATTGCGGGCCAGGAACTGGATGGAACCGTCTCCCTGTGAGCCGACGCCCTTGCCGCCGTATGTCAGACGCTGGACCTTAGGATCCATAAGAACGGCATGCATCTTCGGAGCCTTGAGCTGTGACGGACACAGCGGAGCCACATATTCGTCAAATACGTTCTGCGCATGGGTCATAAGCTTGCCCAGTTCCTCGACTTTTCCCTCCTCCATATACTCGACGGCCTTGTCGATGATTTCCTGATTCCTTTCGCCAAGAGCCCACTGCTCCTGCTTCTCCATTTCGGTTTCTGCAAACGGATATCCCTTGTTCAGGTCAGCCAGAATACGGATTGTGTCCTTTTGGGCATTCAGATTCGCAAACACCCAATATAGAGCCTTTTTGACACGGATATCCTGAACTTCAACGTCTTCGGCATCGAATGTCATCTTTACAGGTCTTACACCGAAAGCGCATGCCTGGTCCAGACGGCCGCAACGGCTCGAGGTACGGAGTTCACCCCAGTAGGCAATGTTCATCTCGCCCATTGGGTTCAGATTAAGTTTGTATATCTGATTGAATGCACGGCACACCAGCACGCAGATGGCGGCACTTGACGACAGCCCGCTCTTCATGGGCATGTCCATGCGGTCCAGATGAATGTGCACACCACCCACATTGTACCATTCGAGCATGTACGAAGCCACACCGGCACAGTAGGAGAAGAACATGTCGCTTCGGGCAATCTCCTTAAGCTTCGGAAGTTCCATCGGACATGAAAAATCCTTCCACACGCCTTCAAGCTCGGGAGCGCTTGAAGTCACCACAAACATCTTCGATTTACGCGCAGTGGCGAAAATGCCCTGCTCAATGCCCGTTACGATGGCAGCCCCCGGAACAATCTTCGCATTCATGGACCTGTATTTGCCGGCCCAGTCAGAATGTTCGCCAAAAAGACAAAGTCTGCCAGGAACAAAAAGTCTAGTCATAAGCAATAACCCTTCAAGACCGCTAAAGTAGGTCTTATTTCATGACTCGCAAAGAAAAATAGGGAAAAAAGCAGCAGGACGGCAGTGCAAAGTCAGTTCAATAGATATTTGCCATCCATCCTGTCACGCATATATTTCCAGAAACCGGTACGCTCGGCATGTGTCAGTTTGCCGACTTTGCACATTATGGTCCATATACAATTTCCAGAACTCGGCCCATCAGTATTCCTGGTGCCCTTCTTCTGCTGGTAACGCATGAAATTGTAGAATCCGAAAGTCGACAGTAACGCCAGACCCACAACAATGTATATCTGAAATTCAACAGATGCCCCGAGTTTCATGGAAACGAACCAAATGACCACAATAATAAAGTTCATTGCCAGAATACAGAAAGTGGTGCCGAGATGAGAAAAACCCATTTCAATGAACAGATGGTGCAGATGAGTCTTATCAGGCCTGAACGGCGATATGCCCCTCAGAATTCTGACACTCATCACTCTCAAGGTGTCAAAGACCGGAATGGCCATGACTGCCAGAGTGAACGGCACCAGACCCACGCCCTCCTCTACAAGAGAACTGCAGGGGGAATCCTTACTGAGTACAAAGAATACAAGCGAAGCGAACGAAGTGCCTAGCATGAGCGTACCCGAATCGCCAATGTACATTTTTGCTTCGTATGCAAAAACATTATGAAGGAAGAACGGCACCAGAGCTCCGGCAATAATCAGCGAAAAGCATGCCATTTCAGGAACATCGGCACAGAAGAACAGAGCACCGAACAACGTCGATGCCATTATTCCAAATCCGGATGAATATCCGTCAACACCATCAATCAGGTTCATTGCATTGATGATGCCCACCCCTGCAACAACAGTAAGAGGCAACGCCAGAAGAGCATCCACCTGATACAGATTCCACAAGCCATGAAAATCGTCTATTCCAGTCTTTGTAGAATACATCATTGCCCAAACTACCACAATCTCAATGGTAAAGCGCAGACCTGCCGGAACATCCTTGATGTCATCCCATACTCCAATGAGCATCATAACCGTAATGGCGACCAGACTGACCCAAATGTTGTTGAAACTCATATGGAGGTTGGCAACGATGAGCGCAACGGCAAAACCTATGAAAACTGCCACACCGCCCATCACTGGGACCGGCTGACGTTGCAGCTTTCTGGCATTGGGACTGTCCACTATGTTATGCTTCTTCGCAAATTTGAGCACATAAGGATACACGGCAAGAGAAACGACGCAAGCTAGTATCGGAAGGAATATTGCCAACAGAATCTTGGCAACATGCGGATCAAAGGCAACAAAATGGTTCATGTCGAGCTATTCTCACACAAGAAAACGGAAGGAATATGACATTATTGCCCGGTTTTCGACAAATGCCGAAGATTTAACAGTTCTTCCCGGGAACGAATTCAAAGACCTTTATAAAGAACTTGCAGAATATCAGTGGCAGGCACGTCCAAATACCATTCTCCCTGCATGCTCTGGCATCCTCTTTACACAGAATCCATTTTGCCTTCAACCCGCTTGTACTGATTCCGCCGGTCCTCATATTCAACAAGTCCAAAGGAATATATCTCGAAGGCACCTTGTTGGTATGGAGATGACGGACCATCAGTTCAAAATCGGCCCCAATCCTGTAATCAGTGCGATAATAGCCGTACTTGTCAAAATTTTCCCTGTAAGTGTAGAATGTAGGATGAGCCGGCATAAATCCGAATCTGAACCACGAGGTCTTCCATTTGCTGCTGCTGTAATATCGTACAGTCCTGTTCAGATTGTCCGGCCTCACATAACGCACATCAGCGTAAACTGCCCGGACGGACTTGTCTTCAAATGCACCGACTACAATGGAAACGGCATTGGAACGACAAAAGAAATCGTCGGAATTGATTATGCCTACGACATCACCTGTTGCCATTCTGATTCCTTTGTTCATTGCATCATACAGGCCGTCATCCTTCTCTGAAATCCAACGCATACGACCCTCAAACATCGGCTCGTATTGTCTGATTATGTCTACTGTCGAATCCGTGGAGCCGCCATCAACAATAATGTACTCACAGTTCCTGTAATCCTGAGACAGGACACTCCTGATCGTATTCTCAATTGTTTTCGCACTGTTGTACGAAACAGTCACTATCGAAACCTTCAACATATTCCAAAACGAACCGGCCAGTCAATGAATGGCAACTGGGATGCAAAGGTAACTATTCAATGTGATTATCCAACAAATGACAGAAATTACCGTTCCACTCTCATGGGGTTGTTCAGGAAATCCTGATAGGACAGCCTTATCCCGTCCTCCAGTTCAGTCCTGTACGTCCAGCCCAGTCTGGTTGCCTTGCTCACATCAAGCAGCTTGCGCGGAGTGCCGTTCGGGCGTGACGTATCCCACTCAATGCGTCCGCTGTAGCCGACCACACGCGCTACCGTTTCGGTAAGTTCCTTTATGGTAAGTTCCTTGCCCGTACCGGCGTTCACCGTCTCAGCTCCGTCATAGCAGTTCATCAGGAACACGCACAGGTTCGCCAGATCGTCAACGTACAGGAACTCGCGCAACGGCGAACCGTCGCCCCAGCAGGTCACACTCGCGGCACCTGATACCTTAGCCTCGTGGAAACGGCGTATCAGTGCAGGCAACACATGCGAATGCTCCGGGTGATAGTTGTCATTCGGTCCGTACAGATTGGTGGGCATAAGCGATATGAAACCCCTTCCGTACTGCCTGTTCAGATATTCACAGTACTTCAGTCCGGAAATCTTTGCCAGAGCATAGCCCTCGTTGGTCTGTTCCAGAGCCGATGTCAGCAGACAGTCCTCGGTCATGGGCTGCGGAGCCATGCGCGGATATATGCAGCTTGAGCCCAGATACTCGAACTTCTTCACTCCGTTCACGAAAGCGGCATGAATCATGTTCAGCGCCATCATCTCGTTCTCGTACAGGAACCCTGCCTTGTCATTCTGGTTGGCCACAATGCCGCCCACCTTGCCCGCAGGCATGAACACATACTCGGGCTTCTCGGTTTCAAAGAACCCGTTCACCGCCGCCTGACAAGTCAGGTCCAGTTCCCTGTGGGTCCTGAGTACCAGATTGTCATAGCCCTGCCTCTGAAGCTCACGCACAATGGCCGATCCCACCATACCGCGATGCCCGGCAACATAAATCTTTGCTGTCTTCTCCATCATTTCACAATTCCCTTTTCCAGATATTCGGCCAGATTGGTACGCACCTTTGCCGCTGCACCTTCAGCGGCCACCTTGGCCATATCGCTTTTTACCATAAGCTTTACAAGCTGCTCAAAGGTCGTCCTGTTCGGGTTCCAGTGCAACTTTGCCTTTGCCTTGGTGGGGTCACCCCACAGGTTGACCACATCGGTCGGACGATAGAAATCCGGGCTGACAGCAACCACCACTTTTCCCACAAGCGATTCCGGACCCGAAACCGCAATGCCCTTCTCGTTCACTCCGATGCCTTCCCACCGCAACTCCATGCCTGCCTCTTTGAATGCCAGAGCGGCGAATTCGCGCACCGTATGCTGCACTCCCGTGGCAATGACAAAATCCTCGGGCACGTCATTCTGCAGTATAAGCCACATGCACTCCACATAGTCCTTTGCATAACCCCAGTCACGCAGAGAATCCAAGTTACCCAGATACAGACAGTCCTGCAGGCCCTGCGCAATGCGGGCTGCAGCAAGTGTAATCTTACGTGTCACGAAAGTCTCGCCGCGACGCTCTGATTCGTGGTTGAACAGAATGCCGCTGCAGCAGAACATGCCGTAAGCCTCACGGTACTCCTTGACAATCCAGAAGCCGTACAGCTTGGCAACGGCGTACGGCGAATACGGGTGGAACGGAGTGTTCTCGTTCTGCGGAACCTGCTCTACCTTGCCGTACAGTTCACTGGTCGATGCCTGATAAATGCGGCATGTCTTCTCCAGCCCGCAGGCACGGACAGCTTCAAGCACACGCAGCACACCGGTAGCATCAACATCGGCCGTGAATTCGGGCGAATCGAAGCTTACCTGTACATGGCTCTGGGCCGCCAGATTGTAAATCTCGTCGGGCTGCACCTTGCCCACCACCCTGACCAGACTCATGGAATCGCCCATGTCAGCATAATGCAGATGGAAGTTGGGCCTACCTTCAAGATGCGCAATACGCTCCCTGTAGTCGACCGACGAACGCCGGATAATGCCGTGCACATCGTATCCCTTGCCAAGCAGGAACTCGCTCAGATAGCTGCCGTCCTGCCCGGTAATGCCGGTAATGAGAGCTGTCTTTGCATCTTTATTTATTGTCAAGTCAATTGACAGTTTTTCTTCAATAAGCTTGATGTTTGCAGGGCCTATGCCCACTTTCCCGGCAAACCAGCGCGATACAGCGGTCTCGTCCTTGCCAATCAAAGTAGCAAAATCACGCTGCGAAAGTCCTCTTTGAGCCAGTACAGCCTGCAATTCTTCAATAATTCCGTTTTTCATACCATGCAAAGATACAAAAAAGCAGCGAAACTTGACAAAAATCTCACCGCCTTTCTATTACTTGACAAAATATGTGTCAACTTGCTTTCTCTTTACTTACAACATATACCGAAAACGCCAGCACTACGGCAAAGCATACAGCAGGCACCGCATATGACAGGTAAATGTCAGCAGCATCGCTCACCATAGCCTGCAGAGGAGTAATCAGAGCACCGCCCAAAATGGCCATGATAAGGCCCGATGCGCCTATCTTGGTGTCGTCCGGAATATTGCTTTCGACCGTGCCTTTCCTGACCGATCCCAGTGCAATGCCGTAAATGGTCGGGAACATAAGACTCATGAAGAACGAAACCAACATAAGGAACACCACCATGGTCCATCCCCATCCCTGCCCCATGACCACAAGGACACAGAACAGTACGGCCATTCCACTACCGAACAGCAGCAATTTTGACGGAGCGAAATACTTCATGAGCCATGTATATATGAAACGTGAAGCGCAGAAACCTATAATGGTATACAGATAGACCGATGCAGCCTGCGCCTCGACCATGCCCAGTTCCTGCATGACAATGCGAATAGTAAAACTCCAGCAGCCTATCTGAGCGCCCACATAGAAGAACTGTGCAATGACGCCGAACACGTACATGCGGTTCTTCATTAGACGACGGAACGTGACACCCACGCTGTCGGCAGCCGAGTTGTCCCTGCCTTCGGGCATCATGGAGAACAGCATGACAACCATTATGAACACCAACACCACACCCAGAGCGCAGTACGTACCGCTCACACTGTACAGCGAAATGTCCTTCAGAATGAACACCTTGCTCAGAATAATGCCCAAAATGGAGCCAATCGGATTGAATGCCTGTGCAATGTTCAGTCTGCGGGTCGCCGTCTCGGGACTGCCCATAGCCATGATGTACGGATTCGCGGTAGTCTCAAGCACCGAACATCCGCTTGCCATAATGTATATGGCCACCAGATAGAACGCGTAGCTTGCAGTCTTCGCGGCAGGCATGAACAGAATGGCGCCTCCCGCATACAGGCACAGGCCCAGAACCACACCGCTCTTGTACGAATGCTTCCTTATGAACAGCGCAGCCGGGAGTGCAATGACAAAATATGCGCCATAGAAGGCAAACTGAATAAGACTTGTCTGAGTGTCACTCATCGACATAATCTTCTTGAACGCTGCAAGCAGCGTGTCGGTCATGTTGTTTGCCAGTCCCCAGAGCAGGAACAGGCTGGTTACTAGAATGAACGGTAACAGCGTTTTCTTTTCAACTGTCTTCATATTCTACGTATTGTCAAATATATAGCCTCGTTATGTGCGGCACAGAACCGCACCGAATCGCTTACCACCAGAGCCAGATAGCCTCCACCACCTGCACCCGGCATTTTCCATGCCAGCACACCCGGCACGGCGCTCCACGTGTCAATGTAATCCTGCACGCAGCCCTGTATCATGGCCGGGAACATGGCCGTCTGCGCGTTGAACGATTCTCTGTAGGCCCGTGCAAACGCCTCCAGGTCCATTGCCATGATGGCGTCCCAACAGTCGCTTGCCGCAGCCGCCAGAGCCTGCACTTTGGACATGGTAATTTCCCTGCCCTCGATAACGCTGCAACCCGGTTGTCTGGGCTCCATGGGAATCATGCACAGGTGGCTTTCCAACCAGTCAAGAACCCTGCCGTCACTGCAGGTTTCAATCTTTGCGGGCCAGTACCCGTTGTCGTACCAGTGACGGCACAGCCCAGGCACACAAATTCCTATGGAGTCCTGCGCCCCCGACACAATTCCGTCGTCGCGTTCCGGACCGTTCTCAAAGCAGAATACCAGCCGTGCCAGTGTCTCCGGGTCCATGTCCGGCAGACGGTACGGCCATATCTTCCTTATGAGGTTACGCGTTGAAGTGGAAAGACCGCAGCGCTCACGAATCGGAAAAGTCGGTTCCAACGATACTGTCAGCGCCCACCCCGGGCACTTGCACGACACGTAAGGCTGGTCAATCCACGTCCCGGCCAGATCCAGCCGTGTAGGAATGCAGCAGGTCGTAGCCTTGAGGCCAGTTGACGAACGTGCAGTCAGCCCTTCATGCGGCTCACGTTCCAGCACCACGTACTCAATGCCCCGCTCAAGGCAGAACCGGCGCTTGGTCTCGCTGTCACCATCGGCATTCACCACAAACACATCGGGCCTGAGCCGGTCAACGGTATTCACAAAATCCATAATGCCGTCACCGTCATTTATGAAAGCATCCTTCACGTAGCGTATGGCCCTGACCATGAACAGCCGCTCCCGCTCGGGATACACCGTTCTGTGATGCTTGTAATGGAGAATGGTGGAATCGGACCCTATACCCACATACAGGTCACCGTACTGCGCAGCCTGTCTGAAGAACTCCACATGCCCGCTGTGCAGCAGGTCATAGCAGCCTGAAACGAACACTTTCTTCGGCATTGTTCCCATGCGGTTCAAATATACAAAATTGACAACGCGTCCTATATCGTTCTACTGGGGAAGGTTTTCTCCAATCAGTTTTGCAGGATTGCCGGCAATAATGGAGTTGTCCGGCCATACGCCACTCACGACACTACCCGCTCCGACAACACAGTTATTTCCGAGAACAGTTCCTTTAAGAATGATTGAACCAGCTCCAATAAAACACCCGTCACCAATTTTCACAGGTCTTTTCTTTATTGCAGAAGAGTTGTACGGTTCCCGCAACTCACACCTCAACGGATGAAAGTCATTGTCAATAATCTTGCATGATACCCCAATTAAAACACCCTCTCCAATTTCAATGCTTTCCATTGAATAGACAGTGCTGCCGCTCATTCCCGTCCCCTGACCGATTCTTATTTTCCCGCCATATCTGGCAACGACAATACAAGGTTGTGAAATGCCAAGCAGATTTGACAGCCGGGAACTGTTGAACCTGATTTTCTTTTGCCCCTTTTCCAGCACAATACTTGACTGCCTGTCGGCAAACATAACAGTAAAACCTGCAAAACTCACTGTTTTCCAGTATCTCAATTTTTCTATCAGATACAGCAGATAAAGTCCAATACGTCTCATGAAAAACAAATCTCTACACAAATGATATGAATTACTGACAAAACAGTTCATAACCGCCGTGAATATAGTGAATTATCCGTTAGCCTTGAAATTTCAGGCGACAAACTTTCCTCGGCTTCCCCAAAAGACATAATGTATCAACTTGTCAGTTCGCCCCAAAACAGAAAACCGGGGTCGGGACAGGTGCCCGACTCCGGTTTCATATATTGCAAACGCTTGAACTGCGGTATGTCAGCCTATGGCATCAAGCGGAGCGATGAACGGCAGGTTCAAAGCGGTGGCCACGTTACGGTTCGTCACCTTGCCGCAGTATACGTTCAGACCATTGGCCAGTCCGGCATCCCTGCGGACAGCCTCCTCAAGACCGAGATTGGCCATGAGCATGCCGTACCTGAATGTGGCGTTGGCCAGGGCAATGGTCGATGTATAAGGAACAGCTCCCGGCATGTTGCCCACGCAGTAATGGACTATGCCCTGTTCAATGAAGACGGGGTCATCGTGGGTAGTCACATGGCTGGTTTCGCAGCATCCTCCCTGGTCTATGGCCACATCGACTATGACAGCACCCTTCTTCATGAGGGCCAGGTGTTCCTTGCGTATGAGATGCGGAGTCTTGCCGCCCGGAATGAGCACGGTACCTATGACGAGATCGGCGGTCGACAGGGCCTTGCGGATGTTGGCCTCGGTCGAATAGAGGGTCTCGACGGTGTTGCCGAAAAGCTCGTCAAGATAGGACAGACGGTTCAGGTTGACATCGAGCAGCGTGACGCGCGCTCCGACTCCTACAGCTGCCTTGGCAGCATATTCGCCTGCTGTACCGCCGCCGAGTATCACTACATGACCCTTCTGCACTCCGGGCACGCCTCCAAGCAGTATGCCGCTGCCACCGAAGCCTTTCTCAAGGTACTTGGCTCCCTCCTGAACCGACAGGCGGCCTGCTATCTGCGACATGGGCCTGAGACACGGCAGAACATTGCCGTCAGTGATGGTCTCGAAGGCTACGGCCTTGCAGCCGCTTTTGACGAGTGCCTGTGTCAGAGCAGGGTTGGGTGCGAGATGCAGGTATGTATAGAGAATCTGGTCCTTGCGGAGCAGCGAGTATTCCTGTTCTTCGGGTTCCTTGACCTTGACTATCATGTCGCACCGGTCAAAGACTTCCTTGGGAGTGGCGCACATGGTCGCCCCCGCCTCTCTGTAAGCCTGGTCACTGAAACCTGCGCCCTGGCCGGCTCCGGTTTCCACAAATACTGTGTGGCCTGCTGCCACAAATGCGCTTACATTGTCAGGAGTGAGTCCTACGCGATATTCGTGATTCTTCAATTCACGGGTTGTTCCAATTTTCATAATCGGTTGTCTGGTTAGTTGTTTTGGCGACGCAAAGATAAAAAATAATTGGTAACTGCACGGTCGTACCGCACAAATTACCAACTATCCTGCGTTTCCTTCCCCCGCAGTCCCTGCCACGGCTTCCAAGCCGGCCGGGCTACTGCGGGAAAAAGATTTCAGTCTGTCAGACCATCCAGACCAAGCGGTGCACTGCGCACGTACCGGCGTTTGGCCATTTCACGGTCCAGTTGGTGGTGATGGAGCGGATCACGCACGCTCTGAAAGTTTTCCAGAATGTCACGTGCCTGCTCTTCTTCCTCGACCTGTTCGTCGATGAACCACTGCAGACGGTTCTGTGTGGCGTAGTCGTTGTCGGCTACAGCCATGTTCATGAGACCCGCGATCATGGAGGTGACCTCCATTTCATGCTTGAGCGTGTCGTTGAACATTTCCATGACAGATTTCCATTCGTTCGGTACGTTTTCAATGGGGAAAAGTACCACTTTGGCGCCTTGTGAATTCATGTATTTCTGGAAGATGCGGGCATGGTCCTGCTCTTCAAGCCACTGTATGTAAAACCAGTTGGCCACTCCTTTCAACGCCTTCGATTCGGCATCGAGCGACATTGACAGATAAAGGTATGCCGACCACAGTTCGGCGTTGATCTGCTCGTTTATGGCAGCTTTCATATCACTTGTTATCATGACTGTAATGTTTAAAGGGTTCGTTCCTGTGTTCTTGAGCATCCGGTTTTCACGCATGCGGCAGGTGCCGCAGTCTTCCACAGTCCGTGGACATTGCAATAGGCGTAAATGGCCACCGCCTTGGCAAAGCCCATACTGAAGCGTGCTTCAGGCTTGTCGCCGGGCTTGAGATACCTTATCAGAAGGCCGTTTTCAGTCTCCACGGCAATGAACTGTATGTAGTGCTCCTGTGTCATGGGGTGTTCCTCGAGCCCTACATTCACCTGTATGACGTTTCGGCTTGTCATGGTTTCAACAGGCAGGTGCTTTTCTCCGACCTCATCCTGTAAATTGGCCTGCAGTTCTGTCATGGATTCACCGCAGCACGAAGGACGGACCCCGCTGTCACAGACCATGACGGCAACATTGCCACAGGTCTCACATTTGTAAAATTTTACTGACATAATGTTTTTTAGTTAATGTTAGAATTCGTGTTAGTCATGAACGTTCTTGACGGTGGCAAAGGTAAGGGGGTCGGATTAAAGTGCACTATTGATTTTATTGATATTTTTCAATAATTACTATTGATAATATCTATATTTGCACAAGACGCAGCCGTACTGCGCGGATTACAGAACTATGGAACTCAGACAATTGCATTATTTCGTCACAGTGGCGGGCACTTTGAACTTTTCCAAAGCGGCCAGGATTCTTTTCATTACTCAAGGTACGTTGTCACAGCAGATTCAGCAGTTGGAAGCTGAACTTGGCCATGAACTGTTCGTACGCAACTCTCACAAGGTGGAACTGACCGATTCAGGTATGGAACTGCTTCCTCTGGCACGCGAGACCATTGCCGCTTCAGACCATTGTCTGGAACGTATGCGCGACCTGAAGCAAGGCCTCTCGGGAACGCTCAACATCGGAATGACCCAGTCGTTTGCAGGACTGGTGAACCCCGTCATCAGGAAATTTGCAATTCAGAATCCCATGGTCAAGCTGAATGTAATGTACGAATCGGCTACCGGACTTCATGAGATGCTTCAGGCCGGAATGCTGGACTTTATCATAGCCTTCAAGCCGGCGGCAATGTATGAAAACGTCGTATCCGAACCGTTCATGGAATCACAGCTGGCCGTCGTCATGCGTCAGGGGCATGCGCTGGCAAAACGCGAATCGCTGTCGTTCAACGATCTGGCCGGATACAGCATTGTACTGCCCGGCAACGGCATGCAGTCACGCAAAGCATTCGAGAAGTATGTGAATGTGGACACGAGCGCACTGAACGTCCGCATTGAGATAACTGACCCCATGGCCATACTGAGCATTCTTGAAGGCACCAATATGGTATCAATCATATCGACACTGGCACTGCACTACAACCCGCATCTGGTTTCCGTGCCGCTGGAAGGCATGAACCGCACCATGCTGGGCTGCGTCCACTGGCTCCAGTCATCGTACAGGAAGAAAGCGGCACAGGCATTCGCAGAAATGTTGAAGTGAATGCTCAATGCATAAAACATTTACATATTTTTGTAACAACCCAATTATAGGAATATGAGACACATACTGGCACCTGCCATCCTTATGGCCCTTACCGTCGCAGGCAGGGCGCAACAGTCCGAACCGGCAGTCGGAGTAACATTCTATTCGCCTTCCATCGTCAGGGTTCAGAAGACATGGAATGACACCATACCTGCGAAACAGAGCTTTTCAGTGACGATGGAACCGGGTGACGTAAAGAACACCACATGGACTGACGGCAACGCCACATTCACTGCAAGCAGTCTTCTCATGGTCAGGGTTGAAGGCTCAAACGTGGAATTCCTCGATGAAAACGGCAATCTGCTGCTTCGCGAAGGCGAATGCTCGACATTGCCATGTCCCGACATTTCTGACGCTCCCGCCAACCAGACGTTCATGCTCCAGGGCAACGAGCCCATATATGGCCTGGGCATACTTCAGGAAGGCCGCATGGACCTGCGCGGCACAGACCGGCGCATGATTCAGGGCAACACCGACGACTACTGCAACATAATCCAGTCCATCAAAGGCTACGGCCTGTTCTGGGACAACTGTTCGCCTACCACATTCACATCGGACGACGCCAGCTTTACTTTCAAAAGCGAACATGGCGGGATGGTCGACTACTACTTCATATACGGCAAGACCGGTCTGAGGGCCGATGCAAACGCCGACGGTGTCATTGCCGGAATACGACGGCTCACGGGAACGGTACCCATGCAACCGCTTTGGAGCTATGGTTTCATGCAGAGCCGGGAACGTTACAAATCAAGCTCAGAACTGCTTGACGTTCTCAGGAAATACCGCGAGACGGGAGTCCCTGTCGACTGCATCATCCAGGACTGGCAGTATTGGGGCAACAACTACCTGTGGAACGCCATGGAATTCAACGACGAAGGATTCCGCAATCCTGAACGGTGGATTTCCCAGATTCACGGCATGAACGCAAAACTCATGATTTCCATATGGTCTTCGTTCGGACCTCAGACAAAACAATATGCGGAACTCAAGCCCAAAGGTCTGCTGCTCGATTTCCAGACCTGGCCGCAGAGCGGTCTGAACGACTGGCCGCCCCGCATGGACTATCCGTCGGGCGTACGTCCGTATGACCCGTTCAGCAAAGAGGCGCGTGACATATACTGGAATCACCTTACCCGCCTGTTTAACCTTGACATTGACGGGTGGTGGATGGATTCGACCGAGCCTGACCACCATGACTTCAAGGAATCGGATCTTGATCTTCTCACTGGAATGGGGCCGCTGCGCCAGGTACGCAACGCATACCCGCTCCTGGCAGTCGGCGGCGTATATGACAACCAGCGTGCTGCAGGTTCAGACAAGCGCGTGCTCATACTTACGCGTTCCGCCTTTGCAGGACAGCAGCGCTACGGATCGAACACCTGGAGCGGCGATGTGCAGTCCAATTGGGAATCACTTCGTGCCCAGATACCTGCAGGACTGAACTTTGCGCTTACCGGCAACCCCAACTTCAACAGCGACCTGGGCGGTTTCTTTGCCAGCGCCTACAACGAGAACTACGGCGATGAAAGCGCTACAAGGAACCCCCTGTACCAGGAACTCTACGCCCGATGGATGCAGTACGGCATTTTCTGCCCGATGATGCGCAGCCACGGCACCGAAGTGCCGCGCGAGCTGTACCATTACGGCCAGGCCGGCGAACCTGTCTACGATGCCCTGCTCGGCGCTGTGAAAATGCGCTACGCCCTGCTTCCATACATATATGCACTCGCACATGAAGTCAGCGCTTCCAACGGCACTTTCCAGCGTGCCCTGATGATGGACTTCAAGGCCGATGAGAACGTATGGGACATAAACGACGAATTCATGTTCGGCCGTTCACTGCTTGTGGCTCCCGTCGTGAACGCGCAGTACACACCGGAACGTGCCGTACCGTTCTCGCGCAGCGGATTGGACGGTGCGGTCGATTTCACCGCTGAAAAGGACTTCTCGCTGTATCTTCCCGCCGGTACAAGATGGTACGATTGGAACACAGGCACACGCTACGAAGGCGGCAGCGAGGTCACCGTTTCCACAACACTGGCTACCGTGCCGCTGTTTGTGCGCGCCGGAAGCATCATTCCAATAGGGCCCGATGTCCAGTACAGCACGGAGAAGCCCTGGGATGACCTTGAGATCCGCATTTACGCAGGTGCCAACGCCACCTTCACTCTGTACGAGGACGGGGGTGATGGCTACGACTACGAGAAAGGCGCGTTTTCAACGATTGATTTCAACTGGGACGACCATTCGCGTACACTCAGGATAGCCGCACGCAAGGGCAGTTTCCCCGGCATGCTCAAGTCCCGCCAGTTCCGCGTGACAGTCATCTCCGGTCCATCGGCCTCATCACGCAGCGTCAAGACCGCACAGGACGATAGTGACCAGCCGCAGGACGGCAAAGCTCAATTGCAAGACGGCAACACGTCATCGCAGAGGACAGTGGAATACGACGGCAGGAGCATCTTCGTAAAGCTCTGACCGTCACGAAGGAAACGGGTCAGAGAGTGCGGTAGCGACGGCCGTAGTCCAACTGCTGCTGCAGGAAGTCCTCACAGTACGTCACAACGTAATCTGTTATCCGGGCACCGTCGGGAACGGGTGTCCCGGGTTTCAGCAGACTGCCGTCATCAAGTACAGGAACAATTTCCGGATTGATGAAACCGCCGTACGGTTTCAGATTCAGTGCAACATACCGGTCCAGCACTTCACGGTGAAGGACAGGGTCAATGTTCACCGCATACTTTTCCACAAGAGCCTTTCCGGCTTCGTAATCGCCTGTGGACTTGATACGCTGGATTTCGGCAAGCAGCTGTCCGAACAGCGAACGCAGTTTTTCGTAGTCACGAATCGTGAAATAGGTCTTTCCGTCCCGCACAACCTTTTCAATCACGCCGTTTCCGTTCTCGTAGCACCACTGCGCAATGAGTTTGCGGTCCTGCATGTGCGCCTCGGTGTTCTGGCGGCCGAACTCGACACGGTTGAACTGCTCGAAAATGCCGTTACGTATGAACTTGGAATATGCGGCCTTGTAGGCATCGGCCGACGGCATTATGCCCAATTCCACCAGTTTGGGATCTGCAGCGAAATACAGCCCGAACAGGTCGGCTCGCGCCTCCTCAAGAGTCGATGAGTATTCACCCATGGCGGTCGACGATACGCCGGGAAGCAGCTGCCCGGAGCCGTGTCCAAGACACTCGTGCAGGTCAGTATGAACCTCGTCGGCATATGAACCGTATTTGCGGTAAAGTGCCTTTTCATCGTCGGAAAAGGCGAATTCATCGAGAGTATTGCGCGGCGATTCCTGCGCGGCGAAATCGTATGAATGGGTTATGTTGGCAATAGTGACAGACTTGCTGCCGTACTGTTTGCGAATCCAGTCGGCATTGGGAAGGTTTATTCCGATGGGAGTGGCAGGATAACTGTCACCCGAAATGCAGACAGCATTCACGACCTTTGCCGACACGCCCCTGCATTCCTTCTTCCGGAAAGCGGAATCGACCGGTGAATGGTCCTCGAACCACTGGGCATTGTCGCATATCTTCTGAGTGCGGACCGATGCCTCATGGTCCTTTATGTTCACATAACCCTCCCAGGCACCCTTACGGCCCAGCGGGTCATTGTAGTCTTCAATGAATCCGTTGATGAAATCGATAGTTCCCAGCGTATCCTGAACCCACAGCACGTTGAAATCGTCCCAGGTTTTCAGGTCACCTGTCCTGTAGTATTCCACCAGAAGCCCTATCGCACGTTTCTGAATGTCGTTTTCAGCTACGGCGGCGGCCGCCTGCAGTTCTGCAATGATATGGACTATTGCCGGACCGTATCCGCTTTCGACATTCCATACGCGCTCCACTATCCTTCCTTCTGAATCCCTGCCTACAATGCTGTTCAGGCCGTATGCGACAGGAGTCTGAGTCTGTTTGTCTTCAATTGAAGCGTAGTAGTCTTCTACCTCCTGACGTGTAATGCCGTCTTCGTAGTAATTGACCGATGACTGCAGGACTATATCGCCGTCTGAAGCGGTGGAACGGCGCTGCATGCGCGTCGAATCATATGCGAACGACAGGATGGAGTCACATTGCAGCCCGCAGTCCACTCCAGTCATCAGTGTACGGAAATATTCCCGGCTGCAGGCAGGAAATATCTTGTCTTCGGAATAGTGGTGATGTATGCCGTTTGCAAACATCACACGCTTGGCATAGACCAGGAAATCCTGAAATTCCCGACACTCCCTGTCACCGCTGTAATTCTCAAGAATATTCTCAAGGACATGGCGCAGTTCCAGATTGCCACGACAGTTCTGGTCCCAAAAAATGTCCCTGCCCCATTTCGCGGCCTCCGAAAGATGATACGCATACTCCTTCTGCTGCAGGCTCAGACTGTCCCAGCCCGGAATCTGATAGCGAATGACCTTGATATCGGCAAACTCATCGATCAAATACCTGAATTCACTGTCCTTCTGCCTGGATGTGCAGGCTGCCATCGCTGCGGCAGCCCCACAAATTGTAACTATTTTTGCCAAAATATTCATTTATATGTTCCATAAACGGGTGCGTGCACAAAAGTGCCATTTATTCCTTCGTCAGGAACGTCGGTTTGTGTTCATCCGTTCCACTTTAGCAATCAGTTCCCTGCTCTTTCCAGGTTCAATCTTCCTGGCAAAGAAACTGCCTGAGGCAACAATCTTTTCGAAATCTTCGACTTGCAGCGTCTTCGGGTGCGAGATTTTGAGCGATGTCCAATCAATATAACGGTATGTGTCGTTGACCAGCGTGGATGCCAGTGGACTGTTGCAGAGAACGGAATGGAAGATGAACTCGTCCGGAATGTATGTGTGCCTTATGCAGGCCCAATTCTCTTCAATGGAAAAAAAAACGTCCAGAAGCGCGGCTGCGTCCCTGTTGACTGAAAACCATGCCGAACCGCCGTATAATTTGTCAAAAGGCAGTCCCTTTCTTCTGATGCCTAGAAATTTCTGGACTTTGAAGAAAAGACGGCCCAGGCAGTAATTCAGCTTACGGCTGTCATGACAGTTCAGAATATCGTTCAAATAATAGTAGTTGAACCTGTCCAGGCCACCGTTCCCGGTCCATTTGCTGTAAGGCAGTTCAAAAAAATTCAGATGGTTCTTTTCCCTGCCGGCTTCAAAAAAGTCCAACAATTCATCCAGCGGTCTTACCAGCAAATCCTGACCGGATATTACATGAAAGTAACCATTATCAGAACACTTCAATGATTCACCTAACAGGAAGGCTATGGATCTGACGATTCCTATTCCGCCGTAATTGTTACGGGATACACTGAAAAAATGCACATTCCCGACATCCCTGTATTTTCTGACAGTATCGGCGAATTCACTCTCATGTTTCCTGTCAATGTGAACATATATGTTCGACCTTTCCGAGTCCAAAGAACCGATGAGCCGCTCCAGATACTCTGGAAAATTGTATGCACATATCAGAAATGCCTGTTTCATAAAATTTCAAGTACGGATGCAAAAATAGCATTTATTCTTTATCTTTGTAAAAACTATCATTCAGTCAGAGCAAATGAAAGTCATCATCGATCCAATCGCGTACAAATCGGCCGAAATAATCGAGACGCTCATGTCATCGGAAGACATGCCTCAGGATCCGGCACTGGAATTCAAGCTCAGGCTATGTGTCGAGGAGGTCGTCGAAAACATTGTCCGGTATGCCTACAAGGATGGCCAGGGTTTTGTCGAGGTAGGCACCGAAATCCGCGACGGTGCCCTTTACATGACATTCCGCGATGCCGGCGTAAAGTTCAACCCGCTGGAAAAGGACGACCCCGACATTACGCTGAGCGCCGAAGAACGCCAGATAGGCGGACTTGGCATTTTTCTGTGCAAACAGATGATGGACGACCTGCAGTACGAATACAAGGATGGCTGCAACCATCTGACAATGATAAAGAAGCTGTCCTGAATGCGCAGCAAGACCCGATAACAGACAAACAACAATAAAGATTACCGCTATGAACGTAACAATCAATCAGGAGGGAAACAAATTCAATGTAATTCTCGAAGGCCGGCTTGACACCACAAACGCAGACCAGTTCCAGAAAGATATCGAGCCGCTGATGAACGGTGACAAACCCGAAATATCGCTTGACTGCACCGCAATGGAATACACATCGAGCCAGGGTCTCAGGATGTTCCTCATGCTCCAGAAGAGCGTCAACTCACGCGGCGGCAGCATGGTTATGGTCGGCATGAATCCCCAGGTAAAGGAGGTATTTGACATTACCGGCTTCTCGAACATCATCAAGATAATCTGATTCCCCACCGCATGAGAATACCTGAGAGAATACAGAATTTCAGGGATCTGGGAGGAATCGTAAACAGGGAAGGACGTACCGTCAGGCACGGCCTTCTGCTTCGTTCGGCAGCACTTGTCCAGGCAAGCGATCAGGACA
This sequence comes from Bacteroidaceae bacterium, assembly GCA_024398695.1. GTDB lineage: Bacteria > Bacteroidota > Bacteroidia > Bacteroidales > Bacteroidaceae > Colenecus. The sequence goes on along the minus strand of JAKSIR010000011.1, from coordinate 3,408 downwards.
TTGACCTGCTGGCCGATGAATACCGTGTACGCACTGTCGTCGACTTCCGTTCCGACCACGAAGTCATGCTGTCACCTGACCGTGACATTCCGGGCGCAATCAACGTGCATCTGCCAATGATTGACTCAAACGGAAACGTATGGCGTGACATTATGGGAGACAGCGACGACGGCGACCCTCTGGAAATGCTGGTCAAAAGGGCCGGTTTACCCCTGGTGCAGCAGCTGGCCCGCGACATGTACATGGACCTTACAATGAAACCGCTGGCTCAGGGACAGTATGCAAAATTCATGAGACTGGTTCTCGATACGACCGACGGGGCCGTATTGTGGCATTGCTCCCAAGGCAAGGACCGCACCGGCGTCGGAGCGGCGCTTGTACTGGCCGCGCTGGGGTGCGACCGAGAAAGCATTGTGCATGACTATGACATTTCCAACATGCACTATGCCGGCCAGGTAGCCGGTTTCATAAAGAACCTGAATGTGACCGACCCCGATGCCATTATGGTCATACGCACCTTCGTCGGGGCCAATGTTGACTACTTCTGCCAGGCACTCGATGCCATGGAAAAGGACTACGGCACCCTGTACGGCTACGTCCGTGACTGCCTTGGCCTGAAAGAGGAGGATATTCAGATTTTACGGGACAGATACTTGGAATGATCATGGAGGAAGACAGCGTTGAAAAATACGGACTTGACTCGCACTGCACAATGATGCTTGAGGAATACCGCGAGCACAGGGAGTCCTTTGCCAAAATTCTGGAAATATCGACCACATGCATAAAAAACCTTCTGTCGCAGAACGGCATCTTCGTGACCGCGGTTGAAGGACGCGTCAAGGAAGAAAAGAGCCTGGTCGGAAAGCTGGAACTTAAAGGCCACAAGTATCGGACGCTGAGCGACATCACCGACATTGTAGGCACCCGCGTCATCACCTTCTACACCGACGACGTCGACAAGGTGGCCGGCCTGTGCGAAAACAGTTTCGACATTGACTGGGACAATTCGGTTGACAAGCGCAAAATGCACCAGCTGGACAGTTTCGGCTACATGTCACTCCATTATGTATGCCGCATTCCAAAATCAATGTACTTTGACCAGGCCCACCCCGAAATCAACACCACGCGCTTTGAGTTGCAGTTGCGCACCACCCTGCAGCACATGTGGGCCAACATGAACCACGACTGCGGCTACAAGGGCGACGTTGAGATCCCGATAGAGCACCTCAGGAACATGAACCGTCTTGCCGGCGTTCTGGAATTGGCCGATGACGAGTTCTCACGCATACGCACCGCCGTGAACGACTACCGCCGACAGGTACAGGGACTGGTGGCAAACGGCAAGTTCAGCGAGGTTCCGCTCAACGTCGACACGTTCCGCAGCTATCTGAACATGAAGCCCTTTGACAAGCTGAACCGCCGTATCGCAGCCATCAACCAGGCCGAAATACACGATGCCACGCTCATGCCCTATCTGCGCATCTTCAAGTACCTTGGCTTCAAGTCGCTTGGAGACATTGAAGATTTGAAAAAGCAGAGTTCCGACGATGCATACCAGCTGGCAACGCTTGAAATAGGCGGCACCGACCTTGATATAATCTCGGCCACAATTGCCGTCCAGGACCTGTGTATTGTACACATTCTCAAGTCAGGAGGCGGCGAAGACGGCCTGACCGCCTTCTTCGAAGAACTCAGCGGCGAATCGGCCTACAACCGCACCCGCGCCAGGCGTCTCATTGAAAAAACCGCGCGTCTGCCCTTCATGAACACAAAAAAATAAATGCCATGGAATTGGACTTTTCGCTGATTGTTCCAGTTTTCAACAGACTCGACGAAGTGAAGGAACTGTTGGAAAGTCTTACGCTACAGACTGACGGTAACTTTGAAGTGGTAATAGTTGAAGACGGCTCCACCACTCCATGCAAGGACATATGTGACTCTTTCAGAGACAAGCTGAACATAAAATACCTTGTCAAGCCCAATTCAGGCCGCAGCCAGACACGCAATTACGGTATGGACCGCGCATCGGGCAACTACTTCATCATTTTCGATTCGGACTGCACCATGCCGCCCCAGTACATAAGTACGGTACGGGCATGTCTGACAGCTGAATTCACTGACTGTTTTGGAGGCCCCGATGCCGCCGACAGCAGTTTTTCCGCAATGCAGAAGGCCATAAGCTACTCCATGACGTCATTTATGACAACAGGAGGAATCAGAGGCGGTATGAAGAACGTGAACAAGTTCACCCCACGCTCATTCAATATGGGCATATCCAGGGCCTGCTATGAGAAAGTCGGAGGCTTCAAGGACATGATAGGCGAAGACATTGACATGAGTTTCAGAATCAGGGAATGCGGCTACAGCCCGCGCCTGCTCCCTGATGCATACGTATGCCACAAAAGGCGCAGTTCAATGGGCGGGTTCTTCAGACAGGTCAGAACTTTCGGACGTGGGCGCATCCTGCTGAACAAGATGCACCCCGGAGCGCTGAAGCCGGTCCATATGCTTCCGGCCGCATTTGCCGTCGGTCATTTGCTGCTGCTGGCACTGGCAGCGGCCTTCAAAAGTTGTTGGTGGCTGTTGCCCGTGGCAGTGTATGTGCTGTGCATATTCATGGAATCACTGTTCAGGGAGCGCAGCCTTAAGGTCGCATTGCTTTCAATAGCGGCAGCATACGTACAGCTGTTCGGCTACGGCATAGGGTTCATTGACGAGTGCATAACCCACAAGGCTTCGCGCACCACACAGGAAAAAATGTATTGAGTATTGAAATAAACCTTAACCGACTATTGTTATGAAAAAATCATTTCTTGACAAATATGGTGCACTTCTGGCAGCGGCAGTTCTGTTTCTGACGCTGGGTTTCATTTATTGCGCCCCATCGCTGCAGGGCAAAGTTCTATATGCCGGTGACAACGTCAATGCCGAAGCAGCCATGCATGAATGCTCCCAGTTCTCAAAAGAGGCCGGCGATTATTCGTTCTGGACAGGTTCGATGTTTTCCGGAATGCCGAACTACCAGATTGGCGGCGGCCGGTTCACATCGGACAATCTTATCAGACCCGTTCACAGATTCTTTCACAGGGCAGCAAACGGAGGGCATACTCCTTGGATAATCATCTTCTATCTATTCTGCTTCTATTTCCTTCTGCGTTCCTTCAAGGTTGACAAGTGGCTCAGCATTGCAGGTGCCGTCGCCACGGCTTTCTCATCATATTTCCTGATTATCATAGCCGCAGGGCATTTGGCAAAGCCCGTTTCCATCTCATACATTTCACTGGTAGCTGCGGGATTCTATCTTATCTTCAGGAAGAAATACTGGTTGGGAACCATTCTGTGCATGTTTTTCACCTGCATGGGATTTACAAGACACCCGCAAATGTCATACTACATCTTCATGATGAT
>JAKSIR010000109.1 GCA_024398695.1 Bacteroidaceae bacterium | reverse complement strand
AATTTCCTGATTATGCCCATTTTCGCACTGGCAAATGCCGGCGTTGCGATTCCGGACCTGTCCTTCTTCAACATTTTCAACACGGAAACCGCCGCACAGGGCGTGGGGCTTGGCATTTTCCTCGGACTGGTCCTGGGCAAGCCGCTCGGCATTACCCTGCTGAGTTTCATATCCATAAAGACAGGCATCTGCACAATGCCGGAGAAGTCAAACTGGGCAATGTTCTTTGCGGTTGCGTGCCTTGGTGGAATAGGTTTCACAATGTCAATATTCGTCGATACACTGTCGTTCAGCGATGCGGCGGCAGTCGAGGCGATGCGCAATTCGGGGAAGATAGCCATCCTGATGGGATCGGTCACTGCCGGTGTCCTGGGCACTGTTCTCATAAAGACCGTATCTTCAATACAATCAAGGAAAGGTTGAACGAAATAAAGTCTTATCTTTGTGATGCTTACCTTCAATTACATGAAAAGACTGATTTTCGATTCTCTTTTTGCCGGCCTTATGATAGGGTTCGGCTGCATTGTCTATGTCATTGTACCGGACAAGGTGATAGGCTCGTTCCTGTTCGGATTCGGACTTCTTACAGTGGTCATTCAGCAGAAGAAGCTTTTCACCGGAATGGTGGGCTATGCTGACAGCTGGCTTCAGGTCCGCGATCTGGCCGTTGCCATTCTTGGCAATCTGTTCGCCATAGGTCTCATGTGCTGGGCTTTTGCACGCTTTTCGGGCATCTCGCTTGATACATCGGCCCTGACTGCCGCCAAGTATCAGGAAACATGGTACGCCGCCCTGCTCAGGGCATTCGGTTGCGGTGCCATGATGTTTCTGGCTGTCGATGGCTGGCGCAAGACGGGCAAGGCCATTGCGGTGCTCATGCCGGTCATGATATTCATACTGTGCGGCTTTGACCACTGTATTGCCAACTACGGCTATATGGCCATGAACGGGCAGTTCTTCCACCCCAATCTGCTGCTCTGGATAGCGGGCAATGCAATCGGCTCACAGCTGTTCTCCAGAATAGGCGGTATGCTTGACAAACGGTAAACACAATGAAAAAGTCTCTTTTTGCGGCAGCCGCTCTTATGGTACTGGCTGCCGGTACGGTTGCAGCACAGGAATCAGAATTACCTGACAAGATAATAGCCTTGAGTTTCGATGACGGCCCTTCGAATGTGACGGCCGACATTCTTGACATTCTCAAGGCCGAAAACGTGAAAGCCACATTCTTCGTTGTGGGTTCGTGGGCCAGGTCGGCTACACATCCCGACTATAAGGACAAGGCCGATGCCGAACCGTTCGACTATACTCCGTCCATGCTCAGAGCTTTCAGCGAGGGCCATGCCATTGCCAACCATACATGGGACCATCCGTATATGACCAGGCTTACTGCCGGGCAGATGACTCAGGAGATTGAGCTCAATTCCGACTTCATAGAATCGGTCATCGGACAGCGTCCAACATTCTTCCGCCCTCCGTACATCAATGTCAACGGACTGCTGCATGAAACTGTAGGGCTGACATTCATCAATGGAATCAACTGCAGCGACTGGGAACCGTCTGTCGATGCTCCAACACGTTCGCAGCGCATTCTGGATCAGGCCAAGGACGGTGACATCATTCTCATGCATGACATGATGGACAATGTCCAGACCGTACAGGCAATCAGACTGCTCATACCCGAACTCAAGGCCCGCGGCTTTGAACTGGTGACCGTACCCGAACTGTTCAAACGCAAGGGGGTGACTCCGGAACCGCACAACGGCATTGTTTATTCCAACGCTCTCCAGACCAGATAATCAGTACATGGAATTTGCCATCGGTTTGCTGATTGTACTGGTCGGACTGTTTATTCAGCTTGTCGCAGGCCCTTTCCGGTTCGGATGGATTGAGCCGCCGGTCAATGGCATTGTATTCTGGCTGTATATCATTGTCGTGTGGTCTGTTTCAATCGGATTCAAGGAAAGCCGGGCGGTCAGATGGCTCGGTTCCATACGCTCGGCAACCGGTTCAATGACGTGGGCGCTGGCGCTGACACTTGTCCTGGGGCTTGTCCGCCAGCAGCCGGTACCGTTCCGGACTTTTCCGGGTTTCAGGGACATGTTGTCCAACTGGTCTTTCCTGCTGGTCTTTCTGTGGCTGCTTACATCGATAGCCTGTGCAGTCAGCAGGGTCTGCCGGCCGCTGACGCTGAAGAAAGTGCCGTTTCTGCTGTTCCATCTCGGCCTGTTTCTTGCGCTTCTTTGCGGTTTTGCGGGAAAAGCTGAAGTCAGGCGCTGCAGCATGACGCTTGCAGTCGGAGAATCATCATGGCATGCTGTCAGCCAGGACGGGTCGGACTGCCTTCTGCCCTTTTCCATTGAACTGACCGGCTTCCAGATACCATACGGTGAAACTGATGCGCAGGTTCCACGGCAGTTCATTTCCAGTGTCAGAATCGATGACGGCCTTTCCTCCAAAGACTGCCGGATAAGTGTGAACCATCCTGTCAGGCTGGGCCGATGGCATATCTATCAGTACGGTTGCGATGCCGGTTCGTCGACACTGCTGCTTGTCAGTGACCGATGGCGTGCAATGGTCGGCCTCGGACTGCTCATGATGCTTGCCGGCGCCGCATGCCTGTTTGTCCGGACATCGAGAAGAAAAGAACATCAATGAACTGGTCACTGTTCCCATATTTTTCACTTACAGCCCTGCTGCTCTGGGCTGCATCGGCCATAACGGCATGGAGGGGCGCGCGCAAATGGACTTTCATCCTTTCGACAGCCGGACTTGCTGTCATGTCCGCGTTCATACTCGGAATGTGGATCAGTCTGGAGCGTCCGCCTTTGCGTACTATGGGCGAGACGCGTTTATGGTATGCGTTTTTCCTTCCGCTGGTGGGCACCGTTGTCTATGGCCGATGGAAATACCGCTGGATACTTACATTCAGCACCATGCTGGCATGCGTCTTCACGCTTGTCAATCTGCTTAAACCGGAGATTCATGACAAGACGCTAATGCCGGCACTGCAGAGCCCGTGGTTTGCGCCCCATGTCATAGTGTATATGTTTGCCTATGCCATGTTCGGAGCGGTAACGGTTATGGCTCTGTTCCTGCTTTTCAAACGTAAGGCGGACAATATGCCTGCCATGATGTCGCAGTGCGATGACCTGGTCCGTACCGGACTTTCATTCCTGACAATCGGCATGCTGTTCGGCGCCTTTTGGGCAAATCGGGCATGGGGCGCATACTGGACATGGGATCCCAAGGAAACATGGGCTGCCATTACATGGCTTTCGTATTTCCTGTATATCCATCTCAGGAAGCAGGGCGTAAAACCTGAAGCCGCGCTTGCGGTTCTGCTTGTCTCGTTTGTGTTCCTTCAGCTGTGCTGGTGGGGCATAAACTACCTGCCATCGGCTCAGGGCATGAGCGCGCATACGTATTGACAGCATGATACCGGACTATTTGAAAATGGGCGAGTACCTGCAGTCTGTATTTCACGGAAAGGTCCGTAAGATTGCCGTTGACGCCGGTCTTGGATGTCCCGGCCGGTGCGCATACTGCAGCAACGCGGCATTCAGCCCGTCGTATTCATTCCGTTCTGGCCGAAGCGTTTCCGCGCAACTGGCCGACGGCATACGCTTTTCGGAAAGGAAGGGCAAGGCCATGGGCTATCTTGCATATTTCCAGTCATATACCAACACCTTTGGCAGTCTTGACCGTCTTGTGGAACTGTATGAGGAAGCCCTGGCATATCCCGGCGTTCTGGGCCTGGTCATAGCGACGCGTCCCGACTGCATAAGCCCGCAGCTTATGGACTGGATGCAGGGCCGGTCCGGTAGCAGTGCCGGCAAGGAGCATCCGTATCTGCTTGTCGAAATTGGTGTGGAGTCAACTCTGGACCGCACACTTGAGGCGGTCGGGCGCGGACACACATGGGAATGTGCAAGGCAGACCATACTGGAACTGGACCGTAGGGGAATAAACACAGGCGCCCATCTGATTCTTGGGCTTCTAGGCGAGACTCATGACGATTTCATGGCGCATGCGCGCGCACTGTCGGCACTGCCCCTGAAAACGCTGAAACTGCACCAGCTGCAGATTATTGAAGGTACGCCGTTTGCGCGTGAGTATAGAGACAATCCGGAGCAGTTCAATCTTTTCACACCGCAGTCATATGCTCAGACAGTGCGTGATTTCCTGTCATTCCTGCGCCCCGGCATAGCCTTGGACCGTTTCGTTTCCGAAGCTCCGCAAAGCATGGTAATTGCTCCCCGCTGGGGCATGAAACCCGGCGAGTTCGAGTCACTGCTTTGGGAACAATAAGCCGTAATTCCCGTTTTTTTGAACGCGGGCTGGGATATATCAGTGTTCCTGAAATCCGACACTGCCAAAACACAGTCCGCCGGAAAGTTTTGTGAAATCCATTAGTGATGAGCCACAGGATTGTGT
>JAKSIR010000108.1 GCA_024398695.1 Bacteroidaceae bacterium | reverse complement strand
CCAAAGCCGCCGAATCCGCCAAAGCCGCCGCCGTTGCCGCCCTCATTCAGTATCTCGTTCTTGAACCACTGCTTGAGCTCGTCGCGCCACTGCTCGGCATAGCCGAAATTCATTCCGGCACCGAAACCGTGACCGCCCTTCGGGTAGAGATGCATGGCCGACGGAACTCTGTTCTTTACAAGAGCCTGGTAGTAGCGTATGCTGTTCTCGACCGGAACAAGGAAGTCATCCTCGCAGGCAATGATGAAAGCCTTGGGAGTATCCTTGGTGACCTGCTTTTCATTGCTGAACAGAAGAACATCCTCGTCACTCGGGTTCTGGCCCAGAAGCAGCTCGCGTGAACTCTGGTGTGTAATTTCCATATCCATTGATATTACAGGATAGAACAGAATCTGGAAATCGGGTTTGGTAACATCATCGACATAGTGTGTGGCTACGGTCGATGCCAGATGACCGCCTGCGCTGGCACCCATGATGCCAAGCTTCGTAAAGCCCCACTCTTCGGCATGGTCACGCATGATGCGCATTGCCTGCTGGGCATCGCTCAACGGAACATCCTTGTGTCCGCCCGGCATACGATAGTCAAGGCATGCGAATGTTATTCCCTGCTCGTTGTAGTATGAATTGAACTGCTTGCACTCATGAGTGTTTGACAATACCGAATAGCCGCCGCCGGGAAGGCCAAGTACGGCAAGTCCGTTGGGATTCTCGGCAGGCCATATTGTAAGAACGGGTTCAAAGTCCCAGGCCTGGTTGTTCGAAGCCGGTTTTTCCTTTGTGGATCCGTTGCTGTTAGGAGCACCATTCGGCCAGATCTTGATTTCAATGGGTTCAACAGCCCATGCGCTGACGGCTGTCATCATCATGAAAGCAGCCAGAAAACTCTTCATAATCTTCATTTGAATATCAATTGGTTTGTAATTGTTCTTCTCAAGCTTTTCCGACAAGCCGCTTTGCCGCGATAACAGCCTCATTGGCATCGTCGGTATATATATCGGCACCTATCTGCTTTGCAAACTCGGCGTTTACAGGTGCGCCTCCGACCATAATCTTGACCTTGCCGCGCAGGCCGGCGGCCTCGACTGCCTCGATAACATCCTTCATGTATCCCATTGTGGTCGTGAGCAGAGCCGACAGGGCCAGTATATCAGCATTGTTATCCTTAATGGCCTGCACGAACTTGTCGGCCTCGACATTTATTCCAAGGTTCACCAGTTCAAAGCCTGAACCCTCGAACATGGAGGCAACAAGGTTCTTGCCTATATCGTGAAGGTCTCCCTTGACGGTACCTATCACAATTTTGCCGCATGAAATGCTTGTATCGCCCTGCATAAGCGGTTTCAAAAGATCAAGACAGCCTTTCATGGCACGTGCCGACATGAGCAGGTTCGGTACGAACGCCTTGCCCTCGCCGAAACGGGCTCCTATTATCTCCATTCCTTTTATAAGATAGTCGCCGATTATTGCCTTTGGTTCAATTCCGGCATCGACAGCCTGCTGCGACATCTGCACGGCAACATTCAGATTGCCGGCAACAATGGCATTTGTAAGTTCTTCGAGTTCCATTATTTTCAGTTGTATAATTGTCTGCACAAATATACGCAGAAATGCAGGAATACCCTAACCGATGGGCAAAATAGCATTTCTTAACTTTCCATTAATATTAAATAATGCGGTGCCGGTTAAACGTTTGTTCAAAATAAACGTCTTTTGTCATATCACATTTGACTAAAATAATGACGCGCAACCGTATTCTACAGACCATTTTCATTCTCTGTGCCTTTCAGGTCTCCACACCTGCATTCTCGCAAAGCAACAGTTCTCATACCGTTCAAGGCTCGATATACGATGCCGATGTAGACGAGCCGCTTGCCATGGCAGCTGTGCAGATCCTCTCGCTCCCCGACAGCTCTCTTCTGAAAGGTGTGAGCGCGGAACTCAACGGCACGTTCTCCATTGACAACATAAAAAACGGCAAGTACGTCCTCAGGGCAAGCTATCTTGGTTACATTACAAAAAACATTCCGTTCGAGCTCACTTCAAAGCAGGAACGCACAGTCAGTCTGAAGCGCATTGACCTTACCCCCGACTACATAATGCTGGCCGATGCCGAAATCGTTGCCGAAGTCCCCAAGGTACAGGCCGTCAAGGACACCCTGATGTTCAACAGCGCAGCATACCGCATGAGCGAAGGCGCAAGCATACAGGAACTCATCAAGAAACTGCCCGGTGTCGATCTTGACAGTGACGGCAACATAACGGTGAACGGCAAGGCCGTGTCGCAGATTCTCATAAACGGCAAGGAATATCTGGGTGAAAACATCACCACCCTTCTCGAGAACCTTCCGGCCGACATGATTGACCGTCTCAAGACCTACGAAAAGAAAAGTGACCTTGCCCGAATCACCGGCATAGACGACGGCGAAGAACAGGTAGTCTTTGACCTCCACACCAAAGAGGAGATGAAAGGCGGGCTGCTCAACACATACGACATAGCCTACGGTTCCGATTACGGCAAGCACAACCTGTACAACGGCCAGATCATGGTCAACCGCTTTACCGACAAGAACCAGTTCACCCTGTACGGCAACGCCAACAACGTGATTGACCAGGGCATAGGCAACGGCGGACGCCAGTGGGGCAACAACCGGGGCATCAACACCTACCAGGACCTTTCGGCCAGCTACGCCTACGAAGACGAAAAAATCGAATTCAACGCCAACGTCAGCGTGAACCACAACGAGAACGATTTCGGACAGCGCAGCAACTCCGAGAGCTTCTTCGGCGAGACCAGTTCGTTCTCAAACAGCGAGTACGAATACAACAACAGCTCCAACGGCTTCCATGCCAATTTCTATGTCGAGTGGCGTCCTGACACACTGACAAACGTCATTCTGCGTCCGTATTTCAACACATCGGCCTCAAGCAACAACTCCAGCAACACATCGGCCACCTACAATGACGACCCCTACGAGTTCATGACATCGCCGCTTGACCAGATGACCGATGCCGGACGCGACGGCTACGACACCTACCGAAGCATATTCGTGAACCGCAACACCGGCCAGTCACTCGGAGAATCGGACAACAAGTCTTTGGGAGGCTCCATCCAGGCCAACCGCCGGCTCAACGACAAAGGCCGCAACCTGACACTGCGTCTGCAGGCCGGCTATAATGACAACAGCAACGACAACTGGTCATACAACACCACCACATATTACAACTGGGCCGATTCAACCGACTACAGAAACCGGTACACAGCCACCCCGTCAGGCAGCGGGAACTACAGTGCACAGCTTATCTGGTCCGAGCCCATATTCACCAAGATGTTCCTTCAGTTCAGCTACCGTCTCAACTACAGCGAGAACGAGAATGACCGTCAGACATACAAATACGACAACATGGGTTACGGCTTCATGGAGCAGCCCGACAACTGGCAGGACTACCGCGACGAAGATCTGAGCAAGTACTCCAAGTACACCACCCTGCGCCATGACATTCAGGTAAGCTACCGCATAAACCGCGAAAAGCTGCGTCTGAATACCGGCATACGCCTGCAGCCTTACGAAACACGGCTGGAATACAAGACCCAGGGACAGCTCTACACCCCCACCCAGAAGGAAATGAACTGGAACCCCACCTTTGACCTGCGCTACATGTTCAATGACAACACCGACATAAGACTGCGTGTGAACGGCAGCAGCAGCCAGCCTTCCATGACCAACCTTCTGCCTATTACCGACAACACCAACCCGCTGTACATAACAGTAGGCAATCCGGACCTTAAGCCGTCATTCAACACAAACACCAACCTTGACTTCCACACATACAATGCCGACACGCAGAACAGCTTCATGTTCGGAGCGCGCTACCGCGTGACCGCCAACAGCATAAGCAACCGTGTGGAATACAACCCGGAGACAGGCGGTCAGACCACCCGTCCCGACAACATAAACGGCAACTGGAACGTTGGAGGCAACGTAGGCGGAACGCTCACGCTCAAGGACCAGCGCTTCACCATAAACTCGTTCACATGGCTGAACTACTCCGAGCAGGCCGCCTTCCTGTACCAGAACCTCCAGACTCTGAAAATGACCACCAGGAACTTCACGCCGTCAGAGCATCTCAGCACCTCGTTCCGCGACGAGAAGATTGAACTGACACTGAACGGTGACGTCTCGCTGAACCATGCACGCAACGACATGCGTCCGGCAAGCAACCTCGACACATGGTCATTCAGCTATGGCGCAAGCGGCAACTTCACCACATTCTGGAACCTGCGCTTCGCCTTCGACCTGCTGAACAGCAGCCGTCGCGGCTATGAAGACGACACCTACAACACAGACGAACTCATATTCAACGCCGAAGTGCAGAAACCCTTCCTCAAGAACAAGGCGGCAATCATATCGGCCCAGTTCTTCGACATATTCGGACAGAGAAAGAACTACACGCGCAGCATATCGGCCACCAGCCGCAGCAATACCGAATTCGACGTCAT
>JAKSIR010000107.1 GCA_024398695.1 Bacteroidaceae bacterium | reverse complement strand
GTGCGAAGCAGCATTTCTGCCCGGGAAAGCCGATATTCATTCAGGTAGGATACAAAGGTTTTCCCGGTGACCTCTTTGAAGAAACGCATGAAGTATGCTTCGGAGAAGCCAACTTGCCTGGCTGCATCCGCGACACATATCTTCTCCCGGAAATGCATATCCACATAAGAGAGTACAGGCTTGATCTGATCCAGCGTGGCACGCTGTGATGGATTCCCTGCCTGTGGGCAGCATATGAGCAGACGGTAGCACAGAAGAAACAACTGACTCTTTACAAAAACCGGATAGGCTTTCCCTTTTTCTCCGGCTTCCCGGTCACAGGCATCCAGCGGCTCGGTAAGGCTCGTAAAGCGCGTATCTTCCGGTGTCAGAAATGTTGGGATCTGAACCATTCCCTCCAGCAGCGGCAGAAGGTATTCCCGGTAGAAAAGCTCACTGCCTGCGGATACGAGAAGCCGGGGATGGAAGATAATATTTTCATATTCCATTTGCTCTTTTTCCTGCTGACGGATGGCATGCAGCTGCCCCGGAAGAATGAAAACCACAGAAGGAGCGGATAGTGCCCGGCTCTGGGCATCTACGGTAATGATTCCGGAACCCTTCTTAATATAAATAATTTCCATATCCTCATGCCAATGAATCAGCACTTCCGGAAACATTTGCGGAATAGAACAGGGATAGATGTTAAAGGGAAAGACAGTATCCCCATGCGGCTTGGCCTCATGGAAATTTTCATAATCTGCTGTGCTGTGTTCGGACATAAATATCACCACCGGATAGGATTGTGTTATTTTTTGCGGGCATCGTGCAAGAAAAACGGAATCCGAAATGCTAAACTGTTAGCAGAAGAAAATGGGAACAAGGAGTGCTGTTTATGAATCGAAGAGCAGGTATTCTGCTGCCCGTGTCCAGTCTGCCTTCCAAATACGGTATCGGCTGCTTTGATCAGGCGGCTTATGATTTCGTGGACTATCTGGTCAGCGCCGGTCAGACTTACTGGCAGATTCTGCCGCTGAGCCCTACCAGTTACGGAAAGTCCGATAATTCCCCCTATCAGTCCTATTCTGCCTTTGCAGGCAATCCCTATTTCATCAGTCTGGATGCGCTGGTGGAAGAGGGCGTGCTGACTGAGCAGGAAGTTGCCGATGCAGATTTTGGCAAGCAGGCATGGACGGTCAACTATAAGAAACTGAATGAGAATCGGTATCCGCTTTTGCGGAAAGCTTACGAGCGGAGCAATATCAGCGCCGATCCGGAGTATCAGCAGTTTCTGCAGGATAACAGTTGGTGGCTGGATGACTATGCACTGTTTATGGCGGTGCTTCACCACTTTGATGAGAAAATCTGGTTGGAATGGCCTGAGGATATCCGGCTGCATTGGGGCTATGCTGTAGATTACTATAATCAGGAATTGTACTTTGAGGTGGAATTCCAGAAGTATATGCAGTTCAAGTTCAGCCAGCAGTGGAACAAACTGAAAGCTTATGCGAACAGTCGGAATATTCAGATCGTAGGTGATATCCCCATTTATGTTTCTGTAAACAGCACCGATGTGTGGGCGCATCCGGAGCTTTTCCAGCTGGATGAATACCGTGTTCCTGTGGCGACTGCCGGTTGTCCCCCGGATAGCTTTGCGGCAGACGGTCAGGTATGGTGGAATCCTCTGTATAATTGGGAGGCACACCGCAATACCGGCTACGATTGGTGGTGTTCCCGGCTGTGGTATATGTTCCGGATGTATGATGTGGTTCGAATCGACCACTTCCGGGCATTTGATGAATATTTCTCTGTGCCGTACGGCAGCAAATCCGCAGCGGATGGTCACTGGGAAAAGGGACCCGGCATGGAACTGTTCGATACTGTCCGCTGGCGCCTGGGAGAAAATCAGGTGGTTGCCGAAGATCTGGGTCTCATGACCGATACTGTTCGGCAGTTGGTGAAAAGTACCGGATTTCCTAATATGAAGGTGTTCCAGTTTGGCTTTGATTTGGCAGATACCGGATTCGGCAATGATTACCTGCCCCACAACTACTCGGAAAACTGTGTGGTTTATACCGGAACGCACGATAATGAAACCATTGTCGGTTGGTATCAGGGGCTGAATGATCAGATGCGCAGTTTGGTGCGGGATTACCTTTGCGACCATGCCACCGCTGATGAGGATCTCTATCACAGCTTCATTGCGATGGTGATGCGCAGCCCGGCGAAGATGTGCATCGTCCCGATGCAGGATCATCTGGGCTTGGATAACCGCAGTCGTCTGAATGTACCTTCCACCGACAAAGGCAACTGGTGTTGGCGACTGAAGGGAAGTCAGCTTACTGACAAATTACAGCGGCAGATTCTGCTGACGACACTGCGCAACGGCCGCCTGAACTGGGACAATGTTCCCAAAGACTGATTCCTTCCTTTTTATATGCAAAACGCTGTCTCATACCGAGGCAGCGTTTTGCTTTTATTCACGCAGAAGGATTTCCTGCACCCGGGGAATATTCATTTCGGTCAGGATGTAATCTGCCTCCGGAAGTGCTTCCTCTGGGGAAATATTAGAGCGTATATACAGGGTGCGCAGACCTGCGTTTTTGGCACCTTCTATGTCGCAGGTGCCGTCGTTGCCGATCATGATAGCACTCTGCGCATCGATTGCCTGATCTTCCAGCAGTTTGCGGAAAAATCTCGGATCCGGCTTTTTGAATCCGTAATCTGAAGAAAGATAGATTCCGTCGAAATAATCGGTAAGTCCAAGCCGGTCAAGTTCCCATGCCGTGAACAGGCGCTGCGCATTGGATAGGAGCCATAACTTTTTCCCTGCCTGGCGAAGTGCAGCCAGAAGCTCCGGAACACCGTCATACAGCCGGATATATTCTGTGGATACTTCCCGGAACGTTTTCCCGATGGCAGCTACGGCATCTTCGGTGGCGGAAACACCCCCGAGGGCAAACAGTTTATGGAAGACATTTTCCAGCTGGATTTCCGGAAGACAGGAGGAATCCGGGCATGCGGCGAGCATGATGGCTTCCTCTTGCCGAACAAACCGCAAGTAATGCGCATGAAGATCTCCCGGAACAAAATCAACATCATAGCGGGCGAATTCTGCAGCCAGCATCCGCCAGACCTCCGGGGATTCTTCATCTGTATGGATGTCTACCAAAGTTCCGTAGAGATCAAAAATGCAATTTCGTACAGAGGTCATTGGCTTTCTCCTGTCAGGTAAATTCTGGTTTCAAAGGGACGAAGGTCACCGATGGGATCGGCATAGTTCATCAGCACACATGGCGCATTCTCAAACTGCTCCGGCATCAGGAAAGCAGCATCCCGATCGGAGAAATTACAGACTACCAGAAGATGCGCTTCATCGGTGTCCCGGATATAAGCAAAGATCTGCTCATCCTCAGGCAGAAGCAGCGTAAAACTGCCATCCCGGATGATGGGGTAACGTTTGCGAAGGCGAATCAATGCCTGATAGAAATAGAAAATGGAGTTGGGATCCTCCAGTGCTTCCCGGGCGTTAATCCGGTGGTAGTTGGGATTGACGCAGAACCAGGGTTCTGCCGTGGAGAAGCCGGCGTAGGGAGCATCCTCCCATTGCATGACGGTACGGGCATTGTCCCGGCCCCGGGCATAGATGGAGGCCATGATGTCCTCGTGGCTGTATCCCCGGGCGATCCGATCGGCATAGAAATTGCGGATTTCCACATCGTCATATTGTTCAATGGGCAGCCGGATGTTGGTCATGCCCAGCTCCTCACCCTGATAAATATAGGGCGTACCCTGCAGGCAATGGAGGCAGGCTGCCAGCATTTTAGCCGACTCCACACGGTACCTGTCATCGTCACCCCAGCGGGATACGATTCGCGGCAGGTCGTGATTATTGAGGAAAAGGCTGTTCCAGCCGGTATCGTGGAGGCCAAGCTGCCAGCTTTCGATGCATTTCTTCAGAGCGGGCAGAGACAGCGGGATTATGTCCCATTTATCGCCGCCGGGCTGCTGGTCCAGACCCATGTGCTGGAACTGGAATACCATGCTCAGTTCACTTCCGTCGGGCGCACTGTAGCGCTTTGCCCGTTCAACATCGGCACCCCAAGCCTCACCAACCGTGACGAGACCTTCTTCGATGAACGCCTCCCGGGAAAGCTCCTGCAGGAATTCATGGAGTCGGGGGCCATTGCCTGTGACCTGAAGATCCGGATCCTTGGCGATCTGATCGATGACATCCAGCCGGAAGCCTTCGATGCCTTTTCCTACCCAGAAGCGAATCATGCGGTAAAGCTCCTGCCGCAGCTTGGGGTTTTCCCAGTTGAGATCCGGCTGCTGGGGAGCAAACTGATGGAAATAATACTGACCCAGTTCCGGCACATATTCCCATGCCGGGCCGCCAAAGCAGGCTTTCATGTCATTGGGGTAAGCATCCGGGGTGCCGTCACGCCAGACATAGTAATCGTGATAGGGATTGTCCCGGCTCTTTCTGGCTTCCTGAAACCAGCGATGCTGATCGGAGGAATGGTTCAGTACCAGATCCAGAATGATGGAGATGCCACGCTT
>JAKSIR010000106.1 GCA_024398695.1 Bacteroidaceae bacterium | reverse complement strand
GGGTAAAATGGTAATCTTGCGGGCGGAGCAGTGAGGATAGGGACGGAAGTGGTGCTGTGGGCAGGATTCCATCCCTATCGTGCAGGGAAAGCAGAGAAATTGATTATCTATGCGACGGTTTCAAAATACCAGTTTAGTTTGCTCAGGGTGTATATAGAAGGAGCAAACTGACTAAACTGATTTGATACCGTTTGTGTGTCAGTTAACAGATCCAATTATCCAGCCACTTTCAATGCTTGATTCAAACACACAAGGTGGCCGCCAGATAAATGGTATTTGTTTTCGTCAATGGTGTGTATTTTCATATCTTTACCCCGATAAATTGCAATTTATCTAACAGTCTTGACAATGTTCGGCTGAAGCTATAACTCGATAATATAATATAAGGGAGCTCATCACGGACTCTCTTTTTTTCGTCTCCTTAGAAGAGCATACTTGATCTTTATGTCTGACAGGATAAATCCTATGGGCGGACGGGCCGTACTGACAAACCTGTGTATCGAGTGCAGAAATTGATGTCAATGTTGTCCACGCTGGTAAAGGAAATGAAATAAGCCCTTGATGGGTTCTGTTCATAGAGCGAGCTGGACCAGTAGTAACCTATCGCTGTTGGAGAGTCTGCCGTAGCAAAATTCTTATTTAGGGTGTTGTTGACCATGCACCATGCGGCTGGCAGGAAAATGGAATTTCCCGTGAATCCGGACTTTTTGCTTGTTACCTCATAGCCGTACACATCGTTGCGTGAGGTCCATGTCCAGGTACAGTTCTCGCTGTCCATCAGTTCGGTCCATTCAGCGGCTGTGGGAGTACGCCAGTCACCGCCCCAGTTGGCATGCGCCATATCGTCTTCGGAATCAAGGACTGTCTTAGAGTCGGTGTAACCGTTATAGCCGGATGATGATTTGTTGCAGTATTTGGTCAGTGTGCTGGAGGTGCCATAGCAATGCGGATATGTAGTCCAGTCATAGTCATCCTTATTATTAAACTCTCCCCAGGCAAAGTAACAGCCGTATTTCTCGGGGCTGTCAGCACCAACGTTGCAGGTGGCCCATTTCACTGAAAGGCCAAGATCAACGTATTCTTTAGTCGCCTGTGCTGCGAGCGTGAAGGGCAACAATGCAAGTAGCGTTAATGTCTTTCTCATATGTCAATCATTATGCGTTGTTTTCAAATATAAATAAAATTGACAATTAGAGCGCTATTTGCGGATAAATATTCATTTCCTTCCAAGAAACAGCATTCCGGATGAACCAACTCCTTCCTGTCAATCCCGAAAGTCAGGAATGGACCCAGGGACTTATCCGACATTCAGGAATTAGGCAATTAAATTCCCATTTATCAAATAGGATATGGCATCTGGACTCGCAATTGTCCAAATGCTACTCATTCCCTTATTTCACAACAGCTTCTAAAAGTACTCTTTAACTGCAAATTCAAACTGATCCATAAAGATTCTTTTGAAAGCATGCAGATTGTTCTGCTCATAGAAAATCAGCATGGCTTTCTTGTAGTCAATGGAATCGACTGAACGGAAACTGAGCGGGCAATAACCGTTGGCAATCATTATCGCATTGCTTGTGATGCGTGCGGTACGTTTATTCCCGTCTGAGAATGCCTGGATGTATGAAAGAAGCACAAGGGTGAGAAGATGCGCCTGGTCAGAAAGCTTATAACGTGTGGCACGAGCCTTTCCCTCAACAATGACATCGCCCTCCTTCGCGAATTGCAGGAGCACCCTTTTACCGGAACCGGAAAATCGGAACCGCTGAAGTACCAGTTCAGCGGAGCGTGGTCACGAAGGATCAACCACAAAGACAGGCTGGTCTATCAGGTGGACGGTGAGGTGGTGACCGTGTTTGTCCTGGCTATGAGATACCATGATACCAGGTAGGCCTTTGTTAATGGCGATTGTCTGAAGAATAATCCGCTACCATACCGACACACAAGCGCAAAACGAAAGAGAGGGTGACTGAAAAACAGTCATCCTCTCTTTTCTATAGCAGTCAATTCTCATCGGCTGTCTGTCTGCATTTTCTTGAAATGACCACAGCCGGAACGCCGCCCACTACGCTATAAGCGGGGACATCGTGCGTGACAACGGCGTTGGCGGCAATTACAGCTCCGTCACCTATTGTCACGCCACCCAAGATTCTGGCACCTTCACCAATCCAGACGTTGTCTCCAATCACTATCGGGCCCTTGCTCACAATAGGCCGTTTGTTGGGCGGACACTGCAGATTCTCATAATCCGTAAGTCCGTGATTGTTGTCGCTTATTGTCACCCACTTGCCCGTCAGCACATTGTTGCCTATGGTTATCCTGTTGCAGCAGGTAATGTGGTTCATGGCTCCGAACAGGCAGTCGCTGCCTATTGTCATTTCCGGATGCATGCGCTGGACATACATCCTGTAGTCAATGTCCTTACGCGACTTTGACCTTACCGGAACAGGGTCAATGGTACCCAGATGAGGCAGGTCGGGATAGTCGGTATAATACGTGTCCAATGCTTCCAAATACAGGAAATCGTCAAAAGCCGTTCTCTCGCCAATGCTGATATGCCATGGGCAGATCAGGTAATTGACCTTCTTGAAAGACACGGTCGGGGGGCACGACTTGAAAGTGGGATGCAGCCAGTACGAACGTATACGCTTTCTGACTCTGAACCTCAAGTCATTCTCACGCAGGCCGAAAATATGGCGGTGAACAAACAGAAAAAAAGACCTGACAATGTTCATTTCAAACACTCGGTTAACGTATTGCGTCTGCAAATGTAGCATATTATTAACATTTTACAAACAATACGGCCTCCGCATTTAATTGGCCGTACGGAACAAAATGGTAATTTTGCGTGTCAGAAAATTGAGTCAAGTAACATCATGAAACTGCTGCTGCAACTGTTCTGGACCTTCTTCAAAATCGGAGCGCTGACCTTTGGAAGCGGGTATGCCATGATTTCAATCATAGAAAATGAAGTCGTGGACCGCAGGCACTGGTTCGAGCGTGAAGATTTCTATAACCAGTTCACACTGGCACAGTCGGCACCAGGGCCGATAGCCCTCAATACGGCCGTGTTTACAGGATATCGGGTCAGAGGTTTCTGGGGGGCGGCTGCAAGCGTTCTCGGAATGGTCATTCCATCGTTCGTCATCATACTGCTCATAGCTGTCTATCTGCACAGCTTTCGCGACAACAGCTATGTGAACGCAGCCTTCAATGGCATGCGTCCGTGCGTGGTAGCCCTTATTGCAGTGCCATGCGTAAGGCTCATTCTCAGGCTGAAGGGTGTCTGGCAGATTCTTATGGCTGCCGCATCGCTTGCACTCATTGCCTTTACCGGCGTGTCACCCATTCTGCTGCTTGCCATCGGAGCAGCTATCGGACTAATGCTTGCCAGATCATGATATACCTGCAGTTGTTCCTTTCATATCTGAAGATAGGCTTCTTTGGATTTGGCGGCGGATACCCGATGATATCGCTCATTTACAATGAGATAGTTACACGTCATGCCTGGCTTACCCAAGCTCAGTTCACCGACATCGTGGCCGTGTCGCAAATGACGCCCGGACCTATAGCCCTGAACTGCGCGACATTTGTAGGCTACACCGTTACGGGCAGCATATGGGGATCGGTACTGACTACCCTGGCGGTCTGCGCCCCGTCCATGACACTGATGCTGCTCATAGCCATATTCTACAGGCGTCTGCAAGGCAACCGCCTTATGATGGGGGCCCTGAACTGGATGCGCCCCGTCCTTGCAGGTCTGATTGGTGCCGCAGCAGTCATGTTCCTGAACCGCGAAACCTTTTTCGACTGGAAGACCGTACTTATCTGCGTGGCAAGTTTTGCCGCCGTCTGGAAGAAAGTCAATCCCGTCTGGGTGCTGCTTGCATCGGCGGCAATCGGTCTGGCAATATTCTGATTCAAAATTCACGCACAACAATAACCACCTGTCAAACAATGAAAAGAACATTAACCCTATTCCTGTTTCTGACTGCGGTTCTTACTGCCGTAGCACAGCAGACCTACACAGTCAAGTCCCCTGACGGCAACACGGCATTCAGCCTGAAACTGGACGGAACGCTCCAGTATTCGGTATCGGTTGGCGGTAAGACCATAGTTGACTGGTCCTGTCTGGGCTACACCGGCGGCAGCCTGACAGACGGATATGCACAGTTTCTTGTACCGCCATCTGAAAAACCGGCAAGAAAGAAGGAGATATGGCATCCCATATGGGGGAAGCGTTCTGTTGTAGAGGCAGAATACAACGGACAGATATACGCTGTCGGCCACGGTACCGATGAATGCGTCATGGTACGTGTCTTCAATGACGGTGTGGCATTCCGCCTGTGTACCGGAACCGACGGTATCAGTGAAAATACGGAATTCAACTTTGCCGGCGACTACACCGCATGGTACTACAACGGCGAACGCCACAACATAGGGCCGGAGCTCCTGTCCGATGCAAGTGGGGAACGCCTTCCGCTGGCCACAATAAAAGTATCCGATGACCTGTACCTGGCCCTGCATGAGGCCGACCTTCCCTATGACGGATGGCCCATGCGCCTTATGGCGGAAAAGGGAACGACATCGCTGAAGATAGCCCCCGAAAGGATATCGGGCTTCAA
>JAKSIR010000105.1 GCA_024398695.1 Bacteroidaceae bacterium | reverse complement strand
ATTCCCCACGCCGTCAAACTTGGAGTATGCTTTGACTGCCAGATTCTTCCATCGGTTCCGGCCGATGAAAACGACAGTCTTATGGACGCACTAATATAACCCCTGTACACACTATGTTTAACAAAATATCAGGTTATGAAAAAACTATTCCTTCTTTCAGCACTCTGCGCTTCGGTTCTCTGCTCATGCAGCAAGGATGATGAGATTGACAGCAAAGATTCATTTGGGAAAGCCGAAATTCTTTTCGAACTTCAAGGTCCGGATTATCAGGGTGTTCCGGCCAGTGACATTCTGGAATACTACTCGTTTACAGTTTACGGCAGTAATTTTGAAGGAAACAGAATTGTGGAAAAAGATCTTTGTTCAGGCAGACATGACACAGTCATAACCTGCACTATTGCACCAACAGCTGACCATAGTCTCTTTGCCAATCTCGGTCTGAGGGTGGAACAGAAGAAAGACATTCCTGATGGAATGTATTCAATTGACCATTCCGTACACGTCACATACGCCATATATGACAAGAGCGGCAAGAAACTGAACAGCGGTTTCATAGTTCAAGAAACAACAAACGGAGAAGCCCCAAAGGATCTGTTCAAATCTCAGATTGAAGATAACAGTTTCTCTGGAAAATTTGAACTATGCTATGTACAGAGATTCATGAGTGACGAGTGGATGTACAACATTGCCTACAGTAGGAACGCGCCCAACTGACCCGGTTCTGACCATCGGGTCTGACAAAAACATCCCGCCGCAGTCAGCTTTGACTGCGGCGGGATTGTTTTATGTGCAGGTGCAGTGATTACAGCACCTCGAAGTCTATTGCCTGAAGGTCCTTGTCGGCCGATGAAGAACCGTACAGGAGCTGATACTTGCCTGAGAAGGTTGAAACCTCGTCAATTGACTCATCGTAGTACTGGAAGTTTTTTCCGGTAAGCTCGATCACTGCGTTTGCAGTCTCGCCAGCCTTGAGAGCCACGCGCTTGAAGCCCTGCAGGCCCTTGATAGGAGCTGCCGGATTGTCAAGACTCTTTACGTACAGCTGGACAATCTCAACACCGTCACGCTTGCCGGTATTGGTAACGGGAATTGTAACGGTAACCTTGCCGTTCTTCTTCATAGAAGCCTTTGAAACCTTGGCCTGGCCGTACTTGTATGTGGTATAGCTCAGACCGTAGCCGAACACGTACAGAGGCTCGCCACGGAAGTAGCGGTATGTACGGCCCTCCATAGAGTAGTCAAGGAAGTCAGGAAGCTGGTCCGTTGACTTGTAGAATGTTACAGGAAGCTTGGCCGACGGGTTGCAGTCACCGTTAAGAATCTCGGCAAGGGCCTGTGCGCCGCCCTGACCCGGATACCATGCCTGAATAAGGGCATCAAGCTGATCCTCTATGCTGCCGAATCCCATGCACGAGCCGGCGCAGTCAACAAAGATAACAGGCTTGCCGGTAGCGTGCATAGCCTTTACAAGACGCTGCTGGACGGCCGGAATCTCAATGTCGGGTTTGTCACCGCCCTCGCCTTCCATTGAAGGAGTGATGCCGCCTATTACTATAATGGCATCGACATTCTGACTCTTGAGTCTGGCAGCAAGGTCAGTGAATTCAGCAAGAGCCTGCTTGCAGATCTGTGCAGACAGACGTGCAAACTGACCGGTAGCGTGAGTGTATTCAATTCTTATGTCGTATGTCTGACCCTTTTCAACCGGGAATGACTTGAGCTGTTGCTGCTGGCCTCCGCCAAAGCCGCCAAAGCCGCCAAAGCCGCCAAAACCACCGAAACCGCCAAAACCACCGCGGCCGGCCTGACCTTCTTCAACCAGTTCACCGTTAACAAACAGCTTGAAACCGTTGTCTCCGCTTATGTTGTAGTTCATGTCACCTGAGAAAGGAGCCACCAGCTTACCGGTAAGACGTACCGAGAAGTTCTCCTTTTCAACGCCGTCGGCAAAGTTGTAAGCGCCGAAGGTCGAGAAGTTAACCTCCTTATAGCTGCCAGTAACATCGGGATTGCCGCTGAACTCAGTGTTGTTCCAGAACTCGGCCTTGAAGCCCTGACCGCCGTTCAGATCCTGAGCGTACTGTGTGGTGTAGTAGTCGTTGCGGATTTCGCATGCCTTGTCATAAATGATTTCGGTATTCGGGAAATACTTCTTTATACCGTCAAGCAGCGAACGCGTGTGTGCATCGGTAGGATTGCCGCCGTATTCACCGTTCATCATATTCCTGTCGTCAGCATTCGGACCTACAACGGCCAGCTTCTTTACATTCTTGCTGAGCGGAAGAACGCCATTGTTCTTGAGCAGAACCATTGACTGGCGTGCAGCCTCAACTGCCAGCTCGTCATTGGCCTCGCTGCTTATCACGTCCTCACCCAGGTTTGCCCACGGAAGCATCTCAGCCGGGTCGAACATACCCAGTTCGAAACGTCCTGTCAGAACGCGGCGCAGAGCCACATCAATGTCAGCCTCGCTTATCTTACCGTCCTCAAGACCGCCTACCAGGCTCATGAATGCCTTGCCGCACTCCAGATCGGTACCGGAAAGAACGGCATCAACGCTGGCCGATACAGCATCGGGATGGGTACCGTGCTGGTTCTTGTTGTAGAAGTTGTTAATGGCATCGCAGTCGGTAAGGATAATGGCCTTGAAGCCCCACTTCTCACGCAGTATGTTGGTCAGCAGACGGTCGCTTGCGCAGCAGGGGTCACCCTCGTAGCGGTTGTATGCGCACATCACTTCCTGAACGTTTCCTTCCTGGACCAGAGCCTTGAAGGCAGGCAGGTAGGTTTCCCAGAGGTCACGCATGGACACGTTTGCGTCGTAACGGTGGCGCTGTGCTTCTGGGCCGCTGTGCACGGCGTAATGCTTTGCGCAGGCGTGTGTCTTGTAGTATTTCTTGTCATTGCCCTGCATACCCTTAACGTTGGCAACACCAAGAACGCTCATGTGGTACGGGTCCTCGCCGTATGCCTCCTGGCCGCGTCCCCAGCGCGGGTCACGGAAAATGTTCACGTTAGGGCACCAGTATGTAAGTTCCGGATTGCCCGGGTTGTACTGCTGTCCCATTCCCACATTGAAAATGTCGTGGTTGGAGCGGTTCCAGTTTGCACGGGCTTCATCGGATACTGCCGTAAACACATCATAAACCAGCTGTTCGTTGAACGATGCGCCCATGCCTATAGGCTGCGGGAATACTGTGTAGCCACCCTGACGTACGCCATGGCAGGCTTCGTTCCACCAGTTGTACGACGGGATACCCAGACGGTCAACCGATATTGACTTGTTCATGATAAGACCCACTTTCTCTTCGGGAGTAAGCAGCGACATGAGGTTCTCAACGCGCTTCTCGGTCTTGAGCTTGGGATCCTGGAAAGGATACTCATACTTCTGTTTTGCTGCAGTACAGACAATGAAGACCGCAGTCATGGCAACAATGCCGGTAATTTTTCTCATAAAAGGATACTTATTTATTAATGTATTATCAGTCGTGTTTATGCCATTCGCCAAAAACAGCGCAATTTAGTCATTTTTTCCATAACAAGCGCCCGATCATGCCACATGAAAGAAATTCAAAGGAAAGCAAGACGACGAGACGACGCTCATTTCCGTATAATTAATTATCAAATTATCAACTATCATCGGCACAGCAGTTAATACCACCGAAAACGTATTAACTTTTTTTAGAAATAAATTTAATAGGCAAAGTGTACAGCATATCAAAAAATAGCAGTACTTTTGCGGCATCAAACGACAAACAGGTTATTCTCATAAGCATTAATTGGTTAGTAATTAGGTTAGTAATTGGTTGAGCCCCTAAAATCTGTGACAGATTGTAAGGCTCACTCAGGTTGGGAAAAGGTCCCACCTGAGGAAAATCGAAGAAAAGAAATTCACGAGAGTGAATTCTTTTTTTTTGCCCATATTTCAACATATAATTACGTTAAAAAGAAGCAAACTTTTCAGACGGAAAAATTTATTGAATAAAATTCAAACAGCTTCTTACAATTAAGCATAACTTTGCGGGGTATGCAGACAGACAGCACACAGACAGCCTGGTACGCCATGAGCGCCACCTACCGCAGCGAACTAATAACTGCGGCCCAGCTCCGGCAGCGCGGTATAGAATGCTATCTGCCGCTTCAGCTCGTTGAAAGAGAACATCGCGGAAAGAAAATCAAAGTCCGCATACCGCTCATAGGCAACCTGCTCTTTATCCACAGCACACGCCGGACCATACAGCTTGTCAAGCAGGAAATGCCGCGTCTCCAGTACAAGATGTTCCGCGAAAAGAACTGCCCGCCCCTCCCCATCATAGTACCTGACCGTGACATGCAGAACTTTATCCGCGCCACCGGCGGCTATGCCGGAGTAAAGGTGTCAGCCCTTGACGACAGCTGCATCCCCCAAGGCTCAAGAGTCCGGGTGAACGGCGGTCCCATGGACGGACTTGAAGGCACACTCGTAAAAAACCTCAGAAACAGGAACCACAGCATAGTGGTCTCCCTTGACCGCCTCTGCTCTGTCCAGCTGGTCATACCGTCCAGTATGGTTGAACTGATTCCCGCAGAATAAGCCTCTGTTTTGTAAAAAAAAAAAAAAAAAACGTACTTCTTTTCTGCAAAAATCCGCTAAATCAGATTGTATTTTACTACCTTTGACCCATAATACAGGCCGGTAGCCGTCCATCCGGTGACTGACCGTCGCATAAAATTATACTCATTG
>JAKSIR010000104.1 GCA_024398695.1 Bacteroidaceae bacterium | reverse complement strand
CCACAGCACCGTTTCGCTCCCTATCCTGCGAAGGGGGATGGCGGGATGGACGGGATGGCGGGAATTTTCGTTCCGGCGGCGGAACAAGCGTGTTTTTTTTGTACGTTTGTCTGACATTTCATAAAAACACGCCTATTATGAGAAAATCAATCGCGCTGCTGGCCGCCGTAATGCTGGCCGCCCCGTTTCAGGCAAAAGACAAAGGAGAAATAATCAAATCCGGATGGAACTTCGGACCTCTTCCCGTCGTAGGTTTTGATTCCGACCTGGGCTTCCAGTACGGGCTTTGCTGTGACATATTCAACTACGGCAACGGCAGCAACTATCCGCAGTATGACTTCAAGATCAACGTGGAGGCATCGACCTACACCAAAGGATCAAGCGTCCTGCGTTCATACGGCGACTTCAAGAACCTCATTCCGGACGGCAAGTTCTTCTATGACGTGACTTATTTCAATGCGCCAAAATTCGGATTCTACGGCTTCAACGGATACGCCGCACCGTTCAGTCCGAAATACGGAGAGATGAAATCGGGAGCTCCGTTTGAAACCGGAACCAAATCAGGCTACAATTTCATGTCACGCAACCAGTTCCGCGCCATTGCCAGCATGCAGAAGAACATTTCCGGCCATCTGAACTGGGCTGCCGGTCTGGCATTCTACAACATTCAGACAAATGCCCTCGGCATCAGCGACTATGAGGGTCAGAACACACTTTATGACAAGTATGTCGGCGCCGGTCTGATAAGGGAAAACGAGAAGGACGGCGGCAACGTGACACAGCTCCGTGCAGGTCTGGTATATGACAGCCGTGACCATGACAGCGACCCGACACGCGGTTTCAACGTCGAAGCGACTCTGGTTTACAGTCCAGACCTGATTGACGGCAACGGCTACAGCAACCTTGGATTCACTTTCACGGGAAGCCAGTTCGTTCCGGTAATCGGAAACCGTCTGACATTCGCATACCGTCTGCTTGTACAGACAAAGCTGTGGGGCGACATTCCCTACTACTTCACGAACAATATCAACACCATGTTCTTCCGCAAGATGTACACCGAAGGCATTGGTGGTAACGCATCGGTCCGCGGTCTGAACCGCAACGGCGTTCTTGGCGACGGATTCGGAATGCTGAACGCGGAACTGCGCTGGCGTGCAATTGACTTCAAGCTGATAAACCAGAACTGGACAATTGCCCTCAACCCATTCTTCGACGCGGGCAAGGTACTCCAGCAGTACCGTCTGGAAGAGCAGAAACAGACTGCCGACGACACCGTCTGGTCAGGCAATGAAGACGGCATCCACTGCACCGCAGGCTGCGGCTTCAAACTGATAATGAACCACAACATGGTGGTATCGTTCGAAGCGGCAAAAGCCATGGACGAGAACGATGGAGACGGTCTGTGGACCAACATAGGATTCAACTATCTGTTTTAATATAAATAGGAAATGACGGAAAAGACTCCGGTCCTGCTGCTCACCGGTTATCTGGGCAGCGGAAAGACAACTTTGGTGAACCGCATTCTCGGCAATACCGAAGGCATCAAGTTTGCAGTGATAGTAAACGATATAGGCGAAGTGAACATTGACGCCAGCCTCATCCAGCAGGGAGGCGTTGTAGGCATGAAGGACGACAGTCTTGTAGCACTGCAGAACGGCTGCATCTGCTGCACCCTGAAAATGGACCTTGTCGAGCAGATTCACCAGATAATTGCACAAAAACGTTTTGACTATATTGTAATTGAAGCAAGCGGAATCTGCGAACCGGCCCCAATCGCACAGACCATCTGCTCCATTCCGCGCATGGATGCCAAGTACACCAAGGACGGAGTTCCGCAGCTTGACTGCATTGTAACTGTGGTCGATGCACTGCGTCTCAAGGACGAATTCGGCTGCGGCGACAGTCTGGTCAGGGACAATATCGGCGACGAAGACCTTGAGAACCTGGTAATCCAGCAGATTGAATTCTGCAACCTGATTCTCCTGAACAAGGCAAGCGAGGTCAGCACCACTGAAATGGAGCGCATACGCAGGATTGTACGCGCGCTCCAGCCGCGCGCCCGCATAGTGGAATGCGACTACGGCAATGTAGAGCTTGACAGCATACTGAACACCGGGCTGTTCGATTTCGAACGTGTTGCCACAAGCGCCACCTGGATTCAGGAGGTCGAGAAGCACCACGACGAAGACGAAGATGAGGAAGAAGAACATCACCATCACGATGATGACGACGATGATGACGAGCGTGAACATCATCATCACCACCACCATCACGATCACGAAGGCGGCGAGGTCGAGGAATACGGCATCGGCACATACGTCTATTACGCCCGCCGTCCCATGGACTTGAACCGGTTCGACTGGTTCGTTGCCAAGAAATGGCCCAAGGGAATAATACGCACCAAAGGAATCTGCTACTTTGCCGATGAGTTTGACACCTGCTATCTGTTCGAGCAGGCAGGAAAGCAGATGTCGCTGAAAAACAGCGGCCAGTGGTACGCCACCATGCCCGAAGACAGGCTGGCACAGATGCTGCGTCAGGATCCGGTTCTTGCAGCCGATTGGGACGATACATACGGAGACCGCATGCAGAAGCTGGTCTTCATTGGCCAGAACCTGGACAAGAAGTACATCAAGACTGAGCTTGACAAGTGCCTGACTGACTGATGTCAGCAGCAGTGCTGGGCCGGACATTCCTCGGTCTCGGCCTGGATGGTGACATGACCTATGCCAAGGTGACCAAGTTCATGCTCAATTTCACGGATTATCAGCGGCGCGCTGTTCATGTCGTTAACAAGGATATGCACAGTCAGCGCCGTTTCTGTTGTGCTGATAGGCCAGATATGCAGATGATGGAAGCCCAGCACACCCGTTGCGGTACTTAGGCAATTCTCCACCTTTTCCGTATCAATGCTCTCAGGCACGCCGTCAATACTCATGAGCACGCTCTCATGCAGCAGTTCCCAGGTGCTCCACAGAATGACAACGGCAATCACGAGGCTGATAATAGGGTCAATCACGTTCCAGCCCGTGAATCTTATTACCAGGCCCGATGCAAGCACGCCCACTGACACCAGCGTGTCGGCCAGCATGTGCAGGAACGCACCACGTGTATTGATATCGTGTTCCTGATGATGCATGAGCAGCAGGGCAGTAAGTCCGTTCACGACAATACCTGCACCGGCTGTCCAGGCAACCGCACCGCCGTCCACGGGAACAGGGTTCATGAACCTGTGAATGCTTTCAACGATAATTGCCCCTACCGCCACCAGCAGAATGACCGCATTCAGCAGAGATATCAGCACGGAACTCTTTCGCAATCCGTAAGTGAAACGCGGACGGCTGTGGCTTGCAGACAGTTTGAATGCAAACATTGCCAGCAAAAGTGAGAATACGTCACTAAGGTTATGCCCGGCATCGGACAGCAGTCCTACCGAATCCTTCCAGATACCGACCCCGGCCTCAATGAATACGAAAGCCAGATTGAGTACAAGTGACAGCGTGTAGATTCCGTTCAGGGAACTGATTTCATGATGATGTTCGTGATGGTGTGCCATATCCATTTTCAATTTCTGCTGCAAAAGTATGGTATAGCTATTGCAACCCGGTTGCAAATATTCCTATCTTCGCGGTATGAATCAAACTCTTGAGGAAATGTTGGAAGCGAAGGGTGTCAAGCCCACCGCCAACCGTCTTGTCATTCTGCGCACACTGCAGGAAAGCGGGCGTCCGCTGACAATGGCAGAACTTGAAGACCGCATTGACTCCATTGACAAATCCGGCATTTTCCGCACCCTGGCCCTGTTCCAGCAACACCACATGCTGCATGCCATTGATGACGGCTGTAACGGAGTCCGATACGAACTGTGTCATGCCACCGGCGCCATGGACGATGACCGTCACGTCCATTTCCACTGCGAGAGCTGTCACAGGACTTTCTGTCTGGAAAACATTCCAGTTCCGCAAGTGATACTGCCTGATGGCTACAATGCAGAATCAGTCAACTATATGGTCAAGGGCATATGCCCCGAATGCATGAAACATGGGAAATAAGATTCTTCTGCATACCTGCTGCGCTCCATGTTCGGGTGCCATTATCGAATTCATGCTGAAAAACGGCATGGAGCCAACCATATACTACTGCAATCCCAACATCTACCCCTTTGAGGAATATCTGGTGCGTAAGAACGAATGCACCCGCTATGCACAGAGCCTTGGTCTGGAGATTGTCGATGCCGACTGGAACCACGAGGAATGGTGTTCCTGCATACGCGGTCTGGAGAACGAACCGGAGCGCGGTGCCCGATGTCTGGAATGTTTCAGAATGCGCCTTCTCAGCGCCGCAAGATACGCACATGAACACGGATTCTCCGTATTCACATCGACTCTCGATTCAAGCCGGTGGAAGCGCCACGACCAGATTGTCGAGGCAGGCCGATGGGCTGCAGCACAGTTTCCGGGACTGACATTCGATGAACGCAACTGGCGTCAGGGCGGACTGCAGGAACGCCGCGGCCAGATTGTCAGGGAGCAGAACTTCTACAACCAGCGCTACTGCGGCTGCGAATTCAGCATGCAGACTCTCAAGGACGACAAGAAAATGACACGCCAGCGCATCAGAATGCTGGTGGCCGCCATGACAGAACAGCGCAAGCTGGAACAGTCGGCTGCCATCTGGAAACGCTTTGAGGAAAGCGAACAGTTCAGAAAAGCCACAGACATTCTCATATACTGGTCCATGCCCGACGAAGTGCAGACCCCGGCATTCATAGACCGATGGGCCGG
>JAKSIR010000103.1 GCA_024398695.1 Bacteroidaceae bacterium | reverse complement strand
CCCTCCATGAGCGGCACCCGCCTGATCTGCCTGAAGTCGCACTTCATTGACCTGATTTCGCTGCACGCGCCTATTATGGCCTCAATGCGGGCATCCGACGGACTTTCCGTTCCGCCTGCACGAAGCGTCCCGCAAGTGAGCAGCAGTCCCGCCGCCAGTATCGCAAATGTCTTCTTCATTTCAAAACCGTTTTTCATCTGCTTATGAACGCCGCACCGACAAGTATCAGTCCAATCCCTATCCAGCGGCCGGCCGGTATCTGTTCTCCCAGAAACAGCATAGCCCCTATCATGCCGAACACAAAGCTCAGGCAGCTTAAAGGATAAGCAATGCTGAACGGGAAGTTCTTTATTATGTAAAGCCACAGCACAGTGGCACCTCCCATCGTCACGCCGCAGCCCAGCCACCACCAGTTGGTTGCCTCCCTGCCAATAAAACGCCAGAAGCCCTGATACGGGCTCATATTGTTCATGGCGAACTTCAGCATAAGCTGTCCGGAAGCCAGTAAAATGCTTTGCAGCAACGAGAAAGGTATTATTTTCCACATACGGCTTCAAGAACTGTAAATGAATAGTGACGACCTTCCACAACATTGACCAGAAGAATGCTGCGGCACGGAACAGCGCCATTGCCGGCATTCATGACCGATGGTATTCTGCCCGCCTTCAGACAGCATGCCGCAGTGTAGAACCCTATGGCCGATGACGAGAAGTTCACGCCGAACAACGGCTTGTAACTGCACTGTGGAACATCACTGCCCAGGAACGAATACCATGAATCGTTCTCCGGATTGCCGCTGCGGCCCGTTATTACAGCATCGACACTGACCTTTGACATGACATCGGCCAGTTCCTCTCCGGAAGGTCTGTTGAGTATCTGTACGGATTTCAGCGTACACATGGCCGGTTTGCCGCTGTCGGCCTCGAGAAGTGCCGACACTGCCGCCTCACTGCATATTTCTCCCTGCTTTACATGGCCGGCCTTGCTTACAAAACCGGAAAAGACAGGCGACATCTCGTCATGGGCACCCACAAGGGCGTTGCTTATCTTGCCCAAACGGAACTGCAGCCACGCGTCATATAGGGCGCTGTCAAACGAAAGCCCCTTTTGCGAATATGTGGAGTTGTATCCGTGACTCTTGGTGTTGATTCCTATGAGTGACGATGCCGTGTTGTGTGTGGACTGCATGAACTGAGTAGGCTTGAGCATCTGCTCGCCCTCGCGCACCAGTGCATCCAGGAACAGTTCCGTGTTCTCGATGCTGCCGAATCCCGTTCCGGTAATTATGGCGTCGGGGTTCTGTATTCCACCCTCGCCAAGAGCCGACAGCGACGTGGCAAGAGCACGCTTGAGCAACTTGCCCAGGCGCCTTGCCTCACCCGGCGAAACAAACTGCCTGAAATCGGGGTCAATGGCACGGACAAAGTCACCGGTGTATGTCAGCGGTGTCTCCATCCATTCCTCACACAGCGGCTGCTGAATGGAAATCTGCTTTACTGAAAGTATATCAATACTCTGATACATTGCTAATTACCAATGATGAATCATTACCGCCAAAACCGAAAGCATTGCAAAGCACATGCCTCAGTTCCCGCTCCGGTTCCAGCTTCATGTTAGGCACTATGACACCATCGTCAGGGTTCTCAAAGGCATAGTTCACAGGAGTGAACCCGTTTTGAAGAGCCAGAATGCATATTACCGTCTCAATGGAGCCCGATGCGCTGGTGGTATGTCCTGTCAGCGACTTGGTCGATGACACCTGCGGCAGGTCCTGGCCGAACACGCGCTTCATGGCCTGGCTCTCGCTAAGGTCATTGTTGGGCGTTCCGGTACCGTGAGCGTTTACGTAGCCTATGTCCCGAGGCTTCAGTCCGGCATCGTCAAGCGCCTTGGTCATAGCCAGATACGCGCCCTCGCCGTCCGGTGATGACGCAGTCTGGTGAAAAGCGTCACATGCGTTTCCGTAGCCTGACAGCTGTGCCACCGGCTTCACGCCGCGTCTTGCGGCAGAACGCGCCGACTCAAGCACCACAAAGGCGGCACCCTCGCCCAAGTTCAGACCTGCCCTGCCGGCATCGAACGGACGGCACTGTCCGCGATCCAGAATCATGAGCGAATTGAAGCCGTTCAGATGGAACTTTGTAATGCACTCGCTGCCGCCGGCCACCACGACATCGGCCTCACCAAGACGAATCATGTCGGCAGCCAGTTCAATGGCGTTTGCGGCCGATGAACATGCTGTCGATATGGTCGTAATGAACTTGAAACGCCCGAACCTGTCTGCAATCATTTCCGAGCAGGAACCGCAGTCATGCGTGCTTATGTAGGCATTGCGGCTGTCGTTCTCAATGAAGTCCAGATAGTACCGTTCGCTCTTGTCCATGCCGCCCACGGTCGTACCGTTCACAAAGCCGGTCCGTTCAAGATCGGCTTTCTGCAGTCCGGCCTGCGCAAGTGCCTCATGCATGGCCATCATGCCCATCAGCGCCGTACGGGTTGTCGGAGTGCCGGGAGCTATGCCCATAGCACGCTCCATCTCCTCATCGGACATCTTGACCTCACCTACAGGAAACTCGGTATGGCCGGTCTTGAGGTACTTCAGAGGCCCCACCCCGGTACGGTTTGCCAGCAGAGACTCAAGCACCTGACTCTTGTCCAGACCTATGGCACAGGTTATGCCACAGCCCGTTATGAGCACTGATTCACGTTTTGGCATATTATTTGGTACGGTTCTTCTGAATGTAGTCAGCCATTACGTTGACCGACTTGAATATCTCCTTGCCCTTTGCAGGATCCTGCAGCTTGATGCCGTAGTTCTTCTCCATGAGGACAATAAGCTCCAGGGCGTCAATCGAGTCAAGACCCAGACCCTCGCCGAACAGAGGAGCATCATTGTCAATGTCAGACGGCTGCACATCCTCAAGATTGAGAACCTCAATAATTTCCTGCTTCAGTTTCAGAATCATTTCTTCCATAGTTGTTCAAATATTTAAATTGTTCATTATTGTCTTCAGTTTCGCTTCAAGTCCTCCGACATCCTCTCTGCGTACAAGAGTGAAGAAGGATTTGAAGTCATCGTTCGCAGTGCTGTCAACCCATCCGGCAAGAATGCTCTGCGTACTGTCATCGGCGAACGCGCACGACAGATGGAAAGCCATCTGTGCCGCATCGGCCCCTTCGACCACGTAAAATGATGTCTCGCCGCGATAGTGGTTGCGTATTGCAATCTCGCCCGTAACAATGTTCGGAAGAGTATAGACGAACAGTGCCGGACTGGGATAGTAATTGTCCCTATCCTGAATGGTTTCCTGATAGTTTTTATCGGCGCAGAGTGATGCTGTAGTGCCGAATAGCACCACCGCACGGTTCTGAGTATATTCTTCGCTTTCGCAGCGTTTTTCACCTAACTCTTTGAGCAGCAGTTCGCTTGCCACGAAACCCACCTTGCTCAGAGTGTCCATCTTGAAGAATTTGGGCCAGTCGGCAATGTGCGCCCTGTAAAGTTCGGCAAGCATGGCGTTTCCACTGGATTCGTGCTCCAGAACACGCCCGCTGACTACTGCGCGGTCCGATTCAAGTATTACATAATCGAGCTGTCCCATCACCATTTGCCATTAAGTCTGTACAACAGAGCGGCATTGCAGCCGCCGAATCCGGACAGCAGCTTTATGAACTGCCGGCCGTCAGTTTCTCTCAATTCCGGACTTACTCTTACAGGATATGTTGTACCCTGTCTGGCAAATCCGCGGGTGGCAAGGACCGTATGATCCATTACGGCGTACATGGAAAGAATGCTCTCCATTATGCCTGCCGCACCCATTGTATGTCCGTAATAGCCCTTCAGTCCTGTAACCGGAACGTCAATCAGTCCGGCACGGTATATGGCTATCGACTCCATTTCGTCATTATATGCAGTAGCCGTTCCGTGAACGTTCACGAAAGCAAGGTCTTCAGGACGGCAGCAGCGCAGAGTCTCCATAAGTGCAAGATAGCTGCCCTCGCCCGTACGTGAAGGACCCGATATGTGGTTGGCATCGTTCCTGATTGCTCCGGTAACCAGTTCCCAACAGTCATCGGACACACTGTCTGCAGCTTTGAGTACTACAGTGGCCGCACACTCGCCAAGATTCAGCCCACGGCGATCCTTGTCAAACGGACGGCAGAAATCGTCACTTATGGCCTTGAACGACAGAAAGCCCGATATGATGAACGGCGACTGCTCATCGGCCCCTGTAACGACTGCATAATCGTACTTTCCGCTCTGCAGGGCACGCATGGCCTCTATCTGTGCACATACGCCCGATATGCACGCGTTGCACACCACCAGCGGACTGTTCGGGTTGCCGAACCAATCAGTAATCTGACTTGCAGCCTTTCCAAGCAACACACGGTCCGACGGAAATCCCGCAGGGTCACCCAACAGGCTCACGTTGCCCTTGGTGGTGGAGACTATGAACAGAACGCGTTTGTCCGATGCGTCTATTCCAGCCTTCCCGACCGCCTGTATGGTGCTTGCCAGCAGCATTTTCTCAAAAAACGTGTATTGGCCTTCAGGTATGCCCAGACGACAGCAGGCCTCATCGATGACCTGACGGTCCATGCGTGACAGCGTGAAGGGTGTCTGCACGTTACCCATGCTTTCATAGCGTTTCAGTCCGCTCTTCCCAGCCTTCACGCTCTCATAGTTCGAAAGCGAATCAAGCCCCAGCGGCGAAACCACGTTATCGGCTATGCACTGTATCAGACGTTCCATTTCCTTTTCCAATTCTCAAAAAACTCCGGATTGGTCAGCACCAGCTGGTAGTCCAGATCCATGAAAACCTGAACGGTATGCCCTGTTGCCAGAAGGTCGCCGTTCTCCGGATTTGTTATCTCATAATCAAGCACAATCTTAGCCGCTTC
>JAKSIR010000102.1 GCA_024398695.1 Bacteroidaceae bacterium | reverse complement strand
ACCTGAGGTGCACCGAACTTCTTCTCGATAATCACATTGCGGCCCTTCGGTCCCAGTGTAACCTTAACTGCATTAGCCAACTCGTCAACGCCCTGCTTCAGAAGGTCACGGGCATCAGTATTGAATTTTATGTCTTTTGCTGCCATAATCGTAAATGTTTAATTATTCGACGACTGCCAGAACATCGCTCTGGCGCATAATGAGATACTTCTTTCCTTCAACTTCAAGTTCGGTGCCCGAATACTTTCCGTACAGGACGCTGTCACCCTTCTTGAGAACCATCTTTTCGTCCTTGGTGCCTTCGCCGCACGCAATTACTTCACCCTTCAGGGGCTTTTCCTTTGCCGTGTCGGGAATGATGATTCCGCTTGCTGTCTTCACTTCGGCTTCTGCCGGAAGAATCAGAACTCTGTCTGCCAATGGTTTGATTGTCATAATCCTTATTGTTTTAAGTTATCCGTTTTATTTCCTGTACCGGCCATGATGCCAAAACCGTGCCACCGGGAAACGCATGTCCAAAATGGCACTCTGACTGACACTATGTCACAACCGGCGACCTGCAATCAGTCAATATGTTCCTTCAGGTATGTGTCAAGGGCGGCTGCATCGAGTCCCGTTCTGTATTCGCCCTTGTGGAATACGGCAATCTTGCCGGTTTCCTCAGACACTACAATGGCAACGGCCTGAGACCTTTCAGCGATACCCATTGCCGAGCGGTGGCGCAGTCCGAACTGCTTGGGCAGGTCGGTCCTGTCTGACAGCGGCAACACGCAGGCGGCAGCCTCAATACGGCCGTCAACGATAATCATCGCCCCGTCATGCAGCGGAGTGTTCTTGAAGAATATGTTCTCGATGAGACGCTGGCTCATGCGGGCATCGACGGTTTCGCCTGTCGAAATTATGTCCTGCAGTTCATCCCGATTTCCAATGACCATCAGAGCGCCCACCTTCTGAGACCCCATATTGTACGATGCCTGGACTATCGGACCGAAATCCCTGTTCTCCGTGGTTGTCGTGCGGCGGCGGAATAGCCACTCAAGCAGACGGCGGCGGTCACGTGCGCCGTTACCCAGATTACGGAAGAAACGGCGTATGTCGTCGGCAAAAAGCACAATTATGACAATTGCGCCCACGTCGACCAGTTTGTCCATGATGGCACCCAGGAGCTGCATCTTCAGCACCTGCGACACGATCATCCAGACAAAGATGAACACCAGTATGCCTATGAACATGTTAAGCGAACCGCTGCGCTTCATCATGCGGTACAGGTAGAACATGAGAAATGCCACGCACACAATGTCAACGACATCCTTCAGTCCGAACGTTACCAGATAATCTTCCATATTTCAATATACCGGATGCTTATTCCGCTGCGAATTTAACAATAATTCCCCGAAATGTCAAGACAGACGGCCGGACACGCGGACTGTCTGGACCGCTTCGCGTACATCATGGACACGAAGCCAGGAAGCGCCACGTTCAAGGGCGGCCAGGTTCATGGCTATGGTGGCGGGCAGACACTCTTCGGGAGTGATGCCCAGAAGCTTCCAGGCCATTGACTTGCGCGAAAGACCTGCCAGCACCTGAAGACCGAATGACTGCAGTTCCGACATTCGGGAAAGCAGCTGCCAGTTCTGTTCCAACGTCTTGCCGAATCCGAATCCCGGATCAAGAATCACCTGCCTTTCCACCGACACTCCAAGGCCGGCCATTCTCTGAAGGCGGTCTCTGAAGAATTCCACGGTGCCCGATACGATGTCCGTTTCAGCAGCGACGGGCTCTGCACTGGTAAGCACATACCGGACACCCGTAGAGGCAACCAGACGGTACATTTCCTCATTACCTCCGCTGACATCGTTTACAATGTCCGTCCCGTGTTCCCTAATACACCACTCTGCAATTTCCGGTCTGAAAGTGTCAACCGAAAGCAGACACCGGCCGTCGTTCCTCCGTCCAATCAGGGGAAGCGACCACTCAAGTCTGTCGCGCTCTTCGGCGGCCGATGCCACAGTGGCTCCGGGGCGGGTCGAGCAAGCGCCGATGTCAATACAACGGGCACCCTCACTGACAATCTGCTCCACGCGTTCGGACAGGCTGTCAGCGTCCTGCATGCGTGATGCGCCGTAGAACGAATCGGGCGTCACGTTCAGAATACCCATTACATATGCCATATATTCCTGTATCAGAGAAGCGGAAGCAAAGTTGTAAGACGGGTGCTGTTCGACCCCTTGACCAGAACAGTCCTGCCTTCAACGGGATTTGCTTCAAGCATTTCCTGAAGCTGTTCCACATTTTCAAAAAGCTTTACATTACCGGCCGGACTGCCCATTGCCCTGAAGACCGATGCGAACTCGCCGCCGACCAGGAACACCGATTCAAAGCCACCCGAAAGGACCATTGACAGTATGTCACGATGGGCCTGGGCGCTGCTGTCACCGAGTTCGCGCATGTCTCCAAGAATGAGCACCTTGCCATCGGCCTCCATCAGCTTGAAATTCTCAAGTGCGGCACGCATGCTCGACGGGTTGGCATTGTAGGCATCGACCACCAGACGGTTTCTCTCCGTGACAGTGAGCTGGGAACGGTTGTTCGAAGGCACATATTCTCCAATGGCCTTTGACGCGGCTGCCTCGCTGACTCCGAAGTGAAGGCCCACGCAGATGGCAGCCAGAGCGTTGTTCAGGTTGTATGCACCGATGAGACTGGTCTTCACGGCATGCCACGCACCGTTCCTGCTGCGCCACTCGAATTCCAGATACGGATTGCATCCAAGCAGGCGGCCCTCTACGGACAAGTCTCCGGCCTGGCCGTCGGAACAAGTCTGGCCGTAGCCTATTGACGGCAGCCCCTGCGCCATGCCGGCCAGATCGGCATCGGCCCTGTTCAGGAAAGCGAACCCGCCATGCCCGCGCAGCCAGTCATAGAGTTCACCTTTGGTCTTCTTCACCCCTTCAAAGGAACCGAATCCCAGCAGATGCGCCATGCCCACATTGGTTATCAGGCCGCAGTCGGGCTGGCTGACACGTACCAGTTCGTCAATGTCGCCGGGATGGCTGGCACCCATCTCTATTATGGCATACTCATGTGACCTGTCCATGCCAAGCACCGTAAGCGGGACGCCGATCGAGTTGTTCAGGTTGCCGGCTGTGCAAAGTGTACGGAAAGTGCTTGACATGACTGCATTGCAGAGTTCCTTGGTGGTGGTCTTGCCGTTCGTGCCGGTAATGCCTATGACCGGAGTGCCGAGCACGCGTCTGTGATGTGCGGCCAGCTGCTGCAGGGTCTTGAGCGAATTGTCCACAAGTATAATGCGGCTGTCCGAAGCGTCATGATATTCCACATTGTCGATGACCGCATACCTGCATCCCTGTTCCAGAGCCGCCTTGGCATACTCATTGCCGTCAAAACGCTCGCCCCTGAGGGCCAGGAACATAAGTCCCGGTCCGCACTTGCGGCTGTCAGTGGTCAGCCCGCTGCACTCAAGAAATCTACTATAAATGTCCTGTATTTCCATATCAGCGCAAAAATAATGTAATTTTGCACTTGATGGACAACATTAGCGGCGACATACAGAAAAGGGAGGCTAAATACCGGCTCATGACCGGGACTCCTGTCTCGCACCTGATTGTCCGTTTTGCCATTCCTACCATCATAAGCATGATGGTGACAGCCCTTTACAATATGGCCGATGCCTACTTTGTGGGCAATCTGTCAACGCACGCCGTTGCCGGTGTGGGCGTGGCTTTCGCTTTCCAGGCGCTGATACAGGCGGTGGGGTTCTTCTTCGGGTCAGGGGCAGGAACATTCATTTCACGCGCACTGGGCTCAAAGGACATGGACGGTGCGGAGCGCATGGCATCGACGGGGTTCTTCACTCCGCTGCTGCTGGGTGCAGTCATTGCAACCATAGGGCTTGTGTTCCTGCCGGGGCTGGCGCATGTTCTGGGTGCCACACCCGAGATTGTGCCAAGTGCCTGTGACTACCTGCGCTGGCTGCTCGTTGCCATGCCGTTCATGGTGTCACAGATGGCGCTCAACAACCAGTTGCGCATGCAGGGCGGCGCGTGGTTCGCCATGATAGGCATTGCCAGCGGATGCGTCCTGAACATTGTCCTTGACCCCATATTCATATTCACGCTGGGACTGGGTGTAAGCGGTGCCTCGCTTGCCACTCTGGTGTGCCAGGTTTTCTCGTGGTGCATACTTCTGTGGGGAACCACACGCAACGGCTACGTCCACATAAGGTTCTCCAACTTTACGCCCACCATGCACATGATGAAGGAAATCACCGCCGGCGGTCTGCCGTCGCTCATGCGCCAGGCCTTGGGCAGCCTTTCCACCATCTGCGTGAACTGGGCGGCCGCACACTATGCGGCACCGGGCACCGAGGCATCGGCCATTGCCGCCTTTGCCATTGTGTCACGCGTAATGATATGCGCCATGTCGGTCATTCTCGGACTTGGCCAGGGTTTCCAGCCTGTAGTGGGTTTCAACTGGGGCGCACAGAAATACGGACGTGTTCGCAGCGCCTACCTGTTTACCATGCGGACCACATGCCTGCTTATTGTGGCAATGTCCATAGTGGGCTACGCATTTGCACCGCAGATAGTGTCGTTCTTCCGCAGTGAGGACCCCGACCTCATTGTCATGGGAGCGCGTATTCTGCGCTGGCAGTGCATAGCCTTTGTTACGGTAAGCGTAACCACCCCGACGAATATGCTGTTGCAGAACATAAGGCGCACCGTGCCTGCCACCATTCTGGCCATGAGCCGCCAGGGTATTTTCTTCTATCCCGCCATTCTCATAATGCCGCGAATCTGGGGTATTGAAGGGCTGATGGCAACGCTGGCCGTATCGGACACCTGCACTTTCATTCTGGCCCTGCCCTTCTGCATTGCCATTCTCAGGGAA
>JAKSIR010000101.1 GCA_024398695.1 Bacteroidaceae bacterium | reverse complement strand
CCGCTCCACTCAACGCCGGCATACAGTTCCGGAATCATGGAACGGCGCTGGTATGCAAATGACCTGCCAAGAGGACCGGTCGCGTTGCCGAGCGACTGGAAGACTGCGGCAGCATTGAAAGTCAGACCGTCTCCTGCCCTGAAATCGTAGCGCAGCTGGCCCGAACGGTTCAGGGCATTGAACGGCGAACCTACAGCAATGCTGCCCACACCCGGCATGAGCTTGCCCATGGGATGCCATGTATGACCCAGTGTGACCGATGAATTCTCCCAGTCAAACACGGTGTAGCAGTGACGGAAAAGAAAGAACGCGCTTGCATTATAGTTGAACACGTCAAACTCGACATTGGCACGCGAATCGGCACCCAGCACCTTAGGACCGGTCATATTGAAGCCAAAACGGACGGTAGAACCGAACATTGAAGCTGCTTTTGTGTCATTCGCATCGGCACCGTTGACCATAGCCTCGTTCAGCGGATACAGGTACAGATAATCGTCAGCGCCGGCAACGCTCTTCCTTGTGTCCATGTAACTGCGTACATCGACGAAACCGTAGCCGCTCAGCTTGAAATCCTCTTTCTTCTGAGCCGATACTTCCGAACACCAGACAAGCCCCATCAGGGCCACTGCAACGAACAGATTCTTTTTCTGAATCATGATGGATAATAGATTGAAAAATAATTAGTTAAAAAGGTGTGTGGTAAAAACAAGTTCTTAAAACACAATTGAATAAGACTTTCCCTTTCTGGCCTTTACAGTCTTTGAAATGCCATTCCAACGTACTGTAAGTTTGTTCTTAACGGTAGACTTTATCTTCACGTTGACGGGTTTGCCGTCCTTCCATGAAAGTTCTTCAACAATGAAGCCTCCGCGGGCACGCAGGCCCTTCACGCAGCCGTCCTTCCATACGTCCGGAAGAGCGGGCAGAAGCTCTATCACTCCGGTATGGCTCTGCACCAGCATCTCGGCAATGCCCGCAGTGCAGCCAAAGTTACCGTCAATCTGGAATGGCGGATGCGCATCGAACAGATTCGTATATGTACCGCCGCTGCCGCCGAATCCGCGGCCTCCGGCTACAGGCTTCAGCTGGTCAAGGATAAGCTTGTATGCATGGTTGCCGTCCAGCAGACGCGCCCACAGGCAGACCTTCCAGCCCATAGACCAGCCTGTCGATTCGTCGCCGCGCGCCTCAAGACTGGTGCGGACCGCCTTGAACAGGTCCGGGGTACCGTCGGCCGTAATCTGACGGCCCGGGAACATGCCCCACAGATGGGACACATGACGGTGATGGTCATTCGGATTATCCCAGTCCTGGAACCACTCCTGCAACTGTCCCCAGCTGCCGACCTTCATCGGCGCCAGACGGCTCTGAATATTCTTCAAAGTATCTACAAAAGCCTTGTCCTCCTTCATCAGCGCCGCGGCCTCAATGGTGTTGCCGAACAGGTCGACCAGCATCTGGTTGTCCATTGTCACGCCGAACGATGTGGTTATGTTACGGTTCTCCGGATCCATCTGCGGAGCGTTCTCCGGCGAATATGACGGAGCGGCAACCAGATACCTGTTGCCCGATACAGGTTCTTCGACCAGGAAGTCAATGAAGAACTGGCATGCGCTCTTCATGACAGGATAAATCTCCTCCAGATAGTCCCTGTCCTGATTGAACAGGTATCCGTCCCATATTGCCTGGC
Source organism: Bacteroidaceae bacterium (assembly GCA_024398695.1). Lineage (GTDB taxonomy): Bacteria > Bacteroidota > Bacteroidia > Bacteroidales > Bacteroidaceae > Colenecus. Next base: position 3,328 of record JAKSIR010000101.1, on the reverse strand, counting down.
AGAACCAGGCGGCGCCGGTAGGCCACATGCCGTTGTATGCTCCGTCAACCATGCCGGTCGAGCGCCAGATGTCGGTGTTGTGATGCAGAGTCCATCCGCGGCAGCCGTACATGGCAGCCGTCTCACGGCCATGCTCGGCACAGTCCCTGACAAGTTTCAGGAACGGCTCGAAACTGTCCTCCAGCCCGCAGACGAATGCCGGCCAGTAGTTCATTTCGACATTGATGTTAGTGGTGTATTTGCCATCCCACGGAGCCTGACGGCTCTCGTTCCATATGCCCTGCAGATTGGCGGCCTGACCACCGGGCTGCGAACAGCTTATAAGAAGGTATCGGCCGAACTGGAAGTACAGCTCCACGAACTGCGGGTCGGTAACACTGTCGAACTGGGCCAGACGCCTGTCAGTCGGCATGGCTGCCTGCTGGGCCGACGGTTCACCCAGATCAAGCGAAACCGTATTGAACTGTTTCTGAAATTCCCTTACATTTTCTTCAAGCTTCGCGTCAAATGCGTTCAGGTTCTTTTCCAGCAGGAATGGTTTGAGACGCCTTTCGGCCTGGAACACCTCGTCACCGCTCACATCGGTGTAGTCCACAAAGTTCGTTCCAACGGAAATGTATATGGTAACCGCATCGGCATCGTCCACCCTTATGCCGTTGCCGTTCTGAGCCATGAATCCGCCTTCGGGAATGATCAGAGCGCGGTCCATAAACCGTATCATGCCATCGACACCCTCATGGTCATCGCCCTTTGCACTGATGTCCATTACGCCGAGAGCAGTGTTGCCGACTTTCAGGAATTCCACATTCCTTCCGGTAATCCTGTCCTCCTTGTACGGCAAGTCATAACGGGCTGCGAACGAAATCGAACCCGGCTTGGATGCTGTCAGACGCACGGCCACAACCTGGTCAGCGAACGACACGAACGCCTGACGCCTGAATTCCACACCGCCGGCGCTGAAGGTCGATGTAGCCACGGCACGCTCAATGTCCAGCTCGCGGCAGTAGTCGCTGTACTGGTCCATGCCGTCGAAATCCAGCACCAGCGAACCGGCAGTCTGGTACGGCATGCCGTGAGGGCCCGGAGTGTTTATATATTCGTCACAAAGAGCCTGGGCATCCTTGCGGCGGTTCTCGAACAGAGCCTGCCGTATCTGGTCCAGACCGTCCTTTGCCTTGTCGTTCACATTGTTGTGAGGACCGCCGCCCCAGATTGTCTCCTCATTGATCTGGATGCGCTCTTTGGACGGATCGAAGAACACCATGGCACCAAGACGTCCGTTACCCAGAGGAAGGGCATCGGTCCATTGCTTTGCCGGCTGTTCGTACCAGAGCTTCAATTCCCTGTCTTTCTGCGCATTACAAGGCACTGAAAGCAGGACTGCAAGTGCAACTGTCAGGATTCTGTCAATCATAATTTTGTCCTCTTGTTGATTTCGACTGCGAAATTACCCCTTTTATATATAATATTCCATATAAAAATGATACTTTTGCTCTTCAATAGGTTTAAAAATTCAAAATCAAAAAACATACAGCAACATGTATCTATTAGGTTATGACATAGGCAGCTCTTCAGTGAAGTGCAGCCTGGTAGACGCTCAGAGCGGAGCCTGCAAAGCAACAGCATTTGCGCCAAAGAGTGAAGCACCCATCAAGGCCGTCAACCCCGGTTGGGCCGAACAGAACCCCGAAGACTGGTGGAAGTACCTGAAAGCAGCCACGGCAGACGTTCTGGCACAGTCTTCAATTGACGTCAAGGACATTGCCGCAATAGGCATCTCATATCAGATGCACGGCCTGGTCTGCGTTGACAAGAACCAGAAAGTGCTGCGTCCTGCCATAATCTGGTGTGACTCACGTGCAGTGGGCATAGGCGAGGAAGCCTTCTCGCAGCTTGGCCGTTCACAGTGCCTCACCCACCTGCTCAACACCCCGGGCAACTTCACAGCCTCAAAGCTGGCATGGGTAAAGCGCAACGAGCCTCAGATCTTCGAGAAGATTGACCGCATCATGCTGCCGGGCGACTACATCGCCATGCGTCTTACCGGTGAAATCTCGACAACCATCTCAGGCCTTTCAGAAGGCATGTTCTGGGATTTCCAGACCGGCGACATTGCAAGCTTCCTGCTTGACTACTACGGCTTCCCACGCTCCTTCATACCGAAAATCATCCCCACATTCTCAGAGCAGGGCCGCCTTACAGCATCGGCCGCTGCAGACCTGGGACTTGCCGAAGGCACGCCTGTAACATACCGTGCAGGTGACCAGCCCAACAACGCCCTGTCACTGAACGTGTTCGAACCCGGTGAAATTGCATCGACCGCCGGCACGTCGGGCGTAGTCTACGGCGTGAACGGAGAAATCAGCTACGACCCCAAGTCAAGGGTCAACACCTTTGCACATGTGAACCACAAGACAGGCTTCAACCGTCTTGGCATACTGCTCTGCATCAACGGCACAGGAATCCTGAACGCATGGATGAAGCGCACCGTCATGCTTGAAGGCCTGAGCTATTCCGACATGAACGACCTTGCAGCGCAGGCTCCCATTGGTGCCGGCGGCGTATCTGTCCTGCCATTCGGCAACGGTGCGGAGCGCGTGCTCGAGAACCAGGAACGCGGATGCAGCTTCAATGGTGTCAACTTCAACCTGCACGGCCGTGAACACCTTATGCGCGCCGCACAGGAAGGCATAGTTTTCTCGTTCAAGTACGGCATCGAGATAATGGAAGACATGGGCATGCCTGTCAACAAGATTCACGCAGGCAACGCCAACATGTTCCTGAGCCCGCTGTTCCGCGACACGCTGGCAGGCGTTACCGGAGCCACCATCGAACTGTATGACACAGACGGCTCGATAGGCGCAGCCAAGGGTGCAGGCATGGGAGCCCGTATTTACAACGACCACAACGAAGCCTTCGCTTCACTGCAGAAAATACGCGTCATAGAGCCGAAGGCCAGCGACATGCCTGCATACAGCGAAGCATACCAGCAGTGGAAATCCTACATTCAATAATCACTTTACTGACCTTAAATGAAAACTCTCAAGACTATTGCCCTGATATTCATGTCAGTCTGCATGGCCGGAACACTGGCATCATGCGGCTCGTCAAAGAACGCACAGGGCCAGAAAAAAATGACTCCCGCCAAAAAGGGATACGCCGAAACCGGCAAATACCGCAACTACTTCAGGGAACTTGGAATTCCACAGGAGGATATCGATAAGAAAATTGCTGACGTTTACGCCGAAATCTTCGAGAACCCCGAAGGCGGCGCATACAAGGATGTCGACGTTGAAGTCGACGGCCAGACAGTCCACATGGGCTACGT
>JAKSIR010000100.1 GCA_024398695.1 Bacteroidaceae bacterium | reverse complement strand
CCCAAAGAAAGGAAACTGAAAAATGAAGAAGATGAAGACACTGGTCGCACTGCTTCTGGCAATGGCGCTGTGCCTGAGCCTGGCAGCCTGCGGCGGCAGCACTCCTGCTGCTACCGAAGCTCCTGCAGCAGCACAGGCACCCGCAGCAGATGCTCCCGCTGCTGCCGAAGCCCCCACCGCAGCAGAGCCCACCACTCTGGTTTACGGTTCCGGCGATTACTCCCGCATTAACCCCGCCATGGACGAGCACTGCGAAATCAATGTGCTGCTGTTCGATGGTCTGACCGATCATGACGGCAACAATGATATCATTCCCCGTCTGGCAAAGAGCTGGGAAGTTTCCGAGGACGGCATGACCTACACCTTCCATCTGGAAGAAAATGTCACCTGGCACGACGGCGCTCCCTTCACCTCCAAGGATGTTAAGTTCACCATCGAGGCTATTATGGACCCCGAGAACGGCGCTGAGAATGCTCCCAACTACGAGGATGTTGTGGACATCGCAACTCCCGATGATCATACCGTCATCTTCACCCTGTCCGCTCCCAACTACGCATTCCTGGAATACATGACCATGGCCATCCTGCCCGCCCATCTGCTGGAGGGTGAGAATATGCAGGAGTCCGACTTCTTCCGCGCTCCCGTTGGTACCGGCCCCTACAAGCTCACTGAGTGGGATGAGGGTCAGGCTATCATCATGGACAAGAACGAGAACTACTTCGCAGGCGCTGCCAAGATCGACCGGATCATCTTCAAGATCGTTCCCGATGACAATGCAAAGGCTTTGCAGCTGCAGTCCGGTGAGCTGAACCTGTCTCAGGTCACCCCCAAGGATGCTGCCCTGTTTGCAAATGACGGCGCACATACCGTTTACGATGAGACCACTTCTGATTACCGCGGCATTCTGTACAACTTCTGGAATCCCTACTGGACGGAAAATGCCGATCTGATCCCCGCTATCAGCTACGCTGTTGACCGTCAGGCCATCATCGACGCCGTCCTGCTGGGCTGCGGTGATATTGGCTACGGTCCCCTGCAGCGCAATGTCTACAACTACGAGGATGTAGAGCACTACGATTATAACCCTGCCAAGGCGGAAGAGCTTCTGGCTTCCGTCGGCTGCGAGAAGGATGCCGATGGCTTCTGGACTCGTAACGGCGAGCGCATCAGCATTGTGATCAATGCCACTCCCGGCGATCAGGTTCGTGTGGATATGGCTCAGATCGTTGCCCAGCAGCTGCGCGCTATCGGTCTGGATGTTTCCGCAAATGTTCCCGCCGGTGGTATCGACTGGGGCGGACAGCAGTGCTGCATCATCGGCTGGGGCTCTCCCTTCGATGCTGACGACCACACCTACAAGGTCTTCGGTACCGACAAGGGTGCAAACTACTCCGGCTATTCCAACGAACTGGTTGATCAGTATCTGACCGAGGCTCGTCAGACCAACGACCCCGCGGAACGTGCAGCAGCTTATGCCAAGTTCCAGACCGAGCTGGCAAATACCCCTGCTTACACCTTCTTCTGCTACATCGATGCAATGTATGTGGCTGACAGCAACATTCAGGGCATCGCCACCGACACCGTTCTGGGTCACCACGGCGTGGGCATCTTCTGGAATGTCTGCGACTGGACGATTGGCTAATCTAAAAAATAGTATGCGAAACTGTAAGGGGCTGGAAACAGCCCCTTATTGTGGCATTTGAAGGTTGGTTCCTATTATGGAGAATTTACTGGAAATCAAAAATTTAAGTGTTTCCATCGGGACGGGTTCCGGAAAGGTGGAAGCTGTGCGGGATGTAAGTTTGACTCTGCATCCCGGTGAGGTGCTGGCCATTGTCGGTGAATCCGGCTGCGGAAAGAGTATGCTTTGCAAAAGCATTCTGAAGCTGCTGCCCAGGAATGCTGTTATTGAGAGCGGAAGCATTCTGGCAAATGGTGTAGATATAACCAAATATCGGGAACGGGATATGGCAAAGCTCCGCGGCAAGCTATTTTCCATGGTATTTCAGGACCCCATGACAGCACTGGACCCCACCATGACGGTAGGCAGTCAGATTGCGGAAGCGGTCATTACCCACAACCCCAAGCTTCCGAAGGCAAAAGTGTATGAACGGGTTATTGAGCTGATGGAGCTTGTTGGCATTCAGCAGCCGGAGCAGCGCTACAAGCTATATCCCTACAATTTCTCCGGCGGAATGCGTCAGCGCAGTGTTATGGCAATCGCTCTGGCGGCAAATCCTCAGATCCTTCTGGCCGATGAACCCACCACGGCACTGGATGTGACCATCCAGGCACAGATTTTGGATCTGTTAAAAGACATTCAGAAAAAGCTGAACACCGCAACAATCCTTGTCTCGCATGATCTCGGTGTGGTGGCAAGAGCGGCTGACCGGGTTGCCATCATGTATGCGGGCCGGATCGTGGAAATCGGCACCGCAGAGGAAATCTACTATGATCCCCGGCATCCCTACACCTGGGGTCTTATGCGCAGCCTGCCTGCACTGGCAAAGGGCAAGCGTGAGCTGTATACCATTCCCGGTATGCCGCCCTCTCTGATTGATCCCCCAAAGGGAGATGCCTTTGCCTGCCGGAATGAATATGCCCTTGCTATTGACTATGAGCAGGCACCGCCCATGTTCCGCATTACGGATACCCATTATGCTGCCACATGGCTGCTGGACCCCAGAGCACCCAAAATTGAACGGCCGGTAGGAGGTAGTGTCCATGGATAACGCAATCGTTACTGTGAAGAACCTGACCCATCGGTTCCGTCTGAGCAAAAAGGCAGTCATCAAAGCGGTAGACGATGTTTCCTTTACCATTCAGAAGGGTGAAATCTTCGGACTGGTTGGAGAATCCGGCTCCGGCAAATCCACCGTGGCCCGCTGCATTATGAATATCTACCAGCCTACCGCAGGCGAAATCCTGTTCCACGATGTGAATACCTGTGACAAGACTGCTTTTCGGCAGAACCGAAAGCTGCTGCAAACCGCAAGACAGCTGATCTTTCAGGACTCTGCATCCAGTCTGAACCAGCGAATGAAGGTTGCGGACATTATTGCAGAGCCTATGAAAATCAATCACATCACGCCGCCCCGTGGCAGCTACCGGGAGGAAGCAGCCTTCCAGCTGCGCTATGTGGGTATGGATGAAAATTATCTCGATAAGTACCCCTCCGAAATGTCAGGCGGTCAGCGGCAGCGGGTAGCCATTGCCCGTGCTCTGTCCATGGAGCCGGAGCTGCTGGTAGCAGATGAACCCATTGCCAGTCTGGATGTGTCCATTCAGGCGCAGATCGTAAACCTGTTTAAGCATCTGCAAAAGGAGCATGGCTTTTCCATCCTGTTTATTGCCCATGACCTTGCCATGGTGGAATATCTCTGCGATCGAATTGGCGTGATGTACCGGGGCAAGCTGGTGGAGCTGGCAGAAACTGCGGAGCTCTTTGCCCATCCGCTGCATCCCTATACCCAGATGCTTCTGTCTGCCATTCCGTATCCCGATCCCATCCGGGAGCGGAACCGTCCCCGGATGAATACCGAGGATATGATTTTCGACACAGAGGGTACTTTCCGGGAAATTCGCCCCAACCACTTCGTTCTGACAAAGGAGGCGGCACTATGACAATCAAACGCAACCGTGCTGCCTACTATGGAAAGAAGCTGCTGATTTTCCTTGTCAGTGTGATTCTGCTGTCCATGACTGTGTTTGTTATTTCCCGACTGACCCCCACAGACCCCCTGCAGGCCTATTATGGCGAACGCACAGAGAAGATGAGCGTTGAAGAAAAAGAGTGGGCGCGGAATAAGCTGGGACTGAACGACCCGATTCCTACCCAGTATATCCGCTGGGCGCAGAATGCGCTGAAGGGCGAATTCGGAATCTCCTATAAATACAAGCAGGATGTGGTACAGGTCATCGCCAAGCGTATGAACAACACCCTGATCCTCGGCGGCATTGGCTTTGTGCTGACCTTTGCCGGGAGTCTGCTGCTGGGAATCCTGTGTGCCTGGTTTGAGGACAGCTGGTTGGATAAACTGCTGTGCAAGCTGGGAACCATTGTCAGCTGTATTCCGGAATTCTGGTTTTCACTGGTGTTGATTCTTATTTTCTGCGTGCAGCTGAAATGGCTGCCCAGCTCCGGTGCGTACTCCGTGGGCAAGGCTGATGACCTGATGGACCGCATTATCCATCTGATTCTTCCTATGATCGTGGTGATCATTGAGCATCTTTGGTACTATGCCTACATGATCCGCAACAAGATTCTGGAGGAGGTCCGGGCAGACTATGTTCTTCTTTGCAAGTCCAAGGGACTTTCCAAACGGCAGATTATGTTCCGGCACTGCCTGCGGAATATCTTACCCACCTACATCAGCTTGATGGCAATATCCGTCCCCCATATCATCGGCGGCACCTACATTGTGGAAACTGTATTTTCTTATCCCGGTATCGGTACGCTGTCCTACGAATCGGCCAGATATGCGGACTACAATATGCTGATGATTCTCTGCATGATGACCGGTATTACTGTCATCTTCTTCAATATCATCGGTCAGATCATCAATGAACGGATTGACCCCAGAGTGAAGGCCAATGAAGTCGTAGAAACATCGGAGGTGAGCGAAGGATGACAGATCAGGAACTGTTTACGCAGGTTGGCATCCGGGAGGAAAAAGCGAGCGCTGCTGCAGTCAAGTCCAAGCGCAGCCTGCCGATTTTTTCCATCGCCGTTCTGGTGCTGATTATCCTCGGCTGCCTTTTGGCCGATGTCATTGCCACGAAAGATCCGGCCTATCTGGATTTAATGAACTACACGAAAGCACCCAACGGAGAATTCCTGTTTGGCACCGATACGCTGGGACGGGACATTTTCTCCTGCATCTGGCACGGCGGCAGAGTATCTCTGTTTATCGGCTTCTTTGCGACCCTGATCTCCACAACGATTGCCGTGGTATACGGCAGCATCAGCGGTATTTCCTCCGACTGGGTGGACACAGCTATGATGCGTGTTACGGAAATCTTCCTGAGTGTGCCCGGGCTGCTGGTAATCCTCTTTATTCAGGCCATTCTGGGAGATGCGACGGTAGTCTCTC
>JAKSIR010000010.1 GCA_024398695.1 Bacteroidaceae bacterium | reverse complement strand
GGCCCGCGGGAAAGCGTATTTTCAGTGGAAGATGGGGATGAGGGTGGGGCTGTATTAGGAAAACGTGGAGGGAATGTGTTTTTTTGTAACTTTGCGGGGTGAAATCCAAAACCAAATTCAAAAACCGATTGAAATGGAGGAACTGTTCTCAAATCTTGAATATAAGGTGGCCAGCATGGAACTGGCCGAGTTCGGACGCAAGGAGCTTGACATGGCCGAGAAGGAAATGCCGGGACTCATGGCTCTTCGTGACAAATACCGTGACAGCAAGCCGCTCAAGGGTGCACGCATCATGGGCTCGCTTCACATGACGGTACAGACAGCTGTGCTCATTGAGACACTGCACGAACTGGGCGCCGACATACGCTGGTGCTCGTGCAACATCTACTCCACTCAGGACCATGCAGCCGCAGCCATTGCAGCCGCAGGCAGCGCCAAGGTGTTTGCCTGGAAGGGCGAATCGCTTGACGAATACTGGTGGTGCACGCTCCAGGCCATGAACTTCCCGGAGGGCGGCCCCAACATGATAGTCGATGACGGAGGCGACGCCACACTCATGATACACCTTGGCGTGAAGGGCGAAAAGGATCCGTCTGCCCTTGAATACGATGCCCAGTCGGGTGACGAGCGCGCTCTGCTTGACATATTGAAAAAGGTGGCGAAGGTCAAGGGCGGCAATTACTGGACAAGCATAGCATCGCAGATCCGTGGCGTCAGCGAGGAGACCACCACCGGCGTACACCGTCTGTACCAGATGCAGCAGCGCGGCGAGCTTCTCTTCCCCGCCTTCAACGTGAACGACTCGGTCACCAAAAGCAAGTTCGACAATCTGTACGGCTGCCGTGAGTCATTGGCCGATGGAATCAAGCGCGCCACTGACGTAATGATAGCCGGCAAGGTCTGCGTGGTATGCGGATTCGGCGAAGTGGGCAAGGGCTGCGCACAGAGCATGCGCTCATACGGTGCACGCGTCCTGATTACCGAAATCGACCCCATCTGCGCGCTTCAGGCCGCCATGGAAGGCTACGAAGTCGTGACTATGGAGGAAGCCGCCCCCCAGGGCAACATATTCGTCACCACTACCGGCAACATTGACGTAATCACGACAGAACACATGAAGGCAATGCCCGATCAGGCCATTGTCTGCAACATAGGACACTTTGACAGCGAGATACAGGTCGATGCCCTCAAGAAACTGCCCGGAATCAGGTGCCAGAACATCAAGCCGCAGGTTGACCGCTACTTCTTTGCCGACGGTCACAGCATAATACTGCTGGCCGACGGACGTCTGGTCAATCTGGGCTGCGCTACCGGACACCCCAGCTTCGTGATGAGCAACAGCTTCACCAACCAGACCCTGGCCCAGATAGAGCTGTTCGGCCGCAAGTACGAAACCGGAGTCTACCGTCTGCCAAAGCATCTTGACGAAGAAGTGGCACGCCTGCACCTTGAAAGGATTGGTGTCCACCTGTCAAAGCTCACCAAGGCCCAGGCCGATTACATAGGCGTTCCGGTCGAGGGACCCTACAAGGCCGAGCATTACCGGTATTAATAAGTTTCCCAGCAATGAATCAGACCTGTCCGAAACGCGACACCATAGTCATCTATGGGGCGTCAAGTCCGCACGTCGATGCCGTTTTCAAGGAGCAGGCCTTTGAGCTTGGCGCCCTTCTGGCAGAGAACGGCCGCAGTATCGTCACCGGTGCCGGCATGACCGGTCTGATGGCATCGGTCGAAGAAGGGGCTCTGTCCCGGGGCGGCCGCGTGACAGGTGTCATACCGCAGTTCATGGTCGACAACGGCTGGCAGCATGACGGACTGTCCGAAATGATTGTCACCGCCGACATGCACGAACGCAAGTCCACAATGGCCTCGATGGCCGATGCCTGCGTCGCTCTTCCCGGAGGCACCGGAACGCTTGAGGAACTGTTCGAAATCATAACGTGGAAAATGCTGGGCCTGTTCGTCAAGCCCATTGTCATTCTCAACACGGACTCCTATTACAATCCGATGCTTGAAATGCTTGACCGCACGGTTGAACGTCAGTTCATGACACCGTATTTCAAGCAGCTGTGGTCTGTCGCCACGACCCCGGGGCAGGTGCTGGAACTGCTTGACAGCACCCCCGACTGGCATTCGGACCGCAGAAAAATCCATAAAGACTATCTGAAATGAACGAACTGGACCGATTCCTTTCGCAGCCGCCGGCCGATGACTGGACCCTGCTGGCATTCCTGCTGCTTTTCCTGCTGTCATGTCTGACTTTCGGCCCTCTGTCGGGGCAGCTCAAGACATCGTTCGTGTACGTATACAAGATAAGGAACTCCAATGCAGAGTTCAAGACCCTGATACTGTCGCCGCTCCGGAACTTTGTCGCCGTCGCGGTGTCCATACTGTCCATATCGTTCGCATCGGCCCTGTCCGGCTTGATTCCAGAACGGCAGGGTACCCATGCGCTTGTGGCCGTCCTGCACGCCTTCATATACATCCTGCCCTGTTTCCTTGCAAGGCAGCTCCTGTTCCGGACAGTCAATGCCAGACTGTATGCCTCCCAGAAAATCAACGTCAAGCCTTTAAGGTGGAATGCCCTGAACATCACCATGTTGTCATTCATGGGAATCGTTTCGCTTATTGTCGGACTTATGGAACTCTTCATTCCGTTCCCGCCTGTAATCTATGTGATTCTGCTCCTGTTTTTCGCCCTGATGTGCATTTATGGAGAGATTATCAAGGCCAAATCGTCCTTATTTTCAAGCCGATGCAAATTATTGGGAATTATTTTGTACCTTTGCGCCCTTGAAATTGGACCGCTGGTTCTGGCCCTTTTTCTATTAGGTACAAATATAATATTTCTGTAATACAGATGGCAATGAATATCAAAAGGGCGCTCATTTCGCAGCCTCAGCCTGCAACAGGCAAGTCGCCTTACTTCGATCTGGCCGACAAGTATGGAATTGAATTCATATTCAAACCGTTCATCCGCGTCGATCCCATCCCGGCAAAGGACTTCCGCCAGCAGAAGGTCAACATTCTGGACCACACTGCTGTGATCTTCACATCGCGTCATGCCGTTGACCACTTCTTCAGACTCTGTCAGGAACTCAGAATCACCGTTCCTGAGGACATGAAATACTTCTGCATAACCGAAACGGTAGCTCTGTACATACAGAAATATGTCCAGTACCGCAAGCGCAAGGTGTTCTTCGGAACAACGGGCAAGGTCGACGGCCTCATGGTTCCGATTCTCAAGCACAAGACTGAAAAGTTCCTGCAGCCCATGTCTAACGTACATTCCGGCGAACTGACCAGATTGCTCAACGAGAACGGCATCAGCCACACCGAAGCCGTCATGTACCTGACTGTAAGCAACGAATTCTCAAAGGATGAAATCGATACATACGACATGCTGGTATTCTTCAGCCCTGCCGGTATCGAATCGCTGCAGAAGAACTGGCCTGATTTCGTTCAGGACAAGAAAATCATTGGCTGCTTCGGTGCCCCCACAGCCAAGGCAATTCGTGACGCCGGACTCAGACTTGACATCGAAGCTCCGGTCGAGGGCATAACCTCAATGTCGGCTGCCCTTGACAAGTGGCTCGCCGCCAACAGGTAATGTCGGAATTCACGTTCCACAAGGCTGAACGCCTGTGTGGCAATCATTTGACAGACAGACTGTTTACTCAGGGAAACCGCTCCATAGGCTGTTTCCCTGTACGTCTTGTATGGCTTGCGCTCGGGCCCGATGATTCCGATTTTGACGTGAATGGCGGTGTCCGCCTGCTCATAAGCGCATCGAAAAGACATTTCAAGCATGCCGTTGACCGTAACCGCGTGAAACGTCAGGTCAGGGAATACTACCGGACCCATTCGCATGCACTGAAAACGGCACTGGCAGGAAAGGGCGAATGCCTTCTGCTGGCCGTTCTGTTCACCGACAGTAAACTCTGGGACAGCAGAAGTCTTGGACAGAAGCTTGACCAGGCATTTGAAAAGCTGGCTGACCAGTTGCGTGATGTCAAATAAAATTACCAAACTGACAGTCTGGCTGATGCTGCTGCCGGTAAAATTCTACCGCAGATTCATAACCCCTCTTACCCCTCCAACCTGCCGTTTTACCCCGACATGTTCGGAGTACGCCGTTGAAGCCCTGCAGAAGTACGGGCCGATAAAAGGCAGCTGGCTGGCCATAAGGAGAGTGCTCCGCTGTCGTCCCGGAGGTGGCAGCGGATATGACCCGGTTCCATGACCGCCATGCCCGTATACGATATCCATACCCATTGCAGGACAGCGCCTGACTGTGAATCGGTCCTTTGCATCGGGACCGACATTGACCTTGCCGTGCCCGGCGGCCTTTATTCCGCGGGAATCCATCCCTGGGATCTGGAGCGTGACGGGTATTACGGCCGCTTGCAGGCTCTTGAGAGGCTTGCCGGTATGGAGAATGTGGTCGCGATAGGCGAATGCGGCCTTGATTCTCTTCGCGGTCCCGATATCGCATTCCAGAAGGAAGCCTTCATGGAGCAGGCTGCAACTGCTGCAAGAGTCCACAAGCCGATGATTCTCCATGTTGTAAGACAGTTTGATACGCTCATCTCACTCAGGAAACAGTCCGGCAGTTCGGAAAGATGGCTAATACACGGTTTCCGCGGCGGTGTGCGGCAAATGGAACAGCTGCTTGACAACGGCTTTTATCTGTCCTTCGGCATCGGCTCGAAACCTGAAACGCTTGCTGCGGTTCCCGATTACAGCCTCATTCTGGAAACCGACGGCAAATGCCCGGTTCACGCAGTTCAGGAACTGGCTGCATCGGCCCGATGCTGCAACGTGCAGGCAATCAGGGATGCAAGTGCCAGGGCATCGTGTGACTTTTTGGGCCTGCATTAGCCTTCCAACCGAATAATTATGGTATATTTGCGTCCGTTTGCCTGAAAACGGCGTTTTTTGAAAATTATCAAACACTCTATACGATGACAGATTTTGTAGAAGAACTGACCTGGCGCGGCATGATCCATCAGATGATGCCGGGCACCGATGAACTCCTTTCCAAGGAGCAGGTCACCGCTTATGTGGGCTTTGACCCAACGGCCGATTCACTTCACATAGGCCATCTGTGCAGCATCATGATACTGCGTCATTTCCAGCGCTGCGGCCACAAGCCGCTGGCTCTGATAGGCGGCGCTACCGGAATGATAGGCGATCCCAGCGGCAAGTCCCAGGAACGCAACCTCCTTAACGAGGAAACCCTGAGGCACAATGTGGAATGCATAAGGAAGCAGTTGTCAAAGTTCCTTGATTTTGAGAGCGACGCCCCCAACAGGGCCGAGTTGGTCAACAACTATGACTGGATGAAGGACATAACCTTCCTTGACTTTTCACGCGACATAGGAAAGCATATCACGGTCAACTACATGATGGCCAAGGATTCCGTCAAGAAGCGTCTGAACGGTGAAGCCCGTGACGGCCTTTCGTTCACAGAATTCACTTACCAGCTGCTTCAGGGCTATGACTTCATGTACCTGAACGAGCATAAGAACTGCAAGCTTCAGATGGGAGGCGCTGACCAGTGGGGCAATATAACCACCGGTGCCGAGCTCATACGCCGCGTCCACGGAACCGAATGCTTCGCCCTTACCTGTCCGCTCATAACCAAGTCCGACGGTACCAAGTTCGGCAAGACCGAAGGCGGAAACATCTGGCTTAACCCGGAATACACGTCGCCTTACAAGTTCTACCAGTTCTGGCTGAACGTAAGTGACGAGGATGCCAAAAGATACATAAAAATCTTTACAAATATAACAAAGGAAGAATGCGAGGCACTGATTGCCGAACATGATGCCGCTCCGCATCTGCGTCTTGTTCAGAAGCGTCTTGCCAAGGACGTTACCTGCATGGTTCACAGCCAGGCCGATTACGAAGCCGCCGCCAGCGCATCGGAAATCCTGTTCAGCAACTCCGGTTCGTCACAGGAACTCAAGACGATTGACGAGTCGATGCTTCTTTCAGTCTTTGAAGGCGTTCCCCAGTTCCGCTTCCAGCGCTCAAAGCTTGAAGAGAATATCAAGGCATCCGATTTCCTTACAGACGTATGTCCGGTATTCTTCTCCAAGAGCGAGGCCCGCAAGATGATGCAGGGCGGCGGCGTTTCCATCAATAAGGAAAAGACCTATGACCATTCAAGGGCCATTACGTCTGCCGATCTTGTCGATGACCGCTACATTGTCCTGCAGCGCGGAAAGAAGAATTATTACCTGCTCATTGCAGAGTAACTTGAATTGAGTAATTTTGCCCTGTCCTGAGACGTGGCCTTAGCGGGTCTTTCAGGACGTACTGTCGTATGGTGTAATGGCAGCACAAGACATTTTGGTCGTCTTTGTCCTGGTTCGAATCCGGGTACGACAGCATTGTTTCGGGAGGTCCGTCCGGGCCTCCCTTTTTTCTGCAGCCAGCTTATGTAAGGAAAAATTGAACGGGATTGATACAAATCGGTACTGTTTCAAAGTCCGATTCCGAACAGACCCCGTAACTTTGCCGGCGTAATTTTTCATACGTGGCCGTCGGCCGTGACTTCCAGCAGCTGTCATTCATGCCTGAGAAGGTGTGTCCTGGCAGCCCGGGGACATGTTCGTGTCCCCTTTTTTGTGCCTTTTTCAAAAAAATTTGCCTATATTCAAAAATAACTGCCGATTTCTTGTGCCGGTTTGGCGGACTTTTGTTATCTTTGGCCGCTTTAGTACTGAAATAATATTAATACGCGTATAAATTATTAACCGAACTTATGAAGAAACGTTACCTATTTCCCGCTGATTACATGGCCGATCCGTCGGTTCACGTTTTCAATGGAAGAGTGTACATTTACCCGTCACATGACTGGGAGTGCGAGAATGTTGAAAACGACACGGGCGACCAGTATGTCATGAAAGACTATCACGTCCTGTCAACCGATGACGTCATGAACGGAGAAGTGAAAGACCATGGAAAGGTTCTCGGTCTGGAAGACATTGCATGGGCCGGACGCCAGCTCTGGGACTGCGATGTTGCAGAAAAGGACGGCAAGTACTACATGTATTTCCCGATGAAGGACAAGAACGACGTATTCCGTCAGGGCATCGCCATTGCCGACAATCCTGCAGGTCCGTTCATTCCCGAACCGGAGCCCATACACGGCAGTTACAGCATAGACATGGCCGTACTCAAGGATGAAGACGGCAGCTATTACATGTATTTCGGCGGTCTCTGGGGCGGCCAGCTCCAGTGCTACCGCGACAACATAGGCATTGAAGATCCCGCAATCAACAATACCCCTGACAGCAAGAATCTTCCTCACGGAAACCAGCCGGCTCTGCCGAGCCGTGTGGTCCGCCTTTCCGGCGACATGCTGCAGTACGCCGAAGAACCCAAGCCGGTTCTCGTGGTTGACGCTCAGGGCAAGCCGCTTTCAGCCGATGACCCGCACCGCTTCTTCGAGGCATCATGGGTTCACAAGTACAACGGCAAATACTATTTCTCATATTCCACCGGCGACACACACATGCTGTGCTATGCCATCGGTGACAATCCATACGGCCCGTTCACCTATCAGGGTGTCATCCTGACTCCCGTTGTGGGCTGGACAACCCACCATTCAATTGTCGAATACAAAGGCAAGTGGTATCTTTTCCACCACGACAGCGTTCCATCAGGCGGAAAGTCATGGCTGCGCAGCCTCAAGGTATGCGAGCTTGAATATGACGCAGAAGGTCATATCAAGACAATCGAGGGAATGGATAAGTAAGCGCAAACAATAATAATCAAAAATATCCAACCAAATGAAAAAGAACAATTCTCCGGCAAGCCTCTTCGGCTTAAAGGGATTGGCCCTTGCAGTCCTGGCAACGGCGTTCGGAATCACTTCGTGCAAGTCCGACTTCGACCTTGACAAGAGGACACCCGAATGGCTTGGCACCAGTATCTTCGAGACCATGGTGAATGGTTTTGAGGGTAATGAAGGCCAGCATTACCAATTCAACACATTCGTCGAACTTATCCGTGCATTGGACAAGGAATCGAATTCAACCTACGAATCGGTTCTGTCCAGAACAGGTAGTAAGACCCTGTTCATTGCCGATGACGACGCATTCAAGCGTTTCTTCGCCGACTGCCCGTTCAAGACTGCATCGGGCGAACCCGCAAGAAGCATTAAAGAACTCAGTCATGCCCAGAAGCTCATGATTCTGAACGGCTCGATGCTGAACAACGTCTATCAGGTTGCAATGCTTTCCAGCACCCCGAATCCTTCGGGTTCAGGTTCTCCTGTAACAGGCAACTGCATGAGACGTGTTTCTGCCGCTTCAGTATATGACTCTATACCTATTATAATGCCGGAGGACATGCCTTCCAACAGCGAGATATGGAGAGGCTACAAGTCAAAGTTCCCCAACGGCATGGTATGCTTCAGTGACGGAACCAGACGCTCCATGATTTTCTTCGTTGACAAGTTCCTTACTTCGCACAAGATCACTGACGACGACTACGACTTCCTGTTCAACCAGGGCGAGGGTACCGGCAGGCCCGGACGCAAACCCGGTGAAGCCAGCATCAACGGCGTCAAGATAGAATACAAGGACAAGAAGTGTTTCAACGGATTCATCCATGTGATGTCGGACGTCATCTACCTGCTTCCGAGCATGGCCGAATATCTTGAGCAGGACACCGAGAACGCCTACATCTACAGTCATATCCTTGACCGTTTCAGCTGTCCGGTATATTCAGAGGGCGTCCAGAAGGAAGTCCTCAGCAGAATGGAAATTCCGTCAACCGCAGAAACGACCCAGAAGGTTTTTGTAAGACAGTATTTCTCCTTACGTTCCCAGGGTAATGCGGAGTTCGGTAAAATACCTAATTCAAACGACAAGCCTTTCAAGGACAATGCGCTTCTCAAGTTCGATCCGGGCTGGAACGAATATTATGCCGAGTCAGGTACGACAGAAGCCAACATTGCACTCCAGCAGAACATGGGTGTGATGTTTGTTCCTACCGATGCCACAATCAAGAAATGGTGGCTTGAATCGCCTGCAGGCACGTCACTGCGCAAGCGTTACGGCATTGCAAAGTACAGAAACAGCGCGCCTGTAACTTATAAGGAGGTTGCCGAAGATATGGACAGCATACCTGAAAAGGTAATAGTCAAACTTATCAACAACAATATGCAGGGTTCGCTTGTGAACACTGTTCCCAGCAAGTTCCACAACGTGCTGAACGATGCTCAGGACCCGCTGTTCGAAGGCATTTCTGACCCGGGAACCTGTTTTGACTCGATTGTGATGTGCTGCAACGGTGCAGTATACTATACGAATACCGTGTTTACGCCTACGGCATACCGTTCGGTCTCGTATCCTGCACTCGTAAACGAATACCTTCAGATTATCAACGCTGCAATTGAAGACGAAACGCTGCAGTTCAGCGCATATCTGAATTCAATGCAGGTAACTTACAGTTTCTTCATTCCTACCGCACAGTCCAGCGACCCCAATCTGAACGGCAAGCTTGTATGGCTTGATCCGAGTTCGTTCGCACACAGGAAGAACAATCCCGGCCAGACATATCTGGAGGCCATGGTATTCCGCTATGACACGGAAGATAGTAAGGTCAAGGCCGAGGTCTGCGAGTACAATCCCCAGACCAATCAGCTTCAGACACTTCCCACCGGCACAAAGACCGTATCGGACGATGTCATTCAGAACAGGTTGAGGGACATTCTGGATTACCATATTATAATAGGTGCCGTTGAAGAGTCGGATTTTGCCGATGCTGCCGGCTATGCCTACTTCCCCACCAAGGGCCGCGGAACAATACGTTTCAAGATGGGCGCGAGTGCTGAAGACCTTGACCAGATGGAAGTTGACGGCGGTTATCAGATTGAAAACGCAAATACTGAAAACATAAAGATTTCAGTTCTTGAACGTCACGACCAGAAGGCCGACAACGGTAATGGTGTCACATACATCATTGACAAGCCTCTGCTCACTTCAAGCAAGTCAGTCTATGATGTCCTTTCCGATTCGGTCGAATACCCCGAATTCTACGAATTCTTCAGGCTGATGAACAGTGCTGTCGGTTCAGACGGAAAGACCGTTTTCGTCAACGTGTCCAACAAAAATGACATTGCTTCCCAGTACAATGTAGGTTCGTTCAACACATACCACTACACTGTGTATGTTCCCACTAACGAATCGGTCAGGGCTCTCCTTGCCAGCGGCAAGATTTCCGATCCTGACAAACTGACTGAATTCAACGATTATTGGGAAGGCATCAAGTCAGACCTTGCTGATGACCCTGAGGGTGACTCAATCTGGATTGATTCAATGCTGGTTCTTTCAGAACGGCTTACCGGTGTCGCTGACAGCAGTTTCAACTACGAAACCTACTACAACAAGAAGCGTGACGAGCTGATGAACTTTGTCAAGTATCATATACAGGACAATTCCGTAATAGCAAACGCAAAGTTCGATGCCGGTTACAAGGATGACGGTTCTCCCGCTACCATAGCCAACTATGAGACCGCATACATGAAGACTGTAGGCAAGAACCAGCAGTTTGTCAAACTCAAGGTGGAAGGCGGCAAGGACATCAAGATTACCGATGTCAAGGGCAACACAAGAAATGTCCTGAAGCAGACAGGCTCAAAGGGACATCCTCTGTTCAATATCCTGTGCCGTGAGTACGAGTTCAAGGTCGGCACCAACTCCGGCACCATTACGGATGTCTCGACTGCCATGATCGAAACTTCTTCGTATGCCGTCATTCATCTCATTGACGGACCTCTGTGCAACGGTGAAGTTGAATTCTAACCAGCTAACTAAATGAAAATGAAACAGATTAACAGAATATATGGAGCAGCATTGGCATTTGCACTGCTTGCTCTGCCAGGGCAGCTTTCAGCCCAGAAGGCCGGTGACGTCATCAGCGGTATCGTTGAAGACGAGTACGGTCCGATGATGGCTGTGAACGTTACCGAGCGTGACGCGGCTGACCGTATTGTGGAACACACCACAACCGACATCAACGGTGAATTCTCATTCCGTCTGAAGAACCCCAAGGACAGGATCCAGATTTCATACGTAGGTATGGAAACCGTTGACATTCCAATTGACAAGACTTATTTCTCAATTCACATGAAGGACATGGGAGACCTTCCTCCAGTTGAAGTCGTTGCCAAGAGGCAGACTGCAGACGGACCGCTTCCCATTCCTCTGCGTGAGTTGCCTCAGGCAGCCCAGACCATCTCGATGGAAGACCTTGAGGGTGTTACTATGACCACGGTCGATGAAGCTCTTGCCGGCCGTATTGCCGGTCTTGACGTGGCATTCAACAGCGGTGACCTTGGTTCCCGTTCAACAATGCACCTTCGCGGTGTCGCAACAATGACCGGTGACCAGAACCCGCTTATCGTTGTGGACGGCATGATCTGGGAAATCGAAGCGAACCTCAAGAACAACTTCGACTACACCAACGATTCAAACAATCAGGACAAGGTGTCAGAACTTTTGAACATCAACCCTGAAGACATTGCGTCAATCACAGTCCTTAAGGATGCTGCGGCTACTGCAGTCTGGGGTGCAAAAGGTGCAAACGGTGTCATGCAGATCAAGACCAAGCGCGGTTCGCGCGGTGCAACCCGTGTAACCTACAGCTACCGCATGAACGGCACCTGGCAACCTGACGGTTACAAACTCCTGAACGGTGACCAGTACACAATGTTCCTGAAGGAGTCGTTCTTCAATCCGGGCATGAACGATGACGCTTCCGACATCCGCGAGCTCAATTATGACATGAGCTGGCCTGATCACATCTATTATGACAACAACACTGACTGGGTAGGTGCAGTCAGACGTTTCGGCGTCCAGCACGGACATACCCTTTCGGTACAGGGCGGCGGTGACAAGGCCAACTTCCGTATTTCGGCCGGTTTTGACGACCAGAAAGGTTCCGTCATAGGCCAGAAGCTTAACCGTTTCACCACCCGTGTGGCATTTGACTACTTCGTATCGGAACGCATCAAGGTATCCACAAACTTCTCGATGACCTATTCGAAGAACAAGACGAATTCGGCCGCCATCAGCGAAGCCATGAAGATGATGCCTAACCTTGCAATATATTATAAGGACGAGAACGGCAACGACACCGACGAATTCTATATAATGCCGAATACTGCAAGCGACGTTCTTCCAAAGAACAGCAACCCTGTAGCCGTTGCAGCCGAGATGGAACAGTATCAGACTTCTCTGAACGTGAATCCTGACTTCCAGCTCACATACAACCTTCTGAGCATAGACGACGACAAGACGAGGCTTACCTATACCGGCCGTGTAAACTTCGGCGTCACGAACTCAGGCAACGACAGTTACAATCCTTCCAGTCTGTCACGTGACGGCTGGTCCGATTCCAATGCCAACAAGGTCACTTCGAGCGCCAACAAGAACTCGTCAATTACGACCACTCACAATCTTGCCTTCATACCGCATTTGAACAACCCCAACCATTCGGTCATGGCTTCTGTCAACTTTGAGTTGAGGACCAGCACCAGCAAGGGTCAGGACGGTACGGTAACAGGACTTCCCCGATATTTCAATTCGATTGGACTTGACGGTAACATAACCAGCATTTCAACAAGCGCTGACCGCAGTCACAGCATGAACGGCTCGTTCACTTCGCACTATTCCTACAAGGGCAAGTACAGTTTTGACCTGACGGTACGTGCCGACGGTAACACCAGCTTCGGTGACGCACACCGCTGGGGCGCATTCCCGGCTTTGTCAGGACGTTGGAACATAAGCGACGAAAAGTGGTTTGACGTTCTTCGCGACAGCAAGATTGTCACCATGATGGCCACACGTGTCAGCTGGGGTCTTCAGGGTAACTCACCCGGCGGCAACGGCCTGTTCTACAGCAAGTACTCGAGCGGCACCCCGTATCTGGGCACATCGACCATCTATCCTTCCAACATCAGACTCAGCAATCTTCAGTGGGAGGAAACGTCGTCATGGAACCTCGGTTTCGACTTCGGCCTGTTGAGAGACAGACTCAGTCTTACCGTTGACCTCTATACCCGTACTACAGAAAAACTGATCAACCGCGGTTATTCAATTCCTACATCTTCAGGTTTCAACTCACTCGACGTGGTGAACGAAGGCTCCATGAAGAATGCCGGTTGGGAACTGCAGCTGAATGCCAACCGCATTTATTCACACAAGATTCTTGGCAAGGACTTCCATGTAAGCGCCAACGCTTCGTTCTCGGACAACACCAACCAGATTCTGTCAATGAATCCTACCATCCTTGACAAGATGAACAAGGATTTCGACTACAACAACGGCAGCTATCTGTCATATACCGCACTGAACAACTCGTTCGGTTCAATTTACGGCTTCAAGTTCCTGGGCGTCTATCAGTACAGCGACTATTCGGAAGTCGAGATTCCAGGTGTAAGCGGTCCTAACGCTCCTGTCGTCAAGGATGCCAACGGCAACGTCATCACGGACCAGCACGGCAACACCAAGCCCATGATGTTCGACTACGGTGACGGTGACCACAAGAACTACGAATTCAAGGGCGGCGATGCCATCTACGAGGATATCAACCATGACGGTAACATCAACGAACTTGACATTGTATATCTTGGAAGCTCGCTTCCTAAGATTTCCGGCGGTTTCGGCGTCAACTTCAACTGGGGACGCTTCTCATGGAGCAACCAGTTTGCCTTCCGCTGGGGTAACAGAATCGTGAACGGTTCGAGAATGGATGCAGAATGCATGTACAATACAAACAACACGTCGGCTGCCGTCAACTGGCGCTGGAGAGTCGAAGGCGACAACACGGTAATGCCTCGTGCCCTTTACAATGACGGTTACAACTATCTCGGTTCCGACCGATACGTTGAGGACGGCTCATTCCTGCGTTGGAACTCTCTGACACTGGGTTACAGCATTGATCCTAACATCACCAAGAAGATAGGAATTGCCAGCATCCGTTTCAACGTGAACCTCAACAACCTGCACTGCTGGACAAAGTACTCGGGTATGGATCCTGAAGTCGGTACAGGTCAGGGCAGCGTAGCTATGGACAGGGCGCAGACACCCAGATCAAAGCAGCTTTCTCTTGGTGCGACGGTCCAGTTCTAACCTTTAATGAAAGAATAATATGAAAAAGATAAATTCAATTATTTGCATGGCATTGGCCGGTCTCACAGCCGCATCCTGTGAAGACTTCCTTACACTGATGCCGCTCAATGACATTGTCCTTGAGAACTTCTGGACTGACAAGAATGACGTTGAGGCTGTCCTTTTGGGTTCTTATGCCGCTCTGGAGACCAACGACTGCCTGGTACGCATGTCCCTGTGGGGTGAAATGCGTTCAGACAACCTGACGGAAAGCAGCAGCAACAGCAACAATGACATAACCCAGATTACACGTGACAACCTGCTGTCAACGAACAGCTTCTCGACTTACAAGTGTTTCTACGATGTAATCAACCGTGCGAATACCGTTCTCCATTTCGCTCCTATTGTAGCCGAAGAGGACCCGAACTATTCACATCGTGACCTCCTGGCCAACGAAGCCGAGGCTATAGGCCTTCGTTCCTTGAGCTACTGGTATCTGATTCGTGCTTACAAGAATGTTCCCTATACGGCCGAACCTTCAATTGACGACACACACAACTTCTTCATTCCTGCGTCTTCGTTCGATTCGATTCTTAACGTGCTCATCAGTGATCTTGAGAGCGTTGAACCGAATGCCGTCAACCGTTTTGGAAAGAGGGAGCAGGCTGAAAATACAGCACGCATTACAAGGTCGGCAATCAATGCCATGCTTGCCGACATGTATCTGTGGAAGGGCGACTATGACAAGTGCATAGCCTGCTGCGAGAAAGTCACTGCCAGAAAGAAAGCCGAATGGGCCGAACTTCAGGAGGAACAGGGCACTTCGTGCAACGTGAAGGATTTCAACGGTTATCCGCTCATTTCGGAAGTTCCAAGCGGAAGTACTGCAGGCAATGCCTACCAGGAGATTTTCGGTACAGGCAACTCGTTTGAGACACTGTTCGAGCTTCCGTTTGACCAGCAGGTGAACAATTCTTTCGTAAGTTCATACTACAACAGCAACACTTCAAGCAACGGCAATCTGAAGGCCACGTCCGAAGTCGGCACCAATTTCAGCTCTGGTTCGAATTCCGTCTTCAAGCAGAAGACCGACGGCCGCTACTACCAGTGCTGCAACGTGAACGGTACGCAGACAAGCAACTTCGGTATCACGAAGTATGTTTACCAGACACTTTCATATGACCTGTCGTCAGGATCTGTAGGAAGCACGCTCAAGGCAGAGCGCTTCAATTTCAACACCGTTTATCCGCATTGGATCATTTACCGCTATACCGATGTCCTTCTCATGCAGGCCGAGGCCCTGGTACAGAAGGCAAAGGCCAATCCAGCCCAGCGCGATGCGCTTCTCAGTGAAGCGTTCAACATTGTCGATGCCGTCAACCGCCGCGCGAACTGCTTCAACAACAATTCGTATCTGACAAACGGCACTCCTCTGAAAAAGTCGGATTATGGCACCGATTCACAGATGGAGGAGCTTGTTCTTGACGAGCGCCGCCGCGAGCTTATGTTTGAAGGCAAACGCTGGTTTGACCTGGTGCGCAAGTCAATGCGTGACGGCAATTCGGAATATCTTGTTTCAAAGGTTCTGAAAAAGCAGGATGCCGCCAACCAGAGTGCAGTAAGAATCAAGCTTGATGATCTGGACGCCCTGTTCTTCCCGCTGAACAAGGACGAGCTGAAAATCAACACCATGCTCAAGCAGAATCCTGTATACATTGAAGACGAATTTGTGGCAAAGGCCAAATAACAACAGGTTATCCAATTAAAATGAACATTATGAATTACAACAGAATACTTAATAAGACCGCCTGGGTTGCCTTGGCTGTTCTTGCTTTGTCTTCCTGTAAGAGCGATGTCTGGAAGGAGCACTACTCCACCAATTCAGACATTCCTACAATGACTCTGGCACAGACAATCGAAAGCATGCCTCAGTACAGCAAGTTTGTAAAGGCGTTGAAGACAACATACACCTTCAATGAAAGGAACATGACCAATGTCACATATTGGGACATGCTCAACGAAAGCACTTTCATGACCGTATGGCTGCCGACAAACGAATCGGTTGCCGATTCGCTATGGGAAAAGTACACCAAGCCAATCCGTGAGAAGTCAGCAGCAGACCACAAGAAGGTCGGTACTGAGTTCCTGGGCAACCATATAGCCCGTTTCAGCCATACCGTAGGTTCGGCTACCAGGGGCAGGGTGATGATGCTCAGCGGCAAGGGATACGAATCGACTTCAATGACGATTGCCGGAACCGGCTATAAGGCCGGCGGCAAGAACATACGTTGCTCGAACGGTATAATTCATGAACTGGACGGAAAGGTTGAATATCTGCCCAACATTTATGAGTATCTGACTTCGAATCCCGATTTTGCGGCATTCGGCAACTGGTTCAAAAAGTACACCAAGTACGAAATTGATCCCGAGAAGAGCGTAGAGCGCGGTATCGTTGACGGCCAGATGGAATATGCCGACTCAGTGATGAAAATGACAAGTGTGCTTCTTGACGAATACGGCTACATTAACGAGGAGGACAGCAACTTCATAATGCTTCTGCCGAAACCGTCAGTGCTTGCCAGCCAGTATGAAAGAATCAAGGACTACTATACGTACGAAGAATGTCGTGACGACCGCGATTCGCTTCAGAAAATGTACACCTACCAGGCTATGATGACCGACATGTTCTTCAACATGAACAGAGCATTCAATCCGAGTCCCGCCGATTCTCTGGTTTCAACGCTGTTCAAGCTTGAGGAGCGTCTCTCGGAAGTGATTCCTTATCATGTTTACAAGGCCCCGTATTCAGGAATTATTGCCCGGGCCTCGGACTCTGTAATGTGCAGTAACGGCAAGGTCTATCTGTTTGACGAATGGCCATTCCTTGACAGCCTGACATTCCTTCGGCCGATCAAGGTGGAAATCGAGGATGAGATTCTCACTTCGGAATTCACTTACAGACCTAGAACTATTACCGTTGATGCGTTCGGCAATCCTTCATCCGGTCGTGTAATGGATATCAGCCGTCCTGGCAACGACAACTGGATAGTAAGTTTCTATGCTCCAGACAATCTGAAGGGCAATTACCGTTTGAAAATGGTTTTCCGCAGGAACACTGTTGCCAACCGTTCCTATTCTCTGACTCCTGTACTCAGGTATTATTCTCAGGAGCCTGATCTTTCCGATAATAAGTTGGAAGAACATGCTATCCTGTATCAGGCTAAAGATGGCCGAAAGGTGGTGTGGTCTGATGTTTGCGGACTCGGTACGACTACGATTGTAGATCCTGATACGGTAACATCGAGTGTATTCGCATTCCCCGACTGTAATTTCAAAACTGGACGAAACCGTTGCAAAGTGTCAATTGAGTGCAGGGTGACGAATAAGTTGACCCATACTTCCAACTTGTGGATGGACTGCATTATTCTTGAACCGGTAATTGAATAAAGCACATGATTATGAAAATCTCAAATACATACAGGCTTCTGCCTCTGGGGATGCTCGGCGTAATGCTGGCCGTTTCAACCCCCTCTTTCTCTCAGAAGGACATTGATGACAATACCGTAGTAGTTACCGGTACTGTCACCGATGCCGCCCTTGGTACACCGATGGCCGGTGTCAAGGTTACCGCCTACAACAATTCACTGCATTCTGCAATGACTCACGAAGACGGTTCGTACTCCATCAGACTGCCCGAGTACGTTTCATCGCTCACGTTCGCGCTTGACGGCTGCAATACGACGGTATGCGCCCTTGCCGGCCGTACCGAGGGCGTTGACGTGAAAATGTATTCCGATGCCTTTTCTGAAATCTACTCCACCAGCACAAAGGCAGGCTCTTCGCTGCTGACGCAGGTTACCGGTCTTACTGACAACCTTTCGGTTGACAATCAGATTCAGAACTCGTTGCAGGGCAGCATACTGTCAAGCATACGCAGCGGCCAGCTGGCCGTGGGCGCCGACATGCAGATTGACGGTATAAATTCTCTGAACATCACCACCCAGCCTCTTATTGTCCTGGACGGTCTTATCCTTGATATGGGGTATGACAACATTACCATGCATGACGGCTATTACAGCAACCTGCTTGCAAACATCCAGGTCGAAGATATCGAGTCGGTCGAGGTCCTGAAGAACGGTTATGCAATTTACGGTGCCAAGGCTGCCAACGGTGTCATTGTCATAAAGACCAAGCGTAACAGAAGCATGGCCACCAAGATTGACTTCAATCTTGCAGGAAACTTCCAGACAATGCCCAGGCTGCCGGAAATGATGAATGCCGCACAGTACAGGAACTATGCGTCAGAGCTTCTCGGCTCGACTGGAACTGAAATGACAACCTTCAAGTTCCTGCAGTCAGATCCGAGCTACCTTTATTACAATATGTATCACCAGGATACCGACTGGAGCGATGTGGCATACCAGACCGCTTTCGTCCAGAACTACAGCGTGAACGTCCAGGGCGGTGACGAGGTTGCCAACTACAACCTTTCGCTTGGCTTTGCCACCGGTGATGCCGTGCTTGCCGAAAGTGACTTCGAGCGCTTCAGCCTTCGTCTGAACTCCGACATCATTCTTTCAGACAAGCTGAACCTGCGCTTTGACGCCGCATATAGTGACGTTACCCGTGACATGCGTGACGACGGCGTGAATGACGACATAGACAATGCCATCATTGCCGCTCCCGGATTCCTGGCTCTTGCCAAGTCTCCGTTCCTTTCGCCCTATGCATTCGACGTGAACGGCCGCCAGTCAAAGTTCCTTGCCAACGAAGACGACTACCTTGACGAAGTGCTCGGTAAGGATGTAGCCCTTTCGAATCCGCTCTCCATACTGCAGTACGGTGACGGAATCAACAAGAACTACTTCGGAAACCGTTTGATCACCCTGTCCATTACTCCGGAATGGAAGGTCAACCGTTACCTGTCGGTATATGAACATTTCACCTATTCTCTGGCAAACAGTGACGAAAACTACTACCTGCCTCTGTTCGGAACTCCGCAGTACAAGATAGACAAGATAGGTGTCGTTGACAACAAGGCTGCCGCCATGACTGCCAAGCAGGACGGATTCATGAGCAACACCTATGTCAAGTATGCCCGCCGCAAGGACGAACACAACCTGGACGTTCAGGCAGGTGTGCGCTACATGAACAATACGCTCAAGCAGACTTCCATGCTCGGTTACAATTCGGGCAATGACAAGACTCCGAACATGACTTCTTCCCTCAAGTACAAGAAGACTTCGGGTGTTGACAACAAGGACATATCGATAACCTGGTGGGCTCAGGGCAACTACAGCTTTGCCGAAAAGTACTACGCATCGGTAGGACTTGGCATGCAGGCGTCTTCCAGATTCGGTACAGACGTTGATGCCGGCATGAGGATGTTCGGTACCCCTTGGGGACTGTTCCCGTCGGTCAGCGCCGCCTGGGTGGCTTCGAACGAAGACTGGTTCAACGCCAGCTTTGTCGATTATCTGAAACTGAATGCCGGCTTTGACATTACAGGTAATGACAATTACAACAATTCAGCTTCCAAGACATATTTCTCGCCTGTGAAGGTCCTTCAGATGAGCGGACTTGCACTTGACAACATAGGCAACAGTTCTCTGAAGTGGGAGACCACAAAGAAGTTCACATTCGGCTTCAATGCCGCCCTGTTCGAGAACCGGGCAAGCGTGTCGGCCAACTTCTTCAGCAGCAAGACCGACGACCTGCTGTCAATAAGCGGTCTTTCGTTCCTTACCGGTATCGATGAAGCATGGACCAACGGAGGTTCTCTCAAGAACTCGGGCTTCGACGTGACTGTCGCTGTAAAGGCTGTCAACAGAGCCGACTTCAAGATGGAAGCCGGTGCCAGCATCGGCCATTACAGGAACGAAGTGACATCGCTTCCTACCGAATACAACGACTATGACTGCTATGGCGCAACCGTACGCACCATGGTCGGCAAACCTGTAGGCGTTTTCTACGGTTACAAGACTGACGGAGTCTTCTCGACCGACCAGGAGGCCATTGACGCTGACCTTGCAGTAGGCAATACCGGCGAAAAGTTCGTGGCCGGCGACATGAAGTTCGTCGACATTGACTGCAACGGCAAGATAGATAAGGACGATATGGTTGAGATTGGAGATCCCACTCCCGACCTGTACGGACGTATCTTCGCCAACTTCGGTTACAAGCGCTTCAAGCTGAATGCGACTCTCGCCTATTCCATTGGCGGCGATGTATTCAACTACCAGCGCATGATTCTTGAAAGCGGTTCGCGTTTCATGAACCAGACCGTTGCCGTGACCAACCGCTGGACAGCCGAAGGTCAGGTGACCGACGTGCCCAGAATCCAGTTCGGTGACCCGCATGACAATGCCCGTTTCAGTGACCGCTGGATAGAGGACGGTTCATACCTGAAGCTCAAGAACATCACCTTGAGCTACAACATACCGCTCTTCACCACCTACATTCAGGGCCTGACCGTCTGGGGTTCGGCAAACAACCTGTTCACCATTACAAACTATCTGGGTTCCGATCCGGAATTCTCATGCAGCAACAGCATACTTACCCGTGGCATAGACCGCGGCCTTGTACCGCAGACTGCCAATTTCTCACTTGGACTGAAGATTAACCTCTAACCTATCAAGGAATCATGAAACTCAAGAACATTATATGCACCGCCCTGACTGCAATTCTTGCAGTCGGAGCGACCTCATGCGAGGACATGCTGAAAGTTGATTCCAGAGTAGTACTTTACGACTACCAGAATACGCTCAACTACGCAACCGATACCGTATATTCGGTAATGGGCATAATAAGCAAGATGCAGGCCATTGCCGACCGCGCCGTCATTCTCAATGAAGTGCGCGGAGACCTGGTAAGCACCACCGACAGGGCCAACGTTTCGCTCAAGGAACTTTATGACTGGGACTTCACCGACAAGAACAACGTCTATGACAACCCGGCTGACTACTATGCAGTAATAAACAACTGCAATTTCTTTCTGGCTCACGCCGATACCGCATACGTGCGCAACCACAAGAACATTTTCCTGAAGGAGTACATAGCAGTGCTTTCGTACAGGGCATGGACATATCTGCAGCTGGCTCAGGCGTACGGCAAAGTGTATTTTGTCAATGAACCTATTGTCAGCGCCGATCAGGCTGACGAGAACAAGCTTCAGCTGCTTGACATAAAGCAACTGGCAACCGTTCTGCTCGATGACTTCGAACAGCGCTTCCTTGATTACGAGATTCCGAATTACGGCAACCTGGCCGGCGGAACCAACGGCGACGGCACCACTTCGGAAACTCATAACTCGCAGGACCTGTTCATTCCCGTAAGAATCATCATGGGCGACCTGTACCTTTGGGCCGGCCAGTATGAAAAGGCTGCTCTGAGCTATGCCGAATATCTGACAGACCTCAATGACCGCCGCGCTACCGGCACTGCCAGCGCTCTCTGGTTTGACAAGGGTTTCCTGTATCTTGGCGATGACAACTATTCCAACCAGTTCGGCAAGAACATGAAGCCGATATGCTACATTCCTATGGAGGCCGACGTCTATGGCGGTGTCGTGAGCGACCTGCCAAACATCTTCAATTCGACCGAAGACAACGACTACTGGCATCAGCTTACCAGTTCCAGGGCTCTTGTACAGCTTTCGGCCGATCAGGAATTCTGTTTCTATTCGGAAAATCTGAGCACTCATGTGGTATCTCCCACATTCAATAACGACAAGATGTCGGAAACCGACCTGACTATCCGCGGTGATTTGAGACTGCGTACTATTCTTACTTCTTCGATTGCCAAAGCCGACGAGGTGGGTGTCGGCCTGAACCGCAACAGACAGACGCTTGCAAAAATTCACCCCGAAAAGATTGGCATTTACAGAAATGATGTTGTATATTTGAGGCTTGCAGAGGCTTTGAACCGTTGCGGATTGTCGAAGACTGCGTTTGCAATTCTCAAGTATGGCCTGAATTACGTTACCCTGCACGGGTATTTGGGACAGTCGGGAAAAACAAACACGTTTGATTTCTGCAGCGACTCAATCAAAGCCCAGAGCATGGGACTCGGTGATATTTATAGGGAGAAGATGTTCAACAATTCGTATTTCTATCCGGCACAGTTGGAAGCCCAAGGCGGAACCAGCGGCACCACCTGGCGTTTCAGCGGTCGTGTCAAGACCAATGGAACAGGTGTCCCATATACTGCCGACTATTTCACATACAGTATTCCGGAGTCAAACAATACATTCGGTATCCATTCGCGCGGTTGCGGCTGCAGCGAAATCAATGACCGGTATCGTATTCCGGCCGATGTTGATACAATGCGTTATGTTGAGGAACTTATTGTAAACGAAATGGCTCTTGAAACATGCTTCGAAGGCTACCGTTTCGGTGACTTGCTGCGCGTTTCAATGCACAGGGCCGAAGACCAGGCTTACCCCTCCTATGGCGGATTCGCTGACAACGCCTTCCTTGCCGAAAAGGTTTCAATGCGCAAGACCGGTGTTTCGGCCACCAGGGACGAAGCTCTTTATTCTAAACTTCTTGGAGACGGCAAATCGTTCAACGAGGACTGGTTCCTGAGATTGAATAAACAGTAACTGTTAAAACCGCCATCCTGCTGCAAGACAAATGCGGCAGGGTGGCTTGAAATATTTGATTAAAAAACTTTTTATTAACCCTATTTATTAATTAAATTTTTCCGTTATGAAGAAAAACTTACTTTTTGCAGGTATTCTTCTTGCTGCACTTCCAGTATGTGCACAGGACGAACCTACATGGCATCCGGAAACGGATCCCTACGTGATGTTTACTCAGGACTTCGAGTTCGAAGGAGCCGGATTCGCTGAGTGGCAGGCCAAGGTTATCGGACAGCTTGACAGTGTCCAGTACTACATTCACAAGAAGGAAAGCGGTGACAACCTGGGCACCAATGCAAAGCCTTGGACTGACCGGGAAAACTGGAAGAAGGGTCCGTGGAGAGACACCACAATCATTTTGAGAAACGACGTTATGGTAGCTGATAATGCCACCGACAGCAACGCAATGAGATTCGACACATGGGATGTCATTGATGACTATGAATCTGCCGCCGGTGCAACACGTCGCGAACAGATGAGTCAGTATAACCGCACTGGTGGCAGAAAGTATTTCAAGTACGTTTCGACCGACACGGCAGGTGCACTCTCAAACTCGAGCGCCTGGTCCGGCAATCTTGCTGCCAGGTACCGTCGTAACCTGTTCGTACGCGGTATTGATATCCAGCCTTATTCATCGTACCGTCTGACTGCCTATGTAACTGCACACAAGGACGGCAAGAAGAAGCTTGCAGCCGACAGCGTTTCGCTCCAGTACAAGCCGACAATGTACTTCGACGTAATGCGCGGTCACTTTGCATCAGAAAAGCCTTTCACCATGGGTATTGAAAACGATGCCGCTCACTACAAGTACAACAAGCAGTTCACCAAGGACGTTGTATTTGAGTCAGCAAATGCCAAGCGTGCCACATACAAGGAAGACCAATGGTCAAAGGTTACATTCATGACCTACTACATCAATGACTCTATAGCCAATGACTATGTGTTCGTTGACGGTTACTGGTGGGATGCCGAATGGTCATGGAAATCAGAAGAGACAGGTAACCAGGAATGGAACTACATTGTCCAGCCTGACAAGTTCTTTGTACGTGTAGGTTTCGCATCGGACAGCACAACATTCGGCGTCGATGAAATTTCACTTACCAAGTCATGGATTGGCGGTTGCGAATTTACCGGCAACATTCTTCGTGTTGACTTCGGTTACGAAACCAACATTAAGGATCTGTGTGCCGATGCTCAGACTGAAACTGGCATTGCAGCAATTGAACTTGACCCGCAGTACTTCTCACTTTTCGGTCATTACACCGACGGTGAAGACGAAGGTTGGGAAGCTGTTGATGTAACTTCAGCAGAGTATCACAAAGACGGATACATGTATATATTCCAGGATAGGAACGCTGACTATGCTTTGGGAACATACGATTCAGTCGTTGTTTCGTTCACCAACCCGACCGATCCTAAACTGAGACTCTGCTATAACAAGAACTCCGTATTCCCGAAGGCTTGGGATACCGTTTGGATAAAGGATGGTTGCCCGGTAGAGGACTTCACCAACGAAATTGCCACCAAGAATCCGAATATTGCGGATGGTGTCTATTCAATGTATGACCTGCCTCCTGTTTTCAAGGGTGGTGTAACTTATGAAACAGGTTCGTTCCAGCTGGACGGTAATACGACTGAACTGACATTCAAATTCTCAAAGCGTATTGCCTATGATAACGCTCCTAACACAGAAAGTGCTGTGATGCTGGTCAACAAGGCTGGTGTAAAGGACGCTGAATACTGGACCGTATCCAACATTACAGATGATACGCTTGTAACATTCCAGCGTCCCACTGGAGAAGGCAGAGAATTCGATAATGTTCTTTCGGGCGACTACCAGTTCTCAATTGTGCAGGTCTATGGAGCCGATGTATCGGAGCCTGCTTTCCAGCTGACTGAAAGAGGTGAAGACGCTGTATTCGCATATTCATTTGGCGACGCTTCAATGCCTGAAGGTATTACCGACTATGTTGATTTCCTGCCGTACAACTATGACAGGCAGTTCACAAAGGGTGTCAACATTTCAGGTTTCTCTGCAAGCCATTGCGCTACCAGAGTCGCCCAGTTCTCAGGTGACTACACACGCGGTCTCCTTTGGGGTGTATGGGGCCAGGAAGTCGGTGCTGAAGCGAATGAAAACAATCGTCCGAAACTCCAGTACAAGGTTGAGATACCCGCTGACGGCGTTTACGACTTCCAGTTCGGTATGACCATGGGTGACGGATACGGTTCAAGCAGCCTGTATGTTTATCTGTTCGACGAAGCAGGCAAGAAAGACTCCCTGACAGGCTATAAGGTATTGTCCGGAACGACTAACACTAAGGCTGTTGAGTATAAGGAAAAGCCGGGAAAGAACGTCACCATGATGGCTGATCCCAACGACGTTACTGAAATTGAAAATGGTATTAACGAGTACAAGTTCTTCACTTCAAACCTCAAGGCAGGTACTTACACAATTTCATTTGAACAGAATGTAGCTCAGTCAGCCTTCGATTGGGGTTCTTTTTCAATGAAGACTACAACCAACGGTATGATTCTGTACTACCTGGAAGTTGTTCAGCAGGGTAATGAAATTCAGACCGGCTTCGGTATTGCCTACGGTCCTATGAGCACATTCAGCAAGGCTGCTGCAGCTCTTGCCAAGACCATTGCCAAGGCAAATGCCGCTGCAGACAACTATGGCGGTACAGCGTTGACAGCAGCCATAGGAGTAAAGGCCCAGTATGCTGATTTCAATACTGATCCGAAGGTTACAGCTCCGAGCGCATGGAATGCAGCTTCTGCTGAAATTTCGGGTGCAGACAATGATCTTATTGCCCGCATGGCCCTTGTTGATGAAATGTTTGCTCAGAGAACCATGCTGTCCGATACTCTTGCAGCATTTGCCGCAAAGGGACATGATGGCATGAACACCTACACAGCTTCGGTTGCTGACATGGCCAAGTATGAATCACTCGTTCCGTCGGGTGCTACAGACGATTCAATCAAGGCCATTACCGAACTTTACAAGAAGGATGCTGACCTGATGGCCAAGCATGCTGCTGCCATTGACGCCTTCAATGCTGCAATGACGGTTGCTGACGACTCAATAAAGAGCAAAACTGCAGCGAAAGCTTTTGATGAATATGCAGCTCTGCAGGCAGCTTACGGTATTGCCAGTGCTGTCGATTACGACAACGAGCCGGCCGACACCATTGCAAAGAGAAAGGACGCCCTTATTCTTGCAACCAGCGATTATGCATACGCATTCCTTGCTGACGAATTCAACCGGGCATACATTGCTGACCTTGCAGCTCTGCCGGGTCTTGACCTGAGTACCAGTGCTTCTGACATTGCCACAATGCTTGAAAACAGGGAATACGCTAAGCTTGAAGCTCTTTACAGGAATTCAATCAAGGCTCGTCTGTACAGCGAAATCGTTGATGGAACAGTCGGTGACAGCGTGCCGTTGAATGCTCTTATCAAGAACAACAAGCTGTATGCTACTGCCTTGATCAGAGAGCGTATGGATATCCAGAGCCCGGCTAATGTTGATCAGATGAAGTCCATTGCCGACGGTTGCAATATTATTCACACAAGACATCAGTACAATGACAACGGCAATCAGCCTATCTGGATCATGCCGCTTGATAATAATATCACAAACCTGTTCCCCGCATGGACTGTCAAGTCTGTAGAAACCTATAACGGCAACCGTATGGTTACTGCCGATAACGGCAACTACACCAACTTCAAGGCAGGTAACACCTTCTTTGACGGTGCTTTGTCAATGGACTGGAACAGTAAGGCTGAATTGAGCACTACCGTTGAAGATCTGCCTGTAGGTATCTTTGAAATCGGTGCTGACTTCAACGCCGGTGCAAGTTCTGAACTGATGGTCAACAAGACCTCAAAGACTGTTACCGGTCAGTCATTCGTTTCAGTTGGTGGCGTTAAAGATTCGGCTGCCATCAAGGTAACTCTGGCATCGGGTAACAATAGTTCGTCACTTGACAACTTCGCTCTTATCTTCCGCGCGAAGGATGATAAGGCCGAATATGCAAGCCTGCGTGATGCTGCAATCGGTGAAGTCACCAGTGTATTGACATTCGACGATGCTGCCGACGAAGCCGAGGCTCAGTACGAATACTATACTCTGGACGCTATCAAGACCGATGCTCATGAGGGTATTGTACTTCGTAAGAACATCGCTACCGGCGAGGTTGAAAAGGTTCTGTTCAAGTAATTGACAGTTAACTTATCATAATTGTTGGCGGGGCCCCGTTTGGGTGCCCCGCCAATTTGTTTTTACCGAAAAAACCCGATATCTTTGGGAACCGATAATTACAAACCTTACTATATCCATTTCTATGAAATCAAGACTCATTCTTATGGCCGCCCTTATGGGCAGTGCTTTTGCCGCAGCACAGAACCCTATCATCAGAGACCAGTTCTCGGCAGACCCGTCAGCTCTGGTTGTAGGCGACCGCGTTTACGTTTTCCCTTCACATGACATCAAGGCTCCAGCCGACTATGCCCGCAAGGACTGGTTCTGCATGGCCGACTATCATGTGTTTTCAAGCGACAACCTGACCGACTGGACAGACCACGGCATGATTGTCGACCAGTGGACAGCCCCCTGGGTCAACGAGAAGGGATATTCCATGTGGGCACCGGACTGCAAGGAACATAACGGCAAGTATTATTTCTTCTTCCCGGCAGGTGCAAAACCCCAGCCCGGCCAGCGTTTTGGCGGCGGCAACCGCGTAGGCGTTGCCCTTGCCGACTATCCCGAAGGTCCGTACATTCCTCAGGAGAAACCTCTGGATGGCGTAGGCGGCATTGACCCCTGCATATTCGTTGACGACGACGGTCAGGGATACCTTGTAATGCCGGGCATTACCATTACAAAGATGAATGACGACTGGCTTTCAGTATCGACTGACCCCGCAGACCGTCACCGTGTTGAGGGTGTTCCCACCAAGGGTCTTGTCGAGGGCCCGTATCTGTTCAAGCATGACGGTCACTATTACATGACTTTCCCGTGGGCGCGCGACGTTGAGGAGGTCCTGGCATATTGCATGGCCGACAACATTTTCGGCCCGTACGAATTCAAGGGCGTTTTCTTTGAGGAACATGCCAACAAGTGCTGGACCAACCATCACTCAATCATTGAGTTCAAGGGCCAGACATACCTGTTCTACCATCACAACGAGTTCTCTCCGGAATTCGACAAGAACCGTTCCGTATGTGCCGACAGCATTTTCTTTGAGCCGGACGGTACCATACGCATGGTCAAGCCTACACTTCGCGGCATTGGCGTGACCCAGTCTGACACAAAGATACAGCTTGACCGTTACAGCCAGCTGAGCGCAAAGGGTGACTCAATTGCATATTTGGAGCCCAGCAACTATTTTGCAGGCTGGAAGACCGTGTTCTTTGAAAAGGGCGCATGGGCACAGTACAACACCGTGAACTTCAAGAAAGCTCCAAAGAGCGTTACCGTCAAGATTGTTCCTCCAAGTGCAGGTACACTTGAAATCATGCAGGACAACAAGGTTATAGCTACAGTGAATGTTCCCGC
>JAKSIR010000001.1 GCA_024398695.1 Bacteroidaceae bacterium | reverse complement strand
TCTCGGTCTTGCTGACAGGACGGAGCTGGCTCATCTTGATGGCGCGTTCCTTCTTTGTGGTCAGGGCACGCATGATAGGCGGCTGGATGACCGGAACAAGGGCCATGTAAGAGTAGGCTGCAATGGCAATGGGGCCGAGCAGATGCGGAGCGAGCTTTGATGTCAGGAAGATCGATGTGGGACCGTCAGCACCACCGATGATACCTATTGAACCTGCTTCGGCGGGTGTGAAGCCCATCCAGTTGGCGCAAAGGAAGGTAATGAAGATACCCAGCTGTGCAGCTGCACCGAGCAGAAGGCTCTTGGGGTTGGCAATCAGAGGACCGAAATCGGTCATGGCACCTACGCCCATGAAGATAAGGCACGGATAGATACCGGCCTTGACACCAATGTAGAGAATGTCAAGCAGACCGCCTTCCTTCATTATGGTGCCATAACTGTGGTAAGCGGGGCTGTTTGCATCAAGGAACGCAACCCACAGGTCGTTGTGGAACATGCCGGCCTGCGGCAGGTTCGTCAGGAGCATACCGAAAGCTATAGGCAGGAGCAGCAGCGGTTCGTACTGCTTCTTGATGGCCAGGTAGAGCAGGAAGAAACTGAGTATTATCATCAGTCCCTGCTGCCAGGTCATGTTCATGAAGCCCATGCTTCCAAAAAATCTGATAATATCTTCCATATCAATATTATCTGATTATCCGAGAACCATGAGAACGTCCTCCTGCATGACTGACTGTCCTGCGCTTACGACGATCTTTGTTACCTTTCCGTCCTGTTCTGCCTTGATGGCGTTCTCCATCTTCATGCTTTCAAGAGTAAGCAGGGTGTCACCCTTCTTCACGTCCTGACCTTCAGAAACCATAACCTTGATTACTGAACCGGGCAGCGGGCTTACTACCTTGAAACCGCCGGCGGGAACTTCGGCCTTGGCTGCAGCCTTGGGGGCTGCTGTCGGAGCAGGTGCTGCCTTGGGAGCGGGAGCGGCTGCGGGAGCAGCTGCGACTGCAACGGTTTCAATTTCAAGAAGCTTGTCGTCCTGCATGACGTTCTTTCCGGGTTCAACGAAAACGGCCTTGACTGTACCGTCGGCTTCGGCGCATACGTTGTTTTCCATTTTCATTGATTCCATGGTCAGAAGGACATCGCCCTTCTTGACAGCCTTGCCGGCTGCAACCAGAACCTTCATGATTGAACCTGGCAGCGGTGACTTTACGGTCATCAGGCCACCCGGCTGTGCGGCTGCTGCGGGAGCTGCTGCTGCCGGACGGCGTACAGCTGCGGCTGCAGGAGCTTCTTCTTTCTCGATTTCGACCTTGTAGGACTTGCCGTCGATTGTCACTTCGGCAAAGTTGTCCTCAAGTTCATTGACGGCGGCAGTGTACTGCTTGCCGTCTATTGTGAATTTGAATTCTTTCATTAAATTTTCAATTTAATAGATTGCAGGCGGCGCCTCAACATAAGAGTGAACTCTTCTGTATTCGGCTTGCACTGCAATTCATTTGTCTTTAATATTAACGATGCAAGTTATTCATGCCGTAGAGCTTGGAATTCCATGGGGAATAGCGGCGCTCTACATTCTTGATGGTGATCTGTGTGGGCTCTTCATCATGAACTCCGTTGAAATACAGGTGCAGGGCCATTGCGATGGCTGCAACCGGCATCTCATCGGACTCCTTGCCGGCCTTGACTGCCGGGGCCTGGACTGCGGGTGCAGCCTTGGCGGCAGCCTTCGGAGCCTTGGGGGCGGTGATGTTGCTGACAACTGCACCCAGTCCCTTAAGGATGAAGATGAGCACAATGAGCAGGAGAATTACCATTCCGAATCCCACTCCTGTGACCAGCCATGTCTGTCCATTAACCAATAATGCTGTCATAGCTGTCTTTCTTTAGAGTGGAATGTTGCTGTGCTTCTTGAGCGGGTTGGTCAGACGCTTGGTCTGCAGCTGCTCGAATGCGCGTACAACGCGTGCACGTGTGAAGCGTGGCTCAATTACATCGTCAATATAACCGCGGTTGGCTGCCTGGTAAGGTGAAGCGAACTTGTCCTTGTACTCGGCCTCCTTTTCGGCAATGAACTTCTTCTTCTCTTCTGGGTCTTCGATTGCCTTGAGGGCCTTGGCTTCAAGAACGCCAACGGCACCGCTGGCACCCATTACTGCAATCTCGGCATTCGGCCATGCGTAGCACAGGTCGCCGCGAAGCTGCTTGCAGCTCATTACAATGTGTGAACCGCCGTAAGACTTGCGGATGGTTACGGTTACCTTTGGAACGGTAGCCTCGCCGTATGCGAACATGAGCTTTGCTCCGTGGTCAATGATGCCGGCGTATTCCTGACCGGTACCGCAAAGGAAGCCCGGCACGTCAACCAGGGTAAGAATCTGAATGTTGAATGCGTCGCAGAAACGAACAAAACGTGCAGCCTTGCGTGAAGCGTCACAGTCCAGTACACCTGCAAGCCAACTGGGCTGGTTGGCGATGATACCGGTAGAGCGGCCGTTGAAACGTGCGAAACCGCAGATTATGTTCTTGGCGAAATCCTTCTGCACTTCCATGAAGTCTCCGTTATCTACAATCGAGTAGATTATGTTCTTCATGTCGTATGGCTTGTTAGGATCGGCCGGAACCATGTCGTTGAGGGCATCCTCAAGACGTGCGGGGTCATCGGTGCACTCAATCTTCGGAGCCTCTTCCATGTTGTTCTGAGGGATGAAGCTGATAAGACGGCGGATTTCGGCGACGGCCTCCTCTTCGGTGGCTGCTACGAAATGGGTTACGCCCGACTTGGTGGCGTGTACCTTGGCACCGCCAAGCTGCTCGACTGTAACGTCTTCGCCTGTAACGCTCTTTACTACCTTAGGACCGGTGATGAACATGTATGAGTTCTGCTCGGTCATCATTATGAAGTCAGTCAGTGCGGGGCTGTAAACTGCACCGCCGGCGCAGGGGCCGAAGATGACTGAAATCTGGGGAACTACGCCCGATGCAAGGATGTTGCGCTCGAATATCTCGGCATAGCCTGCAAGTGCGCATGCACCTTCCTGGATACGTGCGCCGCCTGAATCGTTGAGGCCGATGATCGGTGCGCCCAGCTTCATGGCCATGTCCATGACCTTGCATATCTTCTGGGCCATGGTCTCTGACAGTGAGCCGCCGATTACGGTGGCGTCCTGTGCGAATACGAATACCAGACGTCCGTCAATTGTACCTGAACCTACGGCAACGCCGTCGCCCAGGAACACTTTCTTTTCCATACCGAAATCGTTGCAACGATGGGTAAGGAACATGTCAATCTCTTCAAATGAGCCTTCGTCAAGAAGCATGTTTATGCGCTCGCGGGCAGTGAAACTGCCTTTTGCGTGATGCTTCTCAATAGCCTTTTCGCCGCCGCCGGCAAGAGCCTCGGCGCGCTTTTCCACCAGCTTCTGGAGTTTGCTGTTTTCCATTTCCGTTTTATATTATTTTGGTTGTTCGCAAATTTCAGTCAGCACACCGCAGGTGTTCTTAGGATGCAGGAAACCGATCATCAGGTTCTCAGCGCCCTTGCGTGGCTGTGCATCGATAAGCTTGATGCCGAATGCTTCGGCTTCCTTCAGAGCCTCGGCGGCGTTCTCGACGTTGAAGGCAACGTGGTGTATTCCACCACGGCCACCGTTCTTTTCTATGAACTTGGCAATGGTCGATTCGGGGCAGGTGGGTTCAAGAAGCTCAATCTTGGTCTGGCCGACTTTGAAGAAAGCGGTCTTTACCTTCTGGTCTGCAACTTCTTCAATGCTGTAGCACTTGCTGCCTGAAAGGAATTCAAAGAAAGGGATGGTCTCCTCAAGTGAGGTAACGGCAATGCCGAGATGCTCAATGTGTGTAGGTTTCATAAAAATAAGTTGTTATAATGTTAGTAATATTTGCCTTTTCTATTGAAAACGCGCAAAGGTACTCTTTTCACCTTATAAAAAAAAACGTGTGCGCGAATACTTTTCAACCGAAGGGCCGAAAATCAGGGAAGTCTGGGCAAAGACAGCGAAATGTGGAGGTTCAGCTGGCGCCCTGTGAGATAGTTCGGAATGGCGTACAGGATTCCTTCTACGTCTGAAATCCAGTAATATGAATTTACATTGTTGACTCCAATCAGATTCAGGCAGTCAGCTCCGACCCAGATGTCGCCCATAAGGGAACGCCTGCCGTATACATGCGGGAGCGTGGTGCTGTCAAGCAGCTTGTATGACAGTCCGATGTCGACACGCCTGTATGCCGGAGCGCGGAACTGGAAGTTCCGGCTGTCAGGGGCTGTGAAAGGCAGACCGTCAGCCAGGGCACATCTCAGTGACATATTCCACCTGTCATGAC
Organism: Bacteroidaceae bacterium; assembly: GCA_024398695.1. Classification (GTDB taxonomy): domain Bacteria; phylum Bacteroidota; class Bacteroidia; order Bacteroidales; family Bacteroidaceae; genus Colenecus. Next base: position 97,552 of record JAKSIR010000001.1, on the reverse strand, counting down.
GCTGGAATGTATCGGAAAAGTACAATGACAGATTGTAGCGCTGGCTTGTAGGACGCTGAATCCACCTGTCTCCGGCCCTTTCCCTGGTGTCCATCACCGACAGCGTGAGCCATGACTGTGTGCCGGGGACAAATTCGCCGAAAAGCTTCATGTCAATACCGGCCGCGTAACCGTGCGATGAATTTGTTCCGCTGTAAACGATTCTTACATTGTCAAGCGTGTACGGTATTAACCTGTCAAGCTTTTTGTAATACAGTTCTGTTGTGAATCTGAAAGGCCGGTTAAAAACTGTGAAGTCATAATCCCCGCCAAGAACAAGCTGGACAGACCGCTGTGACTTGATGTCGCGGTTCAGCCTGACAACGGTATTGCCGTCGGTCTGTACTGTGTCTTTGAATTCCTTGTAGAAAGGCGCCTGGTGGTATACTCCCAGGGAAATGCGGAATATCAGGTCATCGTGCGATGAAGGCCGGTATGACACAAGCACCCGCGGACTGAATGTGGTTCGTGCATTCCAACTCCACCATGATGTCCTTATTCCCGCATTGACGGAAAACGCACCGGCGGCATTGTTGAAACGGTGGGTGTCCTGTATGAAAGCCGACACGCGGTCGCTTGTCTCGTCCTGGTCGGACCTGACGGTGGAGTACATTCTGATAGGCCCTTCCATGGCGTTCGGCAGCGTATATCCGGCCGAATCCCTCAATTCCCATTCGGATGTGTGGTCCCTGACCTGTTCGTGGCGGTATTCAAGCCCCCAGTCAATGCGTCCTTCCAGTGCGGTGTTGTGTCCGGCCTTGAATGAAACCGAGGCGACTCTGGTGTCGAGACGGTTGCGTGCATGCTGCATGAAACTGCCTATGGACTGTCCTGCGTATGTCCGGGATTCGTCCAGCAGATACCGGCTCAGAATGTCGTACGATTCCTTCTCCGAACTGTTGAAGACCGATGCATTCAATCTGAACAGGCTTTTTTCGGTCGTTTTCCTGACATCGAAGGCGACGGTCGAGTTGTCGAACCTGTCGCTTTCCCAACCCTCGTAATAGACAGTGAACTGGTGCGGGTCTTCTGACGTGCCGAAACTCGTGTTGCGGTCAACGGGCTTGAAGTTGTACCTGTTGCGTGCAGCATTGGCGGTCAGTGACATGTCCCAGCCGTTTCCGGGCATCCAGCACACGAAGGTCTGGACGTCAAGGAAGCTCGGGTCGTATTCTCCTTTGGTATCAAGCGTTCCCAACAGGCTTGACGTGGTCTTGTATCTGACGCTTCCGGCCGCACTGAACCTGTCGCTGCCGTATCCGGTATAGGCGCTGCCGCCAAGCATGCTGCCCTGCAGCCTGTATTCAAGACCTTCCGGCTTGCGGTATGTAATGTCCAGAACCGATGACATGCGGTCCTGGTATTCGACCCCGAAGCCTCCGGTGGAGAAACGTATTGAACCGGTCATGTCGGGGTTGATGAAACTCAGTCCTTCCTGCTGGCCGGAGTGGACCAGCTGCGGACGGAATATTTCGGTGCCGTTGACGTAGACGCTGTTTTCGTCAAAGTTGCCTCCTCTGACTGAATACTGGCTGCTGAGCTCGTTGCGGCTGCTTACGCCGGCCTGAGTCGAGATTATCGATTCGACTGCACCTCCGCTGGCCTGCGGTGTGAAATCCAGTCCGGCGGTACCGATTGTCTGCATGGCACCGGCCTGACGGTGGGTTGAGCTGACATCGACTTCAATCAGGGAATATTTCATGGAGGGCAGAATGACGTCGACCCGCATGGTGTCCTGACTGGCGGCCAGCGTGTGCCACATGGTATCGTACCCCAGCATGCGGAACACCAGTCTGAGCGTGTCGTCAGGGGCGGTGATGTGCAGGCCGTACTGTCCTTTCAGGTTGGTGAGGCACGACTGCATGGTGCGCTCGTCGTTGACTGTGGCCAGTTCCACCGGCTGGCCGTTCTCGTCGCGTACGGTTCCGGACACGTAAACCCTGCGTGCATGGACAGTCGTGGCCTGTGCCAGAGCACATGTCAGCAGAAAAACTGAAACCGCACGGTTGTATCCGCTCATACACATCATTAACGCGAAAAACTGCGCGAAAGTATGGAAACTGCCTTTTTATTACTAATTTCGCGATACAAAACAATTGTCAGATGGAAAATTTCAGCACCCTCATAGCAGAAAGGCGCAGCATGCGCAAGTTTACGGAGCAGAAGCTTGACGAACGGCAGAAACGTCTCATCCTGCGTTCGGCACTGATTGCACCCTCTTCAAAGAACACCCGTTCGTGGGAATTCATAACTGTCGAAGACACTGAAATGCTGAAGAAGCTTTCAGTTGCCAGGGAGACCGGTTCGGGTTTCCTTGCCGAATGCGCCTTTGCCGTAGTGGTCGTGGCCGATACATCCAAGACCGACTGCTGGATCGAGGACTGTTCTATAGCAGCCACGTTCATGCAGCTCCAGGCTCAGGATCTCGGTCTGGGCAGTTGCTGGACTCAGATGCGCGGCCGTTCCCAGGCTGACGGAACGCCTGCCTGCCGTGTCCTCGCGCAGCTGCTCGGCATTCCGGAAGGCTTTGAGCCTCTGTGCATCATAGGCTTCGGCTATAAGAATCAGGACCGCAAGCCATACGAGGATGACAAGATAGAGTGGACGAAGGTCCACGGTGAGAAATTCTGAATTCCGTCGGGAAAATGAATGTCGTACTGGTCGGGGCGGGCAATGTTGCCTTTTCTATGGGACCGGCTCTTGTCAGTGCCGGATATGCCGTGACGGCTGTCGCAAGTCGCGGCGGTCAGACGGCACGCGAACTTGCCGGACAGCTGAAAACAGGGAAAGATATCCTTACATTTCAGGGAGTGGAAAAGTTGGCGTCGCTGCCAAAGTCCGCTTTCCCCGAAACGGTCTGCATTGCCATGCTCAAGGACGATGCGCTGCGCAGTCAGGCATCGGATATTGTAAAGGCGCTTGGAACGGAGACTCTGTTCCTGCATACGGCCGGCAGCGTTCCGAGTGAAGTATGGAAAACTGCCGGTGCAGAACACCACGGAGTGATATATCCAATGGCCAGCTTCTCGAAGGCCGCTCCGGTCTGCATGCGCGAAGTGCCTCTGTTCGTGGAGGCATCGGATGCAAAAAGTCTTGACATTGCAATGCGCATTGCCAATGACATATCGGACAGCGTTACCGGGCTTGACTCGCAGGGACGCCTCTATCTGCATCTTGCGGCTGTCTTTGCAAGCAATTTTTCATGCCGCATGATGGCCATAAGCGGCAGGATACTGGAACGCCACGGCGTCGACTTCAAGGTCATGCTGCCTCTCATCAGGGGCACGGTGGCAAAGTTGGAACATCTCACTCCCGAAGAATCGCAGACCGGTCCTGCCGTCAGAGGCGATTCCGGCGTTGTGTCGCACCATCTGGAAATGCTTGCCGACAATCCCGGATGGCAGACTCTGTACAAACTCATATCGGAAGACATTAACCCAAATATCAAGATTGATGATTGATTATGACCTGAACAGCATACGTGCTCTGGTGTTTGACATTGACGGCGTTCTGAGTACCGATGTCATGGACCTTTCCGAGACAGGGGATCCGGTCCGCACCGTCAACGTGAAGGACGGCTATTCGCTGCAGCTTGCCGTGAAGAAGGGCCTCAAGGTGGGCATCATTACCGGTGCGAGAGTCCAGTCTCTGAGGAAGCGTTTCCTTGCACTGGGCATTCCTGACGAGGATATATACATTGCATCGAAGGTCAAGATAAATGACTGGGACGATTTCCTGAAGCGCAACGGACTTCAGGCCGGTCAGGTACTGTACATGGGCGATGACATTCCGGACTACGAAATCATGCAGGTGTGCGGGCTTCCGTGCTGTCCTGCCGATGCCTGTCCGGAAATCCAGGCTCTGGCCAGATACATTTCGCCCAGGGACGGCGGACGCGGCTGCGTGCGGGACGTCGTTGAACAGGTCATGAAAGTCCAGGGTCTCTGGCTCTCTGACCGTCATGCGTTCGGATGGTGACTTATGGAAACTTTCGCCCCATACAGAATAGTCCTGGCATCGAATTCGCCCCGTCGCAGGGAACTGCTGGCAGGACTTGGCATCGAGTTCTCGACCAGAGTCATTGACGGCATAGACGAATCATGGCCCGATGGCCTGAAAGGTCAGGACATACCCCTGTTCATTTCAAAAAGCAAATCGGCTGCATACGTTCCTTCGCTTGCCCCCGATGAGATTGTAATTACTGCCGATACGGTCGTCATGGCCGATGACCGCGTTCTTGGCAAGCCTCATTCGCGGCAGCAGGCCAGCGAGATGCTTCATGTGCTGAGCGGCCGCAGCCACGAAGTCATTACCGGCGTCACTCTTGCCGCAAAAGACCGCAGCCGCAGTTTTGCGGTGACTACCAAAGTTACATTCGACAGCCTTTCGGACAGTGAGATAGACTGGTACGTCAGCCAATATGCGCCGTTCGACAAGGCCGGTGCATATGGCATACAGGAGTGGATCGGCTACATCGGAGTCTCGTCCATCGAGGGCTCGTACTTCAATGTGGTCGGCCTTCCCGTCCAGCGTCTCTACAGAGAACTGCAGGATTTCTGCTGCCGGCAGTTTCGCGGGCGCGATGAAATATAGCGGGCAAAAAGTTTGGCATATGGCATTTTATTCCTATTTTTGAAGCATTTAGAGAAACTGGGGTAGTGCTATGCAGACAGGAGTGACGATATACAAGTGCAACTTTGCGGATCCGACGGTCAGCATTCTGAAAGACGGGAGCCTTTTGAAATCGTGCCTGGACCATGTCCATCCTGACGACAAGGGCATGGTGTCCGGCAGACTTGACGCTGGATACATCGGCAATGCCCTGAAGGATGCACCGGGTTTTGAATTCCAGTTCCGTGTGGTGCAGGGCGTAAGGATTCTTACATTCCGCTGCTTCGTGTCTCGTGCCGACGAGGATAACTGCGCTTATCTGGGATTGGAAGACATTACCGGAAAGGTTGCCGAACAGGAAGAGAACGAGAGAAGGGCGCGGGAAACAGACAGACTCATAGAGCGTCTTTCGCGTTCATACAAGATTCTGCATCTGGTCAATTTGAGCGACGGCACATATTGCACCCTCAAGATGGACGACGGCACTATCGGCAAGGGACTTGAACTGCCGGACTTCTCGAAAGCCACGTCGTTCTTCGTCAATCAGGTGGTATTCGAGGCCGACAGGAATTACATAAGCCAGGAAATGGATTTTGACACCATACGCCACAGACTGGCGTCCGACAAGTCGTATTCTGTCGAATTCCGTACTCTGGTTGACGGCGTGACGTTCTGGAATACGATGGCAGTTTCCCAGATCAGCGAAGATGTCGTGACTATAGGTTTTGCGGAAAACGATATCGAAATAGTCACGAACCGTCTTGCACAGAAGTTCAACGATGACTATTTCGTCCTGTTTGTCGTCGATGCCGATACCGGTCTCATGAAGGTTGTCAAGGAACCCAAGTATTACAAGACAGGCAAGGTCGGCGAGACCATTCAGTACAGCAAGGCCATTCTGGAATTTGCACAGCGCAATGAAGGCGAGACCAGGGAGTTCTTTACCAAAATGAGCAATCTGGACTTTGCGAAAGAGTCATTCGGGAAGGAAGACAGGAATTCGTATTCATACAAGTCAACTCTCATAGAGGGAGGACCGTGGGTGACCGCGTCGTCTTATGTGCTTGCGCGTCATGACGACGGCAGCGTCGCATCGTTCTCGCTCGGCTTCAGCCGTATGGATTCATTCGGCAGCAACAGGCTGGAATTGCAGAACCAGCAGGAAAAGGTGCTGACCATGACACGCTCGGTGAACAGGCAGCTTTCCGAGCAGAAGCACATGCTTGACTTCTTCCTGAAAAGCTACGATTCGGCATATTACGTGGATCTCATTGAGGAATCCATGCAGGTCCTTCACATGGACCATATTTTCTCGGAATTCATGAACCTGTCGGGCAGAATATCCGACATGGCTGACTTTATAGAAAAACACGTGCATCCCGATGACAGGGAACTGATAAGAAGGTTCTACGACAAGGATTATGTGGCCAGCAGAATCAGGAAGGAAGGACATTTCACTTTCCAGCTGAGGGAAATTCACGGGGGTATGAAACGTACTTTCCGCGGTCATGTCATAAAGGGAGCCGACGAATATCATGTCCTGCTTGCCTTTATGGACATAAGTGAGGAACTGCGTCGTGAAAAGCAGCAGCAGGAACAGCTCCAGCAGGCCCTGTCCATGGCTCAGAGCGCCAACCGTGCAAAGACCACATTCCTGAACAACATGAGCCACGACATACGTACGCCTATGAATGCCATTATCGGGTACGCGGGTCTGGCTCTGTCACACATGGACAAAATTGACCAGGTGGAAGACTATCTGGGAAAGATCGACCGGTCGTCAAAGCATCTGCTGTCACTCATCAATGACGTGCTTGACATGAGCCGCATTGAATCAGGAAAGGTCAATATCGAGGTCAAGCCCGAGAACCTGTCGGACATTGTGCATTATCTGTCGGATATCATACAGCAGGGCGCACAGTCCAAGAAACTTGACTTCCATGTCAAAGCCATTGATGTGCGTCATGAAAATGTGCTCTGTGACAAGCTCAGACTGAATCAGGTGCTGTTGAATCTGTTGTCCAATTCTGTAAAATATACTCCTCAGGGCGGTTCTGTCATCATGAGCGTCTGGGAGAAACCGAGTAAGAAAATCGGTTTCGCTTCCTACGAATTCACAGTCCGTGATACCGGTATCGGAATGAGTGACGATTTCCTGCAGGTGATATTCGATCCTTTCACACGTGACAAGTCATCGACCGTGTCAGGCATCCAGGGAACAGGTCTGGGAATGGCCATCACCAAGAACCTTGTCGATCTGATGGACGGAAGAATCAGATTATCCAGTGAACTTGGCAAGGGAACCGAGGTGACGGTGACATTTGACTTCAAGGTTCACAGTGACAAGAATACCACAACCGGGCTGTCAAAGCTCAAGGGTCTCAAGGTTCTGGTGGCCAATAATGATTCGTTGAACTACAAGTCCATTTCAAATATGCTTTTCGGCATGGGCATGAGCAGCGAATGGAGTCAGACTGGAAAAAACGCCATGACAAGGACGGAACAGGCTGCCAAGTCGGGCAAGCCTTTTGACGCCTTCATCATAGACAGACTGCTTCCTGACATAGACGGCATTGAGCTCACCCGCAGGATCCGCCAGACTGCGGCGGACAATGCCATAGTCATTCTTACAGCGTATGACTGGCAGGATATTGAAGATGACGCATTGAAGGCCGGTGTGAACGGATTCGTTGAAAAACCTGTCTTCCAGTCCGATCTGATGAGCACGTTTGAAAACTTCCTCGTCAAGGATAAGGGCGGTGCTGAAGAAAAAGCCGATACATTCAACATTGAAGGCAAGAAGATTCTGCTTGTCGAGGATAATGAACTGAACCGCGAAATAGCGACGGCGATACTTGAGGAATACGGATGCATCATCACTACTGCCGAAGACGGCGACATAGCTGTGGAGAAGATGAAGTCGGCCAAGGCAGGTGACTGGGATATCGTTCTTATGGATATCCAGATGCCCAGACTCAACGGCTATGACGCTACACGTCAGATACGTGCACTCGACACGGAGATTTCAAGGATTCCGATTGTCGCCATGACGGCGAACGCTTTTGACGAGGACCGCAGAAAGGCCATTGAAGCCGGTATGAACGAACACTTCGCAAAGCCCATTGACGTTGACAAACTTAAGGCAATGCTCTCGAAGTTCCTTTCCTGACGCGGGCTGAAAAGAATATGAAAACCGCGTGACCCGATTGCTGACGGGCCACGCGGTTTCTTTTTCATGCGATTCCTTACGGACGTGTCTGGCCGTTGCCGTCAATGAGCCACTTGTATGTGTTCAGTTCCTGCAGACCCATGGGACCGCGTGCTCCCAGCTTCTGCGTGCTGATGCCTATTTCAGCTCCAAGTCCGAATTGCGCTCCATCGGTAAAACTTGTAGGTGCATTGACATATACGCAGGCCGCATCGACTCTCTGCTGGAAACGGGCGGCTGCCTGTGCGTTTGCGGTTACTATGCATTCGCTGTGTCCGGAACCGTACATTCCTATGTGCTCCAAGGCTTCATCAAGGCTGTCGACGGTGCGTATGGCCATGCGGTAATCCATGAATTCGGTGCCGAAACTGTCGGCCGATGCATGCTTGAGCATTGTGTATTTGCCATCGAGTGCCTTGTATGCGCGCTCATCGGCCAGAATTTCAACGTTCTTTGCTGCCATAGGCTCGCAAAGTTCTGCAAGATCGGCAAGGCGTGAACTGTGAATGATGAGGCAGTCAAGTGCGTTGCATACGCTTACGCGGCGTGTCTTGGCATTCATGACAATGCGCTTTCCGATTTCAAGATCTCCTTCCTTGTCAAAGTATGTGTTCACGACGCCTGCACCGGTTTCAATGCATGGAACCTTGGCGTTGTCGCGTACAAAGTCAATCAGACGGCGTGAACCGCGCGGAATGACCAGGTCCACATAGCCTGTTGCGTTGAGCAGTTCTGCGGCCGCTTCGTGGGTTGCCGGCAGAAGCGTGACGGTGTCGGGGTTCATGTTGTGGTCCTCAAGTACCTTCTTAAGGAGAGCTATGCTCGCTTCGTTGGTGTCCTGAGCGTCTTTGCCTCCTTTCAGGATGCAGCCGTTGCCGCTTTTCACACATAACGAGAACACGTCGAATGTCACGTTCGGCCGTGCCTCGTAGATTATGCCTACAAGGCCGTACGGTACGCTGATTTTTCTGAGTCTGAGTCCGTTCGGCAAAACGCGGTCTTCAAGAATGCGGTCAAGCGGGCAGGGGAGCTGGCTTACTGCAAGCATGTCGGCGGCAATTGCCTGCAGGCGGCTTTCTGTAAGCTGAAGCCTGTCATACAGGGGATTGGACTTGTCCATGCGGGCAAGGTCTTTGGCATTTGCCTCAAGAATGGCACTGCTGTTGGCGACTATGACTTCTGACAGGTCGGCCAACAGTGTGCTGCGTGTCCTGTCATCAAGTGCCGCAAGTTCGTATGCTGCGCGTTTCGCTTTTGAAAAGACGGTTTCCATATATTATTCAATGAATAATGAGTCGTAGTGAATCAGCGGGCGCATGTCATGCTTGCCTATGCATGCCTGGGCTTCAGCGCTGCTGTATGAACTGACACCGACTGCTATGCGTTTGCCGTTCGGGTCCAGGACGGCAATGATATCGCCCTCTTCAAAGTCTCCTTCAACGGCAGTGACACCCACCGGCAGCAGACTGGCTGCGTTTTTTCCCTTGAGGATTCTTGCGGCATCGGCATCGGTCCTTACATTGCCTTTTGCAAATCCCTGACTGTTGGCAATCCATTTGCGGAAACTTGAAGCCTTGTCCTTAGACGGGACAAACACGGAGTGGGGGACATCGGCCCCATCCTTGAGGATGAGATCTGTCAGAATGTTCCCGCGCTTGCCGTTGGCTATGGTGACGCGCACTCCCTCGCTTGCAACCTTGCGCGCGATGCTGTATTTGGTCTGCATGCCGCCGCGGCCGAAACCGCTTTTTACGGTGCCGATGTAGCAGGATATGTCATCGTCGGGTTTGATTTCCCGTATGACGCTGGTTCCCGGATCATCGGGATTGCCGTTGTATATGCCGTCCACATTTGACAGGATGACAAGCTGCTGGGCGTCCATCATGGTTGCCACCAGTCCTGACAGTTCGTCGTTGTCGGTGAACATGAGTTCCGTAACGCTGATGGTGTCGTTCTCGTTGACAATGGGTATGACCCCGCATGACAGCATCACTTCCATGCAGCTGCGCTGGTTCAGATACTCGCGCCGCGTGGAGAAGCTCTCCTTCATGGTGAGTACCTGGCCGGTTATTATGCCCTTTTCTGAAAACATGTCCTGATACATGCCCATGAGTCTGGCCTGTCCTACAGCCGAATACAGCTGACGCTGCTCTACACTGTCGAGTTTTGCCTTTATCCTGAGCATGCTGCGCCCGCAGGCAACCGCACCGCTGGATACGAGTATGACCTGCCACCCTTTCTGCCTGAGCACGGCCACCTGGTCAACAAGTGCCGACATGACATTCCTGTCAATGCTTTTGTCCGTGCCGGTCAGAACATTGCTGCCTATCTTGACGACTATGCGCTTCACTGTCTACGAAGGAAAAGGTGATTACTTGCCTGCTCTGATTCCACTCTGGACTGCGGCTGTGAATCCGGCAGCCTCCATGGCATTCAGTCCTCTTATGGTAAAGCCTCCGGGTGTCGTGACCTTGTCTATTTCGACTTCAGGATTGTTTCCGTGCTCCATAATCAGTGATGCGGCTCCCTGTACGGTCTGGCAGACTATCTGCACTGCCTGGCTGGGGTAGAATCCCAGTTCCACGCCTCCCTCGGCAGCTGCGCGTATGTAGCGCATTGCAAATGCGATTCCGCACGATGACAGAGCCATTCCGGATGCCAGGTTCTTTTCGTTGACAATAAGGCTTGTGCCTGTGCCTTCAAAAAGTCCCAGAGCCTTGTCAGTATCCGCCTGGGCTGCTACGACAGGGCAGATGAAGGTCATGCCCTGGCACAGTTCAATGGCTATGTTGGGAATGGTAAGGAAAAGGGCACCGCACTTGAGTCCGCCCTTTCCGTTGTCAAGCCATGATTTGAGAGTGTCTCCCGTGACGCCGGCAGCGAATGAAATAAGAATCTGGTCCGGTTCAAGGGAATCTCTGAATCCTTTGACAACCTGTTCGGCAAGGAAAGGCTTGACAGCCAGGATGACTATATCGGCTCCTTTAACAGCCTGAGCATTGTCGTTTGATGTGTTGTAACCTGCGGCTGCGAATCTGGAGAGAATGTCCTGATTCAGATCTGCCACTGTAATGTCCGATGCGGCCAGACGTCCTGCACGCACAAGGCCACGGGCAGTTGCGCCGCCCATGTTGCCAGCTCCAATTATTGTCAGTTTCATAGTGCAAAAGTATTAAGTATTTCGGTTATCTTTGCAACAAAGCATTCATTATTTTATAATATATGAAAACGAGAGTTGTGTTGTCCGGGCTTGCACTGGCAGCTTCTGCCGGCGTTTTTGCCAATAACCCCATAATAAGTACCGCATTCACACCCGATCCCGCTCCTTTTGTCTGCGGCGACAGGGTCTATCTGTTCGCTGACCATGACGAGGACGGCCCGAACCGTGACTTCAACATGAAGGACTGGCTTCTGTTCTCGACCGATGACATGGTGAACTGGACATATCTGGGCACTCAGGTAACGACTGCCACATTCAAGTGGGCCCGTCAGGGGCAGAGGGCATGGGCCTCGCAGGGCATCGAGCGCAACGGCAAGTGGTACTGGTACGTCTGCTGCAACATTGCCGGTGGCGGCGATGCCCTTGCAGTTGCGGTTGCAGACAGCCCGACAGGACCGTGGACCGATGCCATAGGCGGCCCGCTTGCCGAAGGCTTCGGATTCATAGACCCCACCGTCTTCATTGACGATGACGGCAAAGCCTATCTGTTCTGGGGAAACAAGGGACTGTGGTACGGCCAGCTGAACGACGACATGGTTTCGTTTGCCGACGGCTATCGGGAAGTTCCGGGCTATCATGACCCTGCCTGTTTCGGCGAACTCCAGTCCAAGATGAACTGGGCAAAGGGACGCAACGAAATGATGACCCAGTACGAGGAAGGTCCGTGGGTCACCAAACATGACGGCACATACTATCTTACATATCCTGCCGGAGGCGTGCCGGAATACATGGCATATTCGACTGCTCCCACCGTCAACGGCCCGTGGACATTCCGCGGACGCATTATGGACGAGGCTGAGAACAGCTTCACCATTCACGGCGGACAGATTGACTTCAAGGGCCGCAGCTTCATGTTCTACCACAATGGCGGTCTGCCGGGTGGAGGCGGCTACAACCGCTCGGCCTGTGTCGAGGAGTTCAAGTACAATGAGGACGGTTCAATTCCGTTCATTCCCTTTACCGAAGAGGGCGTGACGGTTCCAATAAGGAATCTTGACCCCTATTCAAGGGTTGAAGGCGAGACTCAGGCCCAGTCATACGGCCTGAAGGTTGACCGCCGTGCCGGTACGGACCATTTCGTGACCGACATTGATGACGGTGACTGGCTGCGTGTGCGTTCGGTCGATTTCAAGGCCTGCGGCCAGAAGGTCGTTGTGGCCGTTGTCGGCGCGCAGAAGGGAAAAGGATCCATAGATTTTTATGTTGACAGCATGGAGGGAAAACCGTTCTGTTCGGTTCCTGTCAACACTGACAATGCGGGATTCCGCACTGCGGCTTTCACGTATCAGATTGATTCTGACATAAAGGGAGTGCACGATGTGTACCTGGTGTTCCGCTGCGAGACCCCGAAACCGTTCGAACTTGACTGGTGGAAGTTCGGCGACCACGCCAATATGCCTCTCGTCCAGACCAGCTTCACAGCCGACCCTGCACCTGTGGTCATTAACGGTCAGGTATATCTTTATACCACTCACGACGAAGACGGAGCGAAGGGCTTCGAGATGCGTGACTGGCTGCTCTACACCAGTGACGACATGGTCAACTGGACCGACCACGGTGCCGTGGCATCGCTGGACAACTTCAGGTACTATGACGGCAATAACGGGGCATGGGCAGAGCAGGTCGTCGAAGCCAACGGCTCATACTATATGTACTGTCCAATTCACGGTCATGGCATAGGCGTACTTGAGTCATATTCGCCCATGGGCCCGTGGAGAGACCCGCTTGGCGAGCCTCTGGTATGGCAGAAGGAGAACTGGGACGACATTGACCCGACCGTACTGGTCGATGACGACGGTCAGGCTTACATGTACTGGGGTAATCCGGACCTGTACAGCGTGAAACTGGGCCGTGACATGATTTCACTTGCCGGGCCCATTGTAAAGCATCCCAGGATACAGGACTATCAGGAAGGTCCCTGGATATGGAAACATGACGGACATTACTATCTGGCGTTTGCATCGACCTGCTGCCCCGAAGGCATAGGCTATGCCATGAGCGACAGTCCTGAAGGCCCGTGGGAGTACAAGGGACACATAATGGATCACACCGTGCGTACGCGCGGCAACCATCCCGGCATCATAGAATATAAGGGCAAGAGCTATGTATTTGGCCTGAATTATGACGTGATGCACCTCAAGACATTTGCCCATGCCGAGCAGCGTTCTGTTTCGGCCGCCGAAATGCATTACAACGAAGACGGCACCATACAGGAAGTTCCGTACTTCATTGACGCGCAGCTGGAACAGGTCAAGCCGTTCAATCCTTTCCGCAAGGTTCAGGCTGAAACCATGGCATGGGGCTACGGACTCAAGACAAAACGCACCAACTTCAAGGACAACGGCCAGATTGACTATGACTTTACCGACATGTATGTTACCGATGTCGATCCCGGCGAATACATCATGCTGCGCGGCGTTGACTTCGGCAGGAAGGGAGCGTCGAAGCTTGAAATGTCAATAGGATCAGATGCAATAGGATGCATAGAGGTGCACCTTGACAGCATTGACGGTCCTGCGGTCGGAGTCATCACGGTTACTCCTACAGGCGGCATGACGGAGTTCGATTCATTCAAGACCAGACTGAAGCCGAGAGTCAAAGGCATCCATGACCTTTACTTCAAGTTTACCGGAGTGGGCCATGACCTGTTCTCCATTGACTGGTGGCGCTGCAAGTGAGGAAACTGAACTCGTGTCACACATAACTGACTGTCCCCGCCTGGCACCATGTGCCGGACGGGGACAGTCAGTTATGTAGCTGCTCAGTCAAACTTCCTGCGGTTCATCTTCATGGCACGGAAAAGCAGTTTGGGCAGTGACTTTTCACGGTTGCGCCTTACTAGATTGATGTACCAGCCAAGCTTTTTGGCTACAGCAACGCGGTAGGTCTCCACAAATTCAATCAAGCTGCCGTCCTGATCTTCAATGTAGGTGAAACGTCCCGATGCGTCACCCATGTTGAACTGCTTGCCATCGGGGCAGCTGTCGACTGTGAAGGCGTGTCCATGTTCCTTGCAGTATTTGCCAAAAGCGTCCATGTTGGTAACGTCAAAACAAATCTGAATGAACCCGGGGTCACCCCAGTACCTGCCCTCAAAAATCTTGCGGGGCTCGCGGTTGTTTACTTTGACTAATTCTATAAAACCGGTGGGGAGAAGGGGAGAGAAAGCGCCCTTACCCTTGTCCGTACGGCACAGCAGTGTACGATTGAACTCACAGTCGCCGCCTGCCATCCATTTTAGATCGTCAAACTGGCCGGTCTCATTGTATATAACCTTGTCATATCCAAGTATTCCGCAATAGACTTCCATGGCTTTGTCAATGTCGCTGACTCCGACCATGCAGCCTATTACACCTCCAAAAGGCTTGCCTTCGTCAACAAGTATGTATTCGTCCTGAACGGCCTGGAACCAGTTGCCCTGCGGGTCCTCAATGAAGAATGTGCGGTTGCCGTCAGGTGCTTTGACAATGGGACTGACATTATTCCATAAGGACGATGCGTATTCGTGTGCACTGTCTGTGTTGCGGCATTTGATTTTTGTGCAGAATATTCCAAGGTCACCGACCTGAATCTGAAAGTCGGCAGGCTGCGGCTTGCGCTCGGAGTACTGCCATATTTCAAGACCACCGCCTCCCTGAAGGTTTACGGCTATCGACGCATGTCGCTTCTGCGGACGGTTGCCAGTATATGGAAGCATACGTTCAGCTACGGTGTCATCTTCCAGAATACAAACGTCGACTCCGAATATCTTTGAGAACCATTTCCAGGAATCGTATACCGATGTTGTACCTACACCCACCTGCTGGATGCCGGTAATGAAGAAATTGTCTGGTTGCATATATAAATTCAAATTTGGCAGCAATATTAGCAATTTTGCACGGTATAGCCAACGTATATATAGTAAAAGCGTTGACTAAATGCAAAAAAAACTGCCAATATGCGTGGTCTGTCACATATTGGCTTATTTTTGTGCAGAACAAACCACTTTCACAATATGACACTTACTCCGCTTTTTGCATTGGGAACGCCCGAAATCATTCTCATTCTTGTTGTAATTCTGCTCCTGTTCGGTGCCAAGCGCATTCCGGATCTCATGAAGAGCATGGGTAAAGGCGTGAAGAGTTTCAAGGAGGGAATGAAGGAGGTCGAAGACGAAATCAAGTCCGATGACTCCGCTTCAGAGAAGAAGGACAAGTAACCGTCTGCACGCACATGGCAGTCCCCGAAGACAAGCCGATGACATTCTGGGACCATCTTGACGCCTTGCGCGCGGTAATACTGCGCATTCTGGCGGTTGCTCTGATAGGTTTCATTGCAGCGTTCTGTTTTAAGGAACCGCTGTTCAGACTTGTTCTGGCCCCCAGCCGCAGCGATTTCATTCTGTACCGGTGGATTGCCGGAATCTCCGGACTGATTGGCCTTGATGCCGGCAGACTGCAGAACTTCAAAGTCGAGCTCTTCAGCACCGCTCTGACAGCACAGTTCATGATTCACATGAAGATGGCGTTCTACACCAGTCTGGTAATCATACTGCCCTACACGCTCTACCTGCTGTACGGATTCGTATCGCCCGCCCTTCACACCGGCGAACGCAGGAGTTCGACCAAGGTCATAGTATGGTCATACATACTGTTCATGCTGGGAGTTGTGCTTGATTACCTTGTCATTTTTCCTCTGGCATTCCGTTTTCTCGGCACCTATCAGGTCAGCGCCGATGTACCTAACGTAATTACTCTTGAATCATACACCGACACTCTGATAACTCTGACTCTCATGATGGGCATACTGTTCGAACTGCCGGTGCTGTCATGGTTTCTTGCACGTCTTGGCGTTATCGATGCTCCTTTCATGAAGAAATACCGACGTCATGCTGTGGTGGCAATCCTGGCCGTAGCTGCCGTAATAACTCCAACAACCGACGTCTTTACGCTTCTGATCGTATCTCTTCCGATCTACCTGCTGTATGAACTGAGCATAGGCATAGTGCGGCGTACCGGCCGACAAGATTCCATTACTGGATTATCTTCTTGATTCTTATGTTCGGTGCGCATATGATATGCGACGGTGCGACTGTCGGTAGTATCGGGATGGAAACGTCAATGCCGAGAACTTCCTTTGTACAATACCATATATATGCTGCACATGTAAATCTCCCGGGGGCTACAGTTTTGGATGCAACCCAGTCAATGGCACTGGTCTGGTCGATGAACGGAGATCCCAGGTACTGTTTGCCGAATTCCACAAATGAGTTCCTTTCATCGGCACTCAGTGATGTTGCAGTGACTTCCAGAGGACTGATTGTAGCGTTGGAATTCCACTTGTAGTGGAACTTCTGTATTTCAAGCACATAGAACTCATAAAACCACATCGAACTGGGTTCGATTGTTACACCTTCCTCGATGGCGCCCATGATGATTTTCTGATTCTCCTGGGTATCCGGTGTAAAATCGTCAATGCACATTGCACAGTGACCAAACTGATGATGCCCTGCACCATTTATATTGAAAAGCGTTATTGGACGGTTATGGATTGGAAGCACTATAAACAGGTCGCCCTTCTGTGCTGTGCCGCCAACTCTTTCAATGAATTCAGGCCATGTTAACTTTCTTGGAGCCAATCCCACATCGACAATGCCTTTTGTCTGGGAAAAGAAACTGCTCCAGAAGTCTATGACGTCTTTTACATTATCAACATTCGGTTCACCGTATTTTGTCCATAATGCATCGATAATTTCCGTAATGCTTTTCTCATCCTTGATATAGGCGTCGGCCAGTTCTGATGCGAAATCCAGAAATTCACCGCTTTTCCTTAACTGATTGGAAATGTCAGCAGATTTCAATTGCACATTCTTCTGCCTTTGCAGTGTGGATATGTATTTCAGAGCCTCATGTATGAATCTGCGCTGGTCGTCCGTTGACATGTCGCTGAATTCTATTGTGTCACCTTCGGAAAGTTCAATGTCAAGTTCATCAAGAACTCCGATTTCCGGTAACGGCAGCTGGAAGACAGTTCCTGTTCCTTCAGCATTGCTGTAATCAAGTAACTTGTTAATGAACGTCTCACATTTTGTGTAGTATGAATCGAATGCATCGGACTCATCGGACACACATGCGCCGGGATTGTCGCTGGCAACGGCCAGTTCATCGTTTCCTGCTTCTTCGCAGTTGCATAAAACTGCCAGAATGGAAATGCCGGCAGTGCACAGACGCAATATTTTTTTCATATGCTTGTTCATGTTTATACTACGGCGAAGGTAAGAAATTTTTTCATAATAAAAAAAATCGTGCACATGTGATTGCATGTACACGACCCTATGAAATGATGTGAAGATTTTGCTTACTTTTCTATCCAGCCTATCACTTCGCCCTTGTCGACAAGTGCTCCGTGTTCCTTTTCAACGGTTGCAATGTGGCAGTCTTCGGCTGCAACGATGTTCTCAATGTAGCTTGCGCCGTTCTCCTGGATGGCGCACATCCAATCGCCCTTCTTGAACTGCTTTCCGTATGGAGGATTGCATGACTGGTCAACGTAGTCGAGATCCCAGATTACGCGACCCTTTACAGGTGCTTCCAGAGCCTCGGCGTCCGGATGCAGGATTGCGCGCTTGTCGGCGGCTGTGAAGTGCTTTACTGGAGCGCCGGCTGTTCCGGCCTGTGCCTTTTCCATGCGTGCCATGAGGTCCTTGTTGAACTGGTCCTTGGCCTGTCCTGACTTGTACTCACGATACTGCTTTTCGTGCATAGCGAATTCGAACAGTTCCTCGTCGTCCTGACCGCGGTCCCAGCCGTTCTCGGCCATTTCCTTTTCGAAACGCGGAAGTTCGTTGGGGTAGAGGACCTGCGGGTCATCGGTATAGAATTCCTTTCCCTGTTCCTTTGCCAGAGCAATGATTTCAGGAGCAAGTTCGCCGGGCAGCTTGCCTGACTTGCCCAGAACCATACCCCACATGGCGGGATCCATGCGTGTGAAAGGTTTCTCGTCCATTGACTTTGAATACAGGTTCATCAGAGCTGCGTTCTTGACGTACTGGCTGAAAGGTGTTACCAGACACGGCGTGCCGAGCATAGGCCATATGCGCTGAACTTCGTCGAAAAGTTCTACAAGCAGTTCGTCTTCTGAAAGTTCCTTTTCACCCTTCTTCTTGAGGTTGGTGTTGATGGCGGCGTGCATGCCCTTGAGATCGGCCATGAGCGAACCCATCATGCCTCCGGGAAGACCGCAGCCTACGAGCAGTGAACTCATGAGCGAGTTCTTGGGGTCAATCCAGTAGCCAAGGAAGTCATCCATGAAACTCTGGGTAAGGCTGCGTGCCTCCATATAAGCCTTCATGTTGATGTCCTTTACAAGGAATCCTGCATCCTTCAGCATTGACTGAATGGTAATTACGTCGGGATGAACCTTGCCCCATGACAGAGGCTCCATGGCAACGTCCAGAACGTCGCATCCTGCCTTTGCAACCTCGAACATGTTGGCTACGGCAAAACCCGGGCCGTTGTGGCCGTGGTACTGGATTACGATGTCAGGGTGCTGTGACTTGATGGCGCTTACAATCTTGCCCAGCATTGCAGGTCGGCCGATTCCGGCCATGTCCTTCAGACATATTTCCTGAGCACCGCCTTCAATGAGCTGCTCGGCCAGGTTGATGTAGTATTCGGCTGTGTGTACCTGCGAGTAGGTGATGCACATTGTGGCCTGTGCGGTCATGCCGGCCTCCTTTGCCCACCTGATTGAAGGTATGATGTTGCGCGGGTCATTCAGACCGCAGAATATACGTGTAATGTCAACGCCCTGTGCGTGCTTCACCTTGTACATGAGCTGACGTACATCGGCCGGTACCGGGTTCATACGGAGGGCATTCAGACCGCGGTCAAGCATGTGGGTCTTGATTCCGACTTCGTTGAAAGGCTTGGTAAAGGTACGCACCGCCTGGTTAGGATTCTCGCCATACAGCAGATTTACCTGCTCCATGGCACCGCCGTTGGTTTCTACGCGGTCAAAGCAGCCCATGTCAATGATGACAGGGGCAATCTTTGCCAACTGGTCCTTGCGTGGAACGTACTTGCCTGATGACTGCCACATGTCGCGGTAGACAAGGCTGAACTTTACTTCTTTCTTCATTATAGTGTATAATTATTCAATTTTTCCTCTAAATTATTCGGCATGAGCCGTTTCGGAATGCAAATATACAAAAAAGCCGCAATAGAATGTTGCGGCCTTTCTTATATTATGTGAAAATAATGCTATTGCATTGAGCCGATAAGAAGGAAGAACAGCCCGATAAGGACAAGCACCAGGTCAATGGCCTTGCTCTTGAGGTTCTTTTCCTTTAGCAGCATGGCTCCGCATATGAACGATACTATCACGCTGCTGCGTCTGATCATTGATACGACCGATATCATTGCGCCTTCTTTAGTCAGACTATAAAAATATGCGTAATCTGCCAATGTCAGGAACACTGAAATGAATATGATTGCCCATTTCCATTGGAATGGGGTTGTTGACTTTCTTGTGGGCCACCATAATGCAAACAATACTACGGTCATCAGGGCCAGCTGGTAGAAATTGCTCCATGCCTGTACGAACATGTTGTTCAGGCTGCCAAGAAGGTATTTGTCAAACAATGCGCTGACAGCACCGAGCAGAGTGGCCATGATGACACAGAACACCCATTTGTTGCGTTTGAAGTCAATGCCCTCGCGCCCCGCGCTGAGACTGAGCAGGTAGAATGAAACGACAGCTATGATGACGCCTATCCACTGGTACAGGTTCAACTGTTCGCGGAACAGTATCAGTCCTCCAAGCAGTACGATGATAGGCCGGGTGGCATTTATCGGACCGAAAAGCGTTATTGGCAGATGTTTCATTCCGAAGTATCCGAAAATCCATGAGCCAAGAACGATGACAGCCTTGAGAAGAAGAAGCCCATGCAGGTGCAGATTGCCTGAAGGCACGAAAAACATGCTGCCGTCAAGCAGTCCCGTCGTGTGTGACAGGATTGTGAACGGCAGCAGTAATGCGCTACAGAACAGCGTGTTGAGCCACAGGACCGGAATTACGGCATTGTTCTTAAGAGACTGCTTTTTTGAAACATCATAAAATCCCAGAAACAGGGCCGAAAGCAGGGCCAGACTCCACCACATTGTAATGTCAGAACTTGTAGCTGAGACCTACACCAAGAATTTCCTTGAACTGGACGCGTGCTCCGTGAATGGTGCCGTCCGATGACTTGAACTTGATGTCGTCGTCATACTTCAAGGTTGACTGGAAAGTTACAGTTATGAGTTTTGATACGTTGAGACCAAGCAGAACATCCCAGTTCACATCGATGTCACCGAATGAATCGTCATATGCGGTGAAGAGGTCAACAACCGACTTGACTGTAAGTCTGCCGCCCATAAGATTGTCATAATTGACGGTACCCTTGAAGGTGGAACCGAGCTGGGCACGTACCGTTTTGCCTGCATCGACACCGTAGCGTGTTGAGAACAGTGTGTCCGATGTCATTGTGAGCTTGCCGGCAACGGGCGAATAGTAAACTGCGATGTTTGCGTTCGGCTTCCAGTCGAGACCGACGGATATGTTCATGTATGCCGGATTCCAGAATTTGGAGATATGTTCCTTGGGCTGTTCGCTGTAGTACTTGTATCCGTTGGCAATCTGTGTCTTGAAGTCAAACAGTGTTGCGCAATACAGCTTTTCGGTAATCTGGTGTCCGAACTTTGACGCAAAGTTGAAATTGTCTATGTTCTTTCTCCAGCCGCAGTTGTTGGCATTGTTGAGACCGTAGTTCAGACTAAGATCATTGGTCCATGCAATCTTGTCGGCTTTGTAATTGAGTGAAGCGTTGAGATAAACGTTCGATGCTACGGAATTTTCACCACCCTCGGCCCAATTGGTAAATGAAGTCTGTGAGAAATTGACGCCGGTCAGACCGCTGTGGGTCCATGGTGTTTCTTCTTGAGCTGCTGCTGATAATGTGCAGAGTGCTGCCAGAATGAAAAGTCTTGTCTTCATAAATGTCATGAATTTGAGTTTTGATGGCGCAAAGTTACTCATTATTTTGATAGGAGAGTGCCTTTGCGCTTCCACTTTATCCAGCCGTAGACCGATGCCCCCAGATAGAAGCCGTACAGCAGGATGGTGGAAATGTGCAGCCCCCGCCGGCAGTAAATGTAAATGGAAAAACTATTGACAAGAAACCAGATTCCCCATACTTCGATGATTTTCTGTGCCAGTACCCATGTGCCCACAATGTTGAGCATGGTGGTCAGGGCATCAAGCGCGGGCACGGGCGAATCGGTCAGGAATCTGAGGATGCAGAATATGACAGCCCATATCAGGGCCGATGTACCGAGAACGCACGCCAATTCACGGCCGCGGAAATGGCGGTAGGTTATTTCCCTGGAGTGGCGGGCTCTTGTGCCTTTCAGCCATTTCATCATGCCGTATGCGCACATGCATATGTTGAAGCAGCTGAATGCCATGTCGGCGTATATCTTGCTGTGAAAATACACGCTGGCATAGATCATGGAGCACATGGCGCTGACAACCCACATGAGCGGTTTCTGGTGGAACTCAAGCCACAGATAGATGAAACTCAGAATCAGTCCTGCTGTCTGGATGGCGTCCCAGAAGTCCATGCCGGTGAACTGACTGCTTATATATTCCAGAATGTTCATAAGTCAACTGATAAAGAAATTGTGAATGTGCGTGGTGCGTTTACGAACAGGCCGTCCTCAATGTAGCGGCTGTCAGGCGTGTAGCCCGAGCTTTCCGATACTGCGGTGTAAACCCATCCGCCGGTGGCGTATTCCGTTCCGAACACGTTGCCGGCCTTTGCGCTGACGCGCACCTTGCCGAACCTGCAGCTTGCAGTGAGGTCGCTTGTACAGTATGCGTCGAGCGAGCGTTCCCTGCAGCTGCTGTTGTCAAGATACTGCCTTCCCACATACAGTGTGGAGAACAGCAGCTGCAGATGCCGCGTGATATCGAAAGTCATCAGGCCCGATGCCGTAATGCCGGGTGACAGCGCAATGTATGTCCTGTCATAATGTATCTGAACCGGGTCTCCGTCCCAATTGTCTATGTATTCTGTAAAGTCCAGTATGCGGTTGTCGCTGAAAGTCGCTCCGAACTCCAGCGAGAACCGGTATGACGGCTGGATGCCGCCCTGCAGTTCTATGCCTGTACGGTATGAGCGCGCCACGTTCTCGGTCAGTGATTCGCCTATGTCGCTCAGCCGGCCGGTAGGAATGAGCTGGTCCCTGTAGCCCATGTAATAAAGGTTCATCCCTGCATGCCATATGCGTCCCGTCTTTGACCACCCCGCTTCAATGTCGTTCAGCTTTTCCGGTTTGGGCATCAGAGTCCCTCCGTTGTCGGTGTAGTCGTTGCGCGTGGGTTCGCGGCTTGTGCGCGCAAACGACAGATACATCTCGCCAAGAGGTCCGTTCCAGCTTATGCCCGCCTTCGGGTTGAAGAAGGTAAATGTCTCGTGTATGTCGAGATCCTGATTGCGGAAGATGTTGTCGGCTCCCTTGATGAACTTGTCATTCTGGCCGCCAATCGAATAGTCCACATGTCTGATCTGGAGGTCCGCAAACAGATTCAGCCCTCCGTCCAGATGCAGCATGTCCTTGACGAATATGTTTGCATCGGCCTTTGAGGCATCGCTCTCGTAGTAGCGCAGCCTGTCTGAAAGGCTGTGTCCCTGAACCCATACAATGTCACCCCAGTGGTCCGATGTGTACCACATGCCTGAAGCGCCGGCTGTCAGCTCCATCAGTTCAGACTTGCGCACTGCCGAAGCGAATACACCGTACTGCCGGCAGTCCACCCACTTGTGGCGGTCCGCGCTTGCCTTCTCCGGCAGGCCTGCACCGAATCTCTTCAGACCGAACTTGCTGTCCAGGTTCACGCTGTCCTTCATGTCTTCGTAATACCCGCTTTCCACATTCAGGCTCATGGTCAGACTTGCGTTCCAGAAATCGTTCAGACGGCCTGCAAGGCTCAGATGGGTCACGTTCTGCCAGTAGTTGTCGGTCGTGGGGCGGGCGGCTTCACTGCCGCTGTCGTCGTGGTACAGGCCAAGGTCATTGTACGTGCGTTCACCCTCCGCGATTTTTACGCCCGGAACGCCGTTCCAGGCCTGTCCGGTGTGTTCGTAGCCTCCAAAGTTCTTCAGCCGCACGGTCAGGTTGTCACCGTTCCATGCCGCCTGTGCAAAATATGACCCCAGATTGGCTCCCGTGCGGTCAATGTATCCGTCGGTGCGAGTGTATGAGAACCGCCCGTCAAGAGTCATATGCTTTCCCATGAGTCCTGTTCCTGCGGAAACGGTCCCTGCGAAAGTCCCGTAGGATCCGCCTGATGTTTCGACTCCCAGGTGGCGTTCCGTCTGCGGAGCATCGGACTCCATGCTGACAGTAGCGCCGAATGCACCGCTGCCGTTGGTCGATGTCCCTACGCCTCGCTGTATCTGGATGCTCTGTACCGATGCCGTGTAACTGTTCATGTTGGCCCAGAACACGCACTGGTCTTCGGGATTGTTCAAGGGTACTCCGTCCATGGTCACGTTAATGCGCTCTCCACCGGTCCCACGTATTCTGAGACTGGTGGTACCGATGCCTGTTCCGTTGTCTGTGGAACCTGTGACCGATGGGGTGAGCTGCAACAGGAAAGGCAGTTCGCTGGTTCCGGTCAGTCCGCTTTTGAGCGTTTCTTCTCCAATGATGCTGCTGGTCATAGGCGCATCCTGCGATGCGCGTGTCGATGCAATCACAACTTCGCCAAGGTCAACGGACGCGGCATTTCCCTCGCCGTATGCCTCGGCCTGGACGGTACTCCAGATACTGACAAGTGCTGAAAAAAACAAAACCCTCTTCATGTTGTATTTACAAAATGAAAAGGGATAAAAAGTTTTCGAAGTCAACTCCCTACGCCGGTACTAACCGAATCAGGTTCCTAGGGTATAATCTCAGCCCCCTTACGGGAGCACCCCCTTTCATTCGCCCGCAAAGGTAGTGCTTTTATTTCGGAATTCCAAGTTGAGAATAGATATACAAATTATATGTTGCAAAATAAGGCAGCCATTGAGTGTGATTCTTGTAAAATAAGGCATTGGAAATATAAAAACCTTGCGAAATAAGGCGTTTTATTTTGGGGGGATTCAATATATTTGCATCTCAAAATCAATTGACTGATATGCAAAAGAAACAGATTGTCATAGACAAGAGAGCTCTTGAGGTGATACTGAATGACCAGAAGACTGAAATTGAGGGGTGGACAGACGAGTTTCTCTGCTCCCGCAACGAGGAAAGCCTGGTTGATCTCGGCAGCCCGCAGGCTCAGGTTGTAATAGGTGTCCGTCGATGCGGAAAGTCAACGCTGTGTATGCAGACTTTGGCTGGAGCTGGCGTCAAGTTCGCTTATGCGGATTTTGACGATGAGCGTCTTGACGGTCTTGATACTGCCCAGTTGAATGATGTGCTGGAGGTGCTGTATAAGATATACGGCTCTTTCCAGTACATATTTCTTGATGAAATTCAGAATATCGAAGGATGGCCCTTGTTTGTAAACAGACTGCTTAGGAACAAGATGCATGTTGTCCTGACCGGTAGCAATGCGAAGTTGCTAAGCAGTGATTTGGCAACACATCTCACAGGCAGAAGCAGCGAGATCGAGCTTTATCCATTCTCTTTCGTGGAGTATTGCAAGATGAAGGGCGTGAACGCTTCCTCGCGTACGACCAAGGCTATTGCGGAGCTTCGCAACTGCTTTGATGAATACATGAAGAAGGGAGGCTTCCCCGAACTCATGGTGGTGAAGAATGACAGGATGTATATATCTAATCTTGTAAACAACATCCTGAAAAGGGATATCGAGCAGAGGTATAAGATTACTTTCCCTGCTCAGTTCGAGAACATGGCCAATCATCTACTCAATATTTCTCCTGCTGTGGTGTCTGCACCGAATCTTGCCGAGCGGTTCAGCTTCAAGTCGGCTCATACTGTCCGCAACTATGTTTCATATTTGAAGCAGGCATATCTTATTACAGGAGTGAAAAAATACTCTCCAAAGAGCAAAGTACGTGTGACTCAGGAAAAAGTCTATGCCATTGACGTGGCAATGATGAACAAGAGGGAGAACGCATTTGCTGGGGACAATCTCGGCTGGAGACTTGAGACTATTGTATTCAGCCATTTGTTGCGGAAATGCAAACTGGAAGGTTGGGATGTATATTATTTGAAAGACCGTTCCGGAGAGTGCGATTTTGTGGTGTGCGACGGCAACAGGGTGTTGCAGTGCATTCAGGTTTCCTACGACATCTCAAATGAGAAGACGCGCAAAAGAGAAATTGACGGACTTCTGCTGGCGCATAGGCAGACCAAGTGCAATGACCTTCTGTTGCTGACAGACCATGTATATGAGGAAGTTGACAAGGATGGCGTGCATATTGTGATAAAGCCGGTTTATGAGTGGTGTGGAAATTTTGAAATTCAAAAACACCCTGCCGGAAATATGAGCGTATTACGTCAATATCCCGGGTAGCAGAGAGAACAAGCATAAGCAGAATCCTGGACTTCTGAGGGCTCAGGCTACCTGAGGCGATAAAGCCCAGCTTTTCATCATCAACCTCACCTCCTTCTGTATAAACCCCGCCATAAGGGACGCGGGATGAACGGACAATCATTACTCCATTTTTCGCAGCCTGCGCAGCAAAATCAAGGGCTGCCTGACTCAGGTTTCCATCTCCTACTCCGGCAAATACAATGCCTTTGTATCCTGCATTGACGAATGCCTCCAAGGCAACGGTTGAGTTGCTTCCATAACCATACGCAATTCCAACTTCAGGCAGTTCTTCCAGATTGTCAATGAAAAAGCCGGTGTCGGCATTATGTGGCAGGTACCAGTCCACTGACGTTTCGGATAAGGGATCCAGGGAATGCGTGTCATTCTTGAATGCCGCACCCGCTTCATAGACTTTGCTTCCCAGGCAGCACATTACTTCTTTCCCTACGGCATTCGGCTTCACTATAGTTTGAACGGCTTTCAATAAACTAGCCGGTCCGTCTGCATCGGCTGCATCGGAAGGGCGTATGGAGCCTACAAGAATGACCGGCTTGGGATTGTGAATGGTAAGATTCAAGAAGAAGGCGGTTTCCTCCATAGTGTCGGTACCGTGGGTTATCAGGACTGCATCATATTTTCCGCTCTCAAGGACCTGATTGACCCGCTTGGCAAGAGGAAGCCAGATACTTTCGCTCATATCCTGTGAGCCGATGTTGCAGAACTGCTCATAGTCCAACTCTGCGTACCTGGTCAATTCCGGCACTGCCTGCAAGATGGTTTCAATGGAAACTTTCCCGGCTTCGTATCCTATGTCGGTACTTGTTCCGGCAATCGTTCCACCAGTTGCTATTATGTGGACTTTCGGCAGAGGACCGTCGAACGTTTCCTTTTTGCATGACGAGGCAAAGAGCAGAACCGCCAACGTCAGAAAAGCAAAACAATGGAGCCTGTGTTTCATCTTGATGAGTTGTTTAATCTGAATTCCATACTGTTTACTATCCTTGACAGGATGGGAATGTCCTGCAAATTTATAGGAATTTCCGGATTATTATTTACACTCTTTTCATCGGTTTGATTGAAATTGAAATGTTTCGTCGGAGGCTTACCGAAAAATGTAAAATTCAGCCTTGAAATCATGCTGGCTCTCAGTACCGTTGCCGGCAACAAGATGAAGTCAAAGGAAAATGTCAAAATGCCTACGGTAAAGGGGCTCAACCATCTATTTGGAACATTCTTCTTTCTTGTCAAGGACATATTGGCAAAAGAGCAACCCTGGAAATAACGTAAGCATCCGGTAAAAATGCGGTTCCAATCAGATGCGCGAAGGCGCGTCAAGACGTGGAAATTGGACGGTTACCGAATTCACTGTATTGTTGTAATAATTGAATTTCTCACGAATTTCAATCGGAATAGCATTCCTGTTTACGACAATGTTTGTCGTTTTATAGCGTACATATTCCTTGCTAACATACCAGATGCCATTATATGAGCCTGCTTTTCCCCACGAATTCTTAACAATATAGTATTCTGTACCATTCTGATCTTTTGCTTTCCCATATATATGCATTCCATGGTCATCAGTTGTTGAGTAGTCATCAAATGCATCTTGCCGCATTTCTTGAGTTATTTTCAATTCTGGACAAGGTGTTATGGAGAAAATCGGCAGAGTTTCTTCTGTATTATTGTCTTTTATCCAACGAGTATAATCGCTACCATTAATAATTTTTTCCATATCTGGAACAACACCGATTCCGGTTGATGTAAAGCCATCTTCACTCACATCACTTGCCCACGCAACAGTGTATCCGTTCTCTAAAGCATTATCTATTATGGTAATGATATCGTCAATGGGGACATTCATTGTATTGATACCACGCCAGTTGTCTGGAACCTCGTAGGCTATTGTTTCATAAAATGGGGAATAAGTCCAGGATGACAAATCAACATAATTATCCAAATCTATACCCAGCGATTCCATATATTTTTTTGGCGTATATTCTTTTCCGTTGGCTATAAAAGATGTTGGAATTTCGCCTAAATATGCAGCTGTCATAGCCCTGAATCCCCTTTTCCAAGCGGGGGTAATTTTTTGATTTGGATTTTTGACAATAACTGAAACAATGGCTTTCAGTATCTCATCCATCTCAGAATGAAAATGCATCGTAGTGCCATAATTCAGTCCTGTCATTTCATTCTCCGGCACAATACCATAATTCTTGAGCACGTATAGAACATCATTAAAACAACTTCCTGGACCAAAACTAAGATTACCATGTAGTCTGACGTATTTAAGTGCTTTATCATAATAAGCATTTGACACAACAAACATTTCACTCAAATCGTATTCTTCACCGGTAGTACGGAGTATTTCAGACTCTATGAATGAGATGCCACTAAAACACCAGCAGGTACCGCTTGATGCTTGGTCCTTTACAGGTGTAACAGGATTCTCAATTATTGTCTCAAACTTGTATGGTTCCGGTTTTTTGCCGGTTTTCTCCGCCCCATAACAAAATAAGCAGTGAAAAAGAGAGATTGCTGGCAAGATAACAAGTTTTCTCATACTAGATAACCTTGAATGTCTTGCTACCAAGACAGTAAGTTCCATACCAAATTTCAAATCTGTATGTTGCGGCAGGCCAATGTCCAGCAGTATCGGATCCCCATCCCGAAAGCACAAATGTCTGACTAGACGAGCCATTGATTTCTATTGTATCAGAATAAGAATAATCATCAGGGGAAGATGAGCCTTTCTTCAATTCGTTATTCTTATACAGTTTGATGTATAATTTTACAGACCCGGAAGTTTTGTAGGGTTTGATTGTGATACGGGGTTTCAAATACTGCGTTTTATATTCATATATAGTAGAACCGTAGTCATGTATTATTGTTCCGTCATTATCAATATTTGCAACCTCCAATTTAGTAATAATAAAAGGGATTTCAGATATGGAAATTGACCCCAAACCGGATGATACATTTTTACATTCATCTAGAATATCAGACTGCACTAATGACATTTGAGATTTCACTTTGTAGAACGATTCCTTGAAGGATTCAGCATCTCGCAGATATAAGTCACATGAAATCCTGAATGAACTATCATAGCAAGTTACTTTTACACCTTTGTATCTATTTAGTTCTTTTGATGCCATAAGAACTACATCAGAAGTGTAATCGGATGGATAGCTGAAAGATGCATAAAATGATAAATACATAGGATTTTCATCAGTATCAGAAATGGAGACAATATATTTTGTCCCTTCAATCTTGAATACGATATCTCCGTCAGAGTCAATATCAGGCATAAACCCTTCTTCTTTTAGAAACGTTACTACCTCTGAACGCAATGCAAGTTGCTCAGATGATAATTTGTTATCTTCTGCAGCAATTTTGGAGGAGAACACAAGTAAAAAACAACAAATCAAACTAAATAATAATCGTTTCATGCATTTATTTCTTAATGGTTGATAAAATACGTCCCTTCGTATCTTTCAAGATACCTTTTACTATAACACTTCGAGGAATTTCGAGTTGTTCCTTGATATTTTGTGTAAATACCTCAAGAACTTGGCAATAAGTATCGATAGTACTATTAGCCATATCGTATTTTGATTTTGGAGTTGTCATCACGATTTCAACGAGTGTTGAACTGACAATTTTGATTGATTCGATTACGAGATTATCAGCCTCATCGCCAAGATCAACGGGCAACTCATCAGCAAGATCGGAAACATCTTTCTGCCAATTCTTAATAGCGACCCACTCCCCATTTATATACTGTTCCTGAAGCAGCATTGTCCCGGAAGCATTGAAACGCCTCCTATCTCGTTTCGTCTGATCACTATTGTAGGTGAAAACTATTTTTGAGAATCCATATGCATTATTCACTTGCCCTCCCTTCGTGCCAAGGTATTGTATCTCAATGCATTGTTGGTTATCATTATACTTATATTGTTCTTTATGATAGCCATTTACAATCATAGCGTTACCATCGGTGTCATAATATGACTCGCTCTCCGGCATATCAGCATCGGTATAAGTGTACACAATCTTATGATATCCATCTTTGCTACGTATTGGCTTTTCCTTGTCATTAAAATAGGCAGACCATAAAAGGTTGTCATGATTATCATATTCGCTCTTGACGAAGGACCATCCCGTTTTAGGGTTCATTATCAGATTACCATTCCCATCAAGAGATGCAAGATAAATTTGATTTCCACGTTTATCATATTGAACGGCTCCTTCAGGCACCATTATTTTGGGATCCGTAGGGGCACCGTTTTTGTCAAAGAAGAACTGACGTACTACTCTACCGTAATTGTCATATTCGGATGATAGGCTTGAATAACCACCATCATTATCTCCATAGTAAACAGCGGGATTGTTGTTTTTGTCAAAATATGATATCCTTGTTGATTGGCCTTTTTCATTATATTCTGTCCGCTGAATGCAATAATTGTAATTATTATAGTTAGTAAGTTCTCCCTTGGTATTGTAATAACAGATTTCAATACATTGGTTTCTGGAGTTGAATTTCTGTGAATACTTATGATAGTTATAACTATTTGTCGCTGGTTGTTCTGATGCGTTGAACAAAGCGTACTCAATAATGTTGTCCTTGTTATCGTACTTATAACGTGCTAATAATCTTCCTGATGCAAGCTTCTGGTCTAATCCTACAGGCATATCTTCTACAATATTGCCATGGCTGTCAACCTTATAATCGGTACCAGCAATGCCATCAACAAGGATTAGGTTTCCATCCAGTCCATAATACCTGTCACTTAATTCGTGTCCCATTTCATCATATGTATGGGTTCTTCTAGCATATCCCAAATACCCTTTGGTTGGTTCCCCTTTTATGTTGAAGAAGCGACGTTCAATTTCATTTCCTCCATCGTTGTAGGAGAATTCCATACCGGCAATACCTTCACGGCTCAATGTTGGCTCACCTTTTTCGTTATAAAACAGATATTTTGTAACATTACCACGTAAGTCCCTTTCCATAGTAAATAAACAAATACCGTTTTCATCTTGTGTGGGAAGCATTTGTGCGTCAAGATATGATTGCTTGATAACATTTCCCATTTTATCGTATTCGCACATCCATCCAGCATATCCTGAGGATAATTCACAAGGTTCGCCATCTGTTCCATAGAAAGTGGTTTTAATTGGATGTCCCAATGAATCATATTCACTTTTAATTCCCGCATATCCTTCCGAATTGAGTACTAACTCTCCATTTAAATTATAAAACCATCTTTCCAGTTCATTTCCTTTGGAATCGTTGACCATTTTCACGCTGGAGTTGCCGTTATCCGTAAGGCAAAGGTTTCCTGAAGCATCCAGAAATTCCATTTTGTTGAAGAACCCATTCTCGTCACATTCTGTAATACAAGATGCAAATCCTTGTTTTGCGGAAAATTCTATATTACCATCAATCCCAATAAAAGACTGTTTGAAAATATATCCGTGTTCATCATATTCCGTCTTAACTCCTGCTGTTCCTTGTTTCCCAGTGATCATAAGGTGACCATCTGCGTTTTTGAAATATTGAGCAATCGCATTTCCATATTTATCATATTCATTTTCACACATACCCGTTCCATCCGAATCGTCTAAACATGGTTCACCATCGATTGTCTGATACCTGGAGCAAATCCAATTATCATCATCATCGTAAGAGAACAGTTTCTTACCCATACCCCATTTGGTGGCTTTAGGTGAGCCATCGAATGCTAGATATGATTCCTCTATTACTCGACCCTTGCTATCGCGAACATACTGTTTCCCATATATTCCATCTGCATCACCGACAATTATGTTTTGGAATCCAGCATATCGTAGAGTTTTTATAAAGCCTTTATCATCGTATTCGAGAAGGTATCTGGATATTTTGCTCTTGTCTTGATTTTCATCGAAGGCATGAGTATAGCCGACTGTTTGGCTTCCTATTGTCTTTTCTGTGCCGTATTCATCATCGAATTGAAAGATGACGGTATTCAGCTTTTCATTAAATGACTTAATATAAAGAACCTGTCCATTATGGTCTCGAACCTTAATGCGATTCAGACGATTATCATCGTTATAATAGAATATCATATCAAGAGGCCGCTCATATCTTTCAGATTCTCCATCTGGAATAATTGTGCCTATACTATTCACATGAGAAACCCTCTGGAGTTTGTAGTGCTTCGATTCGAACCGATACATTCTATGGGTATGACTTCTCTCCGAACCTGATATTTTTCCAATACCTTGTGGTATGCTCCATTGCTCTGCATAATCCTTATAATAAGAGACTTTTACTCTATTATAATCCCAAATGAATATACTGAGACCAACTATAATAGCAGCTGCTGACGCAATGCTGATTTTCGCCCATTTCGATACTTTTGGCGGGTAAATAGCGTTATGTAGCGCCTTCTTAAAATCCGCACAAGAAGCATATCGTGCTTCTGGTTTTTTATTTGTTGCTTTGTCAACAATTGCTTGAACCTTATCAGAAACATACTTGTAGTATGCTTTCATTCTCGGAAGTTCATCATCAACAACGTGCTTGTAGATTTCATGCTCTGTCAGAGTAGTTGTATCATATGGTGGATTGCCCGTAAGCATCTGGTGTAGAAGAACGCCAAGTGAATATATGTCAGAGCGCTGATCTAAGCATAATCCCTTAACCTGCTCAGGGCTCATATATGAAGGTGTACCCATTATCACATCCTTTTCAGCATCGGATCCATTCTCACTCAAAAGTTCCGATATTCCGAAATCAAGTATTTTAGGAGTCCCTTCTTTTGTAATAATAATGTTCGCTGGCTTTATATCCTTGTGAATAATGTTGTTCTTATGTGCATAATCGAATGCGTCAAGCAGCGGCTCAAAGAACGAACAGATTTTCTCTTCAACGATGAGCCCAGAGACGTTTTTAATGTAGTCTTCCAAACTATATCCATCAGCATACTCCATAATCAAGTATATATTACCCTCATCATCAATATGATAGTTGATGAAGTGAATAATATTTGGATGATTGAGTCGCGCCAGTTTATCAGCTTCTTTTGCAAAAGTTTGACGTGTAAAATCATTAATCATATTTGCATTAATGATTTTGATTGCAACTTTTTGTTGCTGTATATATTTGTTTTGGGCCAAATATACACTTCCCATTCCTCCCTTTCCAATGAGAGAGGTAATTTTGTAATTAAGAATTTCCTTTCCTATCATAACATCTCGTATTTAATCTTATTAAAGAGCTCCGGCTAAACCACCGATAAATCCTATTACAAAGCTGATAGCAATACTGATCCAAGCAATGTTTGCCGCCTGTTTCGCTTTGTTGTGTTCAGAATCTTTCCAAACAAAATAGAGTATGAAACCAACAATTGGGAAAACAAATGACAGTACCCCCCATCCAGCGCCGATGCTGTCATCTTGAGGTCTGGGTTGAGGGACTGTACTTTCATCTATGCAGTTGTTATTATTAACTTTAATGGCCGAATTTGGAAGGAGCATCAATACCTGAGGCCAAGGTAGAGGCACCTTATTGGCTAAAAATATAGGTGTTCCAGGTGCAATGACGACTTTTTCGTTATGATATACACGCCCATTAATGGTTGTGCCATTTTTGCTTAAATCTCGATAAACATACTGTCCATCAATAAGGGATATCTCGGCATGTTTACGGCTGACATAATTATCCTGTATTATTATGTCGCAATTCAATTTCCCAATTGTAATAGTTTTCATATGAAGCTAATTGATTATCTTAGAAAGGAATAGAGAGAACAGATTAAAGAGGAATCCGTACCATGCTAACTTGTTGGCCATCTTGGATTTTTTGGGGAATGAAATCCTCCATTTGCTGCCCAGAATCCATCCAACGATTGGGATTATAAATGATAATATGCCGTAGCCAATCGTCATTTCATCAATCACAGTTGGTGGAAGAGGAGGAGGGGGAAGTTCCCCATTTCCTTCTGGCGGAAGAACTGTTGTGGGACGACCCATCTTCTCGAAAAGAACCGTCTTAATTTCATCCCAGTCAAGAGTGTACTCAGGTAAACCCGCAAGCATAATGACAGGGAAAGTTGTAGTCTGTATCCCATAAGAAAACTCAAAAGATGATTGTTTTACCAATCGTCCATCAACCCCGGTTCCATTAGTACTTCTATCTCTTATTACAACACGAGTAGAACCGGTTTGGATTGTAAATATCAAGTCTAGATGACGCTTGCTTACATATTCTCCATGCATATTGATATCACATCCGGAACGGCCAACTGTCACCACATATTGATCAGGAGACAATGAGGACTGTAATGCGTATTTGAAATCTTCGGCCGTTTGAAACCTGAACATCATATTCTTGTTCACAGCCTTAAGTATTGCGTCCTGCGTTCGCTTAGATACCTTGATTCCCCTATCTGAGAGAAGTGGGAATTCGTTATCCAGAATCGCACAGATCGTCTCATAATCGTTAGATTTCTTCGTAATAGCATGTGTGCCGGACAACATATAATGAAGTAGGCATCCCAATGAATATATGTCAGTCCTATGGTCAATGTTCAATCCATTTGCTTGCTCAGGACTCATATATCCATCGGTTCCGACAACTCTGCCAATGGTTTTCCCCGTGCTTGTCTTGCTATCTTTGGCTATTCCAAAATCGATTACACAGACAGTGCCATTGGGGTGAATCATAACATTCGATGGCTTTACATCCCTGTGGATACAGGCATTTCTGTGGATGTAACTGAAAACGTCGAGCAATTGATCAAAAATCCTCAATGCCTCGTCTTCTTTGTAAGGGCCATGGGCTGGATCTTGGACTATTTGGGAGATTGTTTTTCCTTCAATATATTCCATCGGCAAATATAAATTGCCTGTCGAATCGGAAAATGGCTCACCGACAATGTTGACTATAGAAGGATGTGATAACTTTCTTAAAGAATGTACCTCATGATCAAACATCTCTTTATAGTCCGGATAAGCGGCGGCTTTTGCACTCATCATTTTTAGAGCGACACGCTCACCGGATTGAGACCTCGCTTCAAATACGGAGCCCATTCCACCTTTCCCAATTTCTCGGATTATTGAATACCCACTCATAATTTTAGTGAAAATGTGCTATATTGTAATCATGGTAGAGTCTTGAGGAATACTATCCTTAGGCTCTTGTTGTCCATTGTATGGCGTCTCTTCTTTTACCTCTTTTTCCTCTTTTTCACCAATAACAGTTAGGGTTATTTCCAACACCACTTCATCCTTGGAGCCCTTTTTGACACAAGGGATAACGAATTTACACTTAACACGCTTATTGTGCTCCCTCTTATTATATACGAAAGACAATTGCTTCGTTTCTGAATTGAAATTCTTGGTCCACAACTTGTCATCAAATACAATTTCAGCATCTTTGACTTCGTCCAGTATAATGTGGTCAAGTTTGTCATTCACTTCAGGGATATCTTTCCCTCTATTTATATTCATATAAGGTTTTGCAGAATAGCCAAAAAGGATTTTTTCACCATCCGTTAAAGCATACTCTCCAAGCTCGATTTTGATTATCTCATGTTTACCGACAGGAACATTTTTAATGGCTGGTGTTCCCCCTGCTGTTGGTTCCTCTTTTTTAGGGATCTGAATAGGATTTGACTCAAGGCTTTTAGAAACGGGGATATAGAATCTATAAATCTTACGCGGTTCATTAGATGAAACTTCAGCAATCACCATTTCCCCAGGGTAATTGTCTGTGAATTTCAAAACTCTGTTTTTACCCTTAAGCACTATATCAATATCAGGCGAATTAACTTTCAGCGAATCAGGATTAAATGATGTGTTATTCTCAGTAATAATTTGTTTCCCGTTATGTTTAAATACTATTGACGACTCACCAAATTCAATGGTAACAAATTCTTCTTTGGCTTTGAATACTATAGCATCAGGAATATGGACATCCGTTGGATTATCAATCGTTTGAACTTGGGAAGCTTTATCTTCGGCTTCTTCCTTGACATCTTTATTGTGATTTATCAGGAAATATAAACCGAGTCCTGCCATCATCAGTGCAACTGTCGGTATCAAAATTTTCAGCCATAACGGAATCTTTTTTTCCGGCTTATTAAATCCCGGTGTAATTGTAAACTCCACCATTTGAGCGGTAATGTTGTCAACACCACCATTCTCATTGGCAATAGAAATGAGGCGATCGACTCGTGCTTGTGCACTCAATTCACTTTGCCTACTGACCACTTTATTGATGACTTCGTCCGAAACCATTCCGCTCAGGCCATCGGAACATAGAATAAAGCAGTCACCGGCTTCGGGAATAATAGCATCATCTGCCACAGTTGCCGGAGACATATTCGGAATTCCCAAAGCATTTGTGATTTCGTTTTTCCTTGGATGATGTTCAGCTTGTTCTTTTGTGATTTCTCTTCTGTCAACAAGCATTTGGACATATGAATGGTCCTTGGTCAACTGAATTATTCTCTTGGAACGTATCAGATATATCCTACTGTCCCCAACGTGGCCAATATATACTTTCCCATTCCGTACAATCAGAAGAACACAAGTAGAACCCATTCCAGATAATTCAGGTCGAGCAGATGCTTCATTCAAAATGGCTCTGTTGGCTATATCTATTGATTCACCGATAGCTATTCTTGGGTCTTCATAGTAACTACCTTTAAGGTTCTCAAGAATCGCATCAACGGCTATTCTAGATGCCGTTGCACCACCGACGTGGCCTCCCATACCATCGCAGACAACGGAGACCAAACCGTTTTGTGTTATGGCATTGCCCATATTATCTTCGTTGGCGGCACGTTTTCTTCCGACATCGGTTTGCCCTACGACAAGACAATAATTAAATTGCTCCATCTTTGTTTTATTAAAATTCCGGTATTTCAAGGAAAACGAACTTAGTTCCACCAATAACAATCACATCTTTGTCCTTTAGGTCAATCACATCGCCAAGAACATATACCTGGCCATTAACATAGCTGCCATTTGCAGAACCTTTGTCAAACTCTTGTGCTCTGAAACAGCCTTTAGCTTCCACATATTGAATAAGCAAATGTTTCGCTGACATGTGGCTATCATTTGGAAAAGGTATGTCACATGTCCTGTCCCGACCTATTGTAGTGCGTCCTTCAAATACCTTATAAACCTCTCCTGTAGGCACTGCACTATAAGAGACAAGAAGACCGACAAGACGACGATTTTCGCTTAATCCTGTCTCTCCTGTTGTGTGCCCGCCGACATGGCGTATTACAGTCGCACCACCGGAAGATTCGTTTCCTTCAAATCCGACAGTTTCTGTAGGCCTTGTGGGCTCTTCACCATTTAGCACACGAGTGCCACTCTCTTCTTCGTTTTCGGAATTTACCTTTGTCGCTCCACTGGAAGATGGGCAGAAAGGGCAGTTGTCGCCATAGATAGCCGGATCATAAAGATGTCCGTTGATACATTTTTTAGTTGCCATATTTGTTTAATTATTTTAAAAATACATGAGCGTTATATTCCGACAAAATCAACTACAGGTTTAGGCTGAATTGCATGGTTGTAGCCTTGAGAAATTCCAAGGAATCCAGAAACAATTATCCCCGAAAAACGTCCTTTTTTATCATACACTGGAGATCCGCTGGCTCCTTGATGTATTGTGATATTATGTCCATATTGGTAAGTTCCGCGCTCTTGTGTGATTTCTCCACTTTGATTGTTTGCTTCAAGACCAACGGATGTTTGTCCTATTATGAAGGATTGTGGAAATCCTATTGTACAAATCTCAGTTCCAATAGTCAGTTTTTCTGTTGGTATTGATTTTGATAAATCGACAAACGAAGAACCTGTGGGAATCTTTTTGTTGTTGGTTTGAAGCAAAGCGACATCCAACTCTTCATTGTCACTCATGCGTATAAGTGTACAAGGAATAAGATTGCTCTCATTGTCGATATAAGTGTCATTTTGTACAATACCAATACTGAGTATTTCATACTCAACGTCAACATCAGCAGCAAGACTATTCAATCCATTTTCAACTAAAACAGATTGCACCGCCCGTTTAACAATTTCGCAATTTTCCTTTGCCTCGAATATATTTTCAACGACATGCCTGTTAGTAAGAAACTTTCCATCGTTTGAAATAAAGAATCCAGTTCCAGAACCTCTTGAAATGCCGGATATGACTTTGCCCTCTTCATTGACCGTACAATAGTCTAATTCATCATATCCATCAAGGTATGCGCTCAAGAGATGACCTTGGACTTTTGACACGAATGCTGATTTTACGTAAACAAGAACAACATCATTTTTATGTTCAGCATAAACCTTAGTCCAACTTTTTCCAAATAATGTATTCCAAGGTATAAAGACGCATAACAGAACAATAATGGCTACCATGGCGAATGCAATGGCTAAGTGCCTATATTCGAATGTGGTTTTCGGTGAGTATATTGCTTCCCAATTAAAAGGATGTCTGTTTGAAATTACTACGATGTCACCTTTTTTAAGTTCTCGTGGCATCGTTACTTTCTCGCCATTTACAAAGGTTCCGTTTGTGGATAGATTGTCAATAATAATAATCGAACCATCAGATTTTTTACATATATAGGCGTGCTTGTCTGACACATCGTCAAAAGAGAACCGAACTTGGGAACTAGGATTCCGTCCAATGAGTTTCTTATCAACTATGTCTGTTGGAAAACTTATCTGAGGCTTATTGATTTTCGGCTTATATGTGCGAATAATCTCTTTCCAATCAATAGAATGATTGCCTAAAACGACAACTGAAGAAGATGATAATTTCGTTTTTTGAGAAATTCTGGTGCCATTTACATATGTTCCATTTTTTGAGCCAAGATCTTCTATATAGGCTTCATCTTTATCCGAAACCGTTATGATAGCATGAGAAGAAGAAACAACTGCATCATTAATAATGGTGTCATTGCTGTGAGATCGACCAATTTTAATAGATTTCATATGTCACTAATAGTTCAAGACTCCCATATGAACTCTATATGAATAAAAAAGACGTGGGAGTAATACCGTTGCTTACCCCATCATCAGGCCTTGGCTGCCTTCTACAGAGATAAGCAAGGCAGCTAGCCCACGTCAGGGATGATATACAGTTACTCCACGTCAAAATAAAGACGCAGATGACCGGATAGTCATCACTAGTGGACGCTCCCATTGCCGTTTCTTTCTGTAGAATTCAAATTGCCAAGTTTGATGACAGAAGATAAACGTCAAGTAACGTCTTCAGTATGTTTTTAGCTCACCTAACCCTTTACCCATTTCCTATAGCCAATCCAAACGAATCGGTAATTCCAGGAATATGGATATTTGGCTAACTGAACAATTGCAAATATATGAATAAATCTCAATATCCTGCAAAAAAATAAAATAATGGTTATTGATTATAATACGAATTCGTAATATAATACGAATTTGTGTTATATTTGTGGCTGTTATATTCAATATCATGAAAACATCGGAATTGATTCGGTTGTTGAAACAACACGGATGTTATTATTGGAAAAGCGGAGGAAACCACGATAAATGGAAGACTCCTTCCGGAGATATACTGATTATTCCCAGACATACATCGAAGGAAGTGAAACAGGCTGGCATCAAAATATAGGAATATGATAATAAAAGCGACAATAGAGATGAGTAATGACGGTTTGTTTTCCGTTTACTCCGATGCAAAAATAGGTGTGAGCTTTCTTGGCGGTTATGGCAATACTGCGCAGGAAGCCAAAGACGATTTCATGAAAAGTATAGACGAGGCTATTGAGGAATGTGATGCGGAAGGCATTGAACATCCGCTTCCTGATCAAATCAAAGTGAATTTCATTTATGATCTTTCTGCATTTCTTTGTGAGTTTGACTGGCTTAACATGTCCAAACTGGCAAATTATCTGGGCGTAAACTCATCGCAGTTACGTTATTACAAGAAAAAAGGAGCATACGCTTCAAATGCCCAGAGACAGATGATTGAAAATGGCCTGCATGCTCTTGCCGCACGCCTTAGCGAGGTATCGCTTTTGTAGAATCCTAGTTCTTTTCGCTCAGTTCGAGCCAGCGTAGGGTGATTTCGTCGGTGCGGTCAATGATCTGGCCTATGCGGGCCGATTTTTCCTGAAGCTGGTCGTAGGGCAGGGTGCCGCTGTTCAGGGCTTCTTCAAGTCGGGCCTTTTCCTGTTCCAGTTGCTGCAGCTCTGCCTCAATCTGCTCCATCTCGCGTTTCTCCTTGAAACTGAGCTTTGCCGGATTTGACGGCTTGGGCTGCTGGACGGCCTGTTTTGGCTTGGCGGCCTGGGCATCGGCCTTTTCCTGGTCCTCCTTGAGCACCTTGTATTCCATATAGTCGCTGTACGATGACGGGAAGTCGGTTATTTTGCCGTTGCCCTCAAATACGAACAGGTGCTGTGCAATCTTGTCCATGAAGTACCGGTCATGGGAGACTGCAATGACGCAGCCCTTGAACTGTGCAATGTACTCCTCGAGAACCTGGAGCGTCATTATGTCAAGGTCGTTGGTGGGCTCGTCAAGGATAAGGAAATTGGGACTGCGCATAAGTATGGTGCACAGGTACAGCCGGCGGCGTTCGCCTCCTGACAGCTTGCTTACGTAACTGTACTGTGTCTTTGGCGGGAACAGGAACTTCTGCAGGAACTGGCCGGCTGACATGCGCCTGCCGTCATCAAGCTCAATGTGGTCGGCAATGGCCGTGACAACGTCAATCACGCGCGCGTCTTCTGGAAAAGCCAGGCCTTCCTGCGCGTAGTAGCCTATCCTGAGTGTCGTGCCGCGGTCAATACGGCCGCTGTCGGGCTGGATGATGTCAAGCAGCATCTTCAGGAAGGTCGATTTGCCGACTCCGTTTTCGCCCACAATGCCAACCTTCTCCATTTTGGTGAAAATGTAGCTGAAATCCTTCAGTATGACCTTGTCGCCGAAAGCCTTGCTGACATGCTCAAGTTCGAATATTTTCTTGCCTATGTACGATGCCTTTACGTCAAGTGATACGCTGCGCTCGTCGCGGCGGTGCTGCAGACGCTCTTCAAGGTCATGGAACGACTCTTTGCGGTAGCGGGCCTTGCCTCCGCGCGCACATGGCATGCGGCGCATCCAGTCCAGTTCGTGACGGTACAGGTTAAGGTCGCTTTCGCGCTGTGACGATTCGGCATCAAGGCGCTCCTGACGTTTCTCCAGGTAGTAGCTGTAGTTGCCGCTGTATGAATATGCACGGAAGTCGTCTATCTCGATGATCCTGTTGCAGACGCGGTCCAGAAGGTACCGGTCGTGGGTCACCATGAGCAGTGTGAGACGGCTGGCTGTAAGATATTCCTCAAGCCATTCCGTCACTTCTACATCAAGATGGTTCGTGGGCTCGTCCAGAATAAGGAAATCAGGTTCGGACATGAGTGCCTGTGCAAGTGCCACACGCTTGGCCTGTCCGCCCGACAACTGGTCAACGGGCTTCTCGAAATCGGTTATCTCCAGTTTTGTAAGCAACTGTCGGGCCTTGAGGCGCAGTTCTTCATCGGCCGATGGGCAACACGCTTCAAGGACTGCGGAACCTTTGGCAAATACGGGAGACTGGACCAGATAGGCAATCTTTATGTCACGTCTGAATGTTATGCTGCCGCTACGGTAGTCGGCATTTCCGGCTATCACGTCCAGCAGGGTGCTCTTGCCCTGTCCGTTCCGGGCTATCAGACCGACTTTTTCACCCTGGGCTATGCTCAGGGTAAGCCCGTCAAAAATGACCCTGTCGCCGAACGACTTGCAGAGACCGTCTATCTGGAGGAAGCTTTCCTGTGCCATGAGTTTCCTATACCGTGGGCTGTTTTCTTATTTCACTGTCGCTGCCGAATGACGCGCCTGCGCTTCCGCTGAACTCAATGCAGGCCTGGCAGCATGTTTCGTTCCTGCCGTTCTCCATCCTGAAGGACCACGAATCCGTGCCGGTGCCGTTTTCGGCGAACATGACCCTGAGCCTGTCTCCAAGGAAACTCTCGTGAAGGAATCTCATGCTTATGCGGGCAATGCAATGGCTTTTCACGTACTCGACCGGCAGAGCGTCCAGGGCTACTGTCAGGTAGGTGAGATTGCTTATGTGACTGTTGAAGTCGGTGTCGCTGCTGTTGGTCAGATGCTCGTACACCTGCGGTTCCACACTAGGAAAGGTGAAACGGGGACGGCGCCTTTCAACGGCATGCTCGCATATTATCTGCTGCCTTTCAAGAATGCTGCGTGCCGGAACGGGCTGGCGTGTCGCAATGTCAAGAATGGCCCAGTTGCTTGTGCCTTCAATGACCGTGCGGCCGTTCCTGATGAACCGGTAGTCGCATGGAACCTTGAATTCAGGTTCGTCGGGCAGCCACAGTTCTATGTCCATGCTGTCGCCCCATAGCGGAAGCGGTCCGGCAATGCCGAACGTGAAGTCGGAAATTATCCACATCATGCTTCTTTCCCTCAGGTCGAATGCGGCGCACCTGTATGTGGCCATGTACGATGCGAAACAATCCTGGAACAGCTGTGCAATGCCGCGTGCCGACAGCCTGAAGTCAGCGTCCATCTGGGCACTGGTCACCATGTATCTCTTTCTGTACTTGTCCATCAGTCCAGGCTAAGGTCACCGGGCTTTATCCAGCCTGCCTTGCGCAGGAAATGTCCCAGAATGGGAGTCAGAACGGCAGGCAGGACAACGGCTATGAGAATCAGGCCGGTCCAGTCCATGCCTGTGACGGCTATACGGGTACCTGCCGCAATTTCGCTCATCCAGCCTGTATATACGCCGATAGGACCTACCAGACCGCAGGTTCCCATGCCCGATGCAATGGCCGGACCGTTCATTTCAAGATGGAAGACGCAGGTTGCAAGCGGTCCGGTAATGGCCG
The DNA here is from genome assembly GCA_024398695.1 of Bacteroidaceae bacterium. Taxonomy (GTDB): domain Bacteria; phylum Bacteroidota; class Bacteroidia; order Bacteroidales; family Bacteroidaceae; genus Colenecus. Next base: position 54,987 of record JAKSIR010000001.1, on the reverse strand, counting down.
ATACGACCGTGGGCGCAATCCATATCCTTGGATTCTTTACAATGTTGCCCATCTGGAGCATGCTGGTTCCTATACCCTGTGACACAATTCCGTTCCAGCGGTTCTCCTTGAAACTGAGAACGGCGAAACCGACCATCTGTGCACAGCATCCGGCAACGGCGGCACCTCCTGCAAGTCCGGTAAGGCTCAGGGCTGCGCAGATTGCCGCAGAGCTGATGGGAAGGGTCAGGGCCATACCCACGACGACTGACACCACAATGCCCATGAGCAGAGGCTGGCGTGTGGTGGCCCACATTATTATTTTGCCAATCCAGCTTGCAGCAGCTCCTATGCCCGGAGCCCACCAGTAAGCAAGTCCCACTCCGATACCTATGGTTACAAGCGGGGTGACAAGAATGTCAATCTTGGTTTCCTTTGAGACCGCCTTTCCGAATTCGGTGGCGAAAATGGTGATGAAATAGACGGCAAGAGGTCCGCCTGCTCCGCCAAGTTTGTTTGCAGCGGCACCTACGGCAAGCATTGAGAACAGTACAAGTGCGGGAGCCTTCAACGCCAGAGCGATTGAAGCCGCCATTGCGGGACCGGCCATGCTTTTTGCAAAGTTCCCGACTTCAACAAGCCAGGGCAGTCCTGTCTGTTCGCCAATTGTTGAAATGATTGTACCTATGAGCAGAGACGCGAACAGTCCCTGGGCCATTGCGCCAAGGGCATCGACCCCGTAGCGCTTTCCTGAAACGATAATGTTCTTCCTTTCAAGGAATGATTTGAATTCTGACATGGTAATGTTGTGTTTTATTGCAGTTTGCGGTAATGTATGCGTTTTGGTTCTTCGTAGCCGAGCTGGGCAATCTTGTACTGCTCGTATTCGCTGTACGAGCCTTCGTAGAACACCACCTTGCTGTCACCTTCAAATGAAAGGATATGGGTGCAGATGCGGTCCAGGAACCATCGGTCGTGACTTACAACCACTGCGCATCCGGCAAAGTCGTCAAGACCTTCCTCGAGTGCGCGCAGGGTGTTCACGTCAATGTCGTTGGTGGGCTCGTCAAGCAGCAGCACGTTGCCTTCCTCCTTCAGTGCCATGGCCAGCTGCAGACGGTTGCGCTCACCGCCGGAAAGCATTCCGCATTTCTTCTCCTGGTCCGCACCGGTAAAGTTGAAGCGGCCAAGGTAGGCGCGGGCGTTCACGTCACGTCCGCCCATGCGTATGAGTTCGTTGCCTCCGCTCACCACCTGATATACGCTCTTTTCGGGGTCGATGTCCTTGTGCTGCTGGTCAACGTATGCGATTTTTACTGTCTCGCCTATGTCGAAACTGCCCTTATCAACCTTTTCCAGTCCCATGATAAGGCGGAAAAGAGTGGTCTTTCCGGCGCCGTTAGGACCTATCACACCTACAATGCCGTTTGGCGGCAGCGAGAAGTTCAGATCGTCGAACAGCAGTTTGTCTCCGAATGCCTTCTGGACGCCCTTGGCCTCTATGACCTTGTTACCCAGACGGGGACCGTTCGGTATGAATATTTCAAGTTTCTCCTCCTTGGCCTTTACGTCTTCGTTCATAAGCTTGTCGTAGGAGTTCAGACGTGCCTTGCCCTTGGCCTGGCGTGCCTTAGGCGCCATGCGCACCCATTCGAGCTCGCGTTCCAGTGTCTTGCGGCGCTTCGAGGCCTGCTTCTCCTCCATGGCCAGACGCTGCGACTTCTGTTCCAGCCAGCTTGAGTAGTTGCCTTTCCAGGGAATGCCTTCACCGCGGTCAAGCTCAAGTATCCATCCGGCCACGTTGTCCAGGAAGTAACGGTCGTGGGTCACTGCTATTACAGTGCCAGCGTACTGGTTCAGATGCTGCTCCAGCCAGCCTATGCTTTCCGCGTCAAGATGGTTTGTAGGCTCGTCAAGCAGCAGAATGTCGGGCTTCTGCAGAAGCAGACGGCACAGTGCCACACGGCGGCGTTCGCCGCCTGACAGCACTCCGCATTTCTGGTCCTCGGGCGGACAGCGCAGTGCATCCATGGCCTGCTCCAGGCGGTTGTCTATGTTCCATGCATCGGTCGCGTCAATTATATCCTGAAGTTCGGCCTGGCGTGCCATCAGGGCATCCATCTTGTCCTGATTCTCATAGTATTCCGGCAGTTCGAACTTGTGGTTCACCTCGTCATACTCGTTCAGGGCGTCGTAAATCTGCTGGACGCCCTCCATGACCGATTCCTTGACGGTCTTTTCGGGGTCAAGCTGCGGCTCCTGAGGCAGGTATCCCACGCTGTATCCCGGTGAGAAAACCACCTGCCCCTGATAGCTTTTCTCTATTCCGGCAATGATTTTGAGCAGTGTCGATTTACCGGAACCGTTAAGGCCTATGATGCCGATTTTCGCTCCGTAAAAGAAAGAAAGGTAAATGTCCTTCAGGACCTGGCGGTTGTTCTGGAAAGCCTTGCTTACGCCAACCATTGAGAAGATGATCTTCTTGTCGTCAGTAGTCTGTGCCATCAAAATGTATTTTGGGGTGCGAAGGTAAAGAAAATATGCTGAATAATATATATTTGCAGCAATAACCTTCAGCATTGGTCAATATGAAAAATGTATTTTACAGATTCGGTTTGTTGGCAGTTTCCGTCTTTGCTGTCTCTGCGTGTTCTGATGAGCTTGATATGGGGGATAATGTGAAAAATTCCAAAGCAGTGCCTGTTATTTTTATTGAAACACCTGAACATGACAGTATTGCAGACGAAAAGATTACCGCCTCCATGAAAATAATCTCAAATCCGGAAGGCGGATTCAACGACATTTCCGGTCAGCCGCTGGATTATGACGGAAACATCAGGATAAAGCTGCGCGGTACATCGTCCAGGTTCATGGAGCAGCAGAAATACAGCTTTTCCACAGTCGATGCCAAAGGCAAAGAATACAACACGGAATTGATAGGACTTCCATCCGAGCATGACTGGGTGCTGGTCAATACGGTTACGGACATCTCACTTATGCGTGATGCGCTGGCATCGGATTTATGGGAAAAGATGGGGCACTGGGCTCCGCGTACCCGAACAGTCGAGGTTGTGCTGAATGGCAGATACAACGGTGTTTATCTGTTGCAGGAAAAGATTAAAATAGGCAAGCACAGATTGAATATCAACAAACTGGCCGATTATGACAATGCCGGACTTGATGTAACGGGTGGATACATTGTATCCGTGAACAAATATACAGAAGAAGACAATACCTTTGAATCAAAGCAACGCGGAATACCCGGATGGGGCAAAAGAAATGAAGGCGGACTTGGAGATTGGGATGTGCCTGACGAAATTGTCTGGACAATCGATTATCCCAAAAAAAAGAACATAACAGCCCAACAGCAGGAATATATCCACGCTTTTGTTGATTCATTGGAGAATATGTTTGCCAGTGATTATTGGAACGATGCCGTGCGCGGTTACCGTAAGTATATAAACGTGGAATCATTTGTGGATTATTTGATTCATTCCGAATTCATGCATAATGCAGACGGCTATTATTCATCATCGTATTTCTACAAAGTCAGAGAACGGAGCGGGAGTGAAGAAGGGACATTCTTTGCCGGTCCGGTGTGGGATCATAATTTCACTATGGGCAATGTGAATTTCAGCAGTAACAATGTGATTGACTATTGGGATTACGAGGGACGTCAGCAGGGTATGATTCCTATGTTCTGGAAACAGTTGGTTTCAGACGGGTATTTTCTTAATCTTGTAAAACAGCGTTATACTGAACTTCGCAGGACTGTTCTCAGCGAGAAGTCTCTGTTCGCATTCATTGATTCATACGCGGCTATGGTTGATGAGGCAAAGGACCGTCATCTTGAGGCATTTCACCTGCTAAAAACGGATGAGTATCCTGGCGGCGGAGTCTTTTCGGTATTTATGGAGAATCATGTAAGCAGCTATGAGGAGGAGATTTCAAATCTTAAGGATTGGATTTCCCGTCGTCTTGCATTTATGGATACATCCTGGCTTCTTGAGTAATCAAAAAGAGACCGGCCGAAAATTGCTTTCCGGTCGGCCTCTTTGATGTTTTGGAGGTTGGGCTTATGCTTCAGCAGGAGCCTCTTCCTGTGCGGGAGCCTCGGCTTCCTGAGCGGCCTGTTCAGCCTGTTCAGCCTGTTCTGCCTGGGCGGCTGCCTCGGCTGCTGCAGCTGCTGCTTCAGCCTTCTTGGCGGCTACCTTTTCAGCGATAGCTTCGTTTACCTTCTTCTCAGCCTCAAGCTTAGCCTTGCCAAGTTCACGCTTTGTCTGTTCGTCCTTTACGGCGATAGCCTTGAGTGAACTTTCCTTGGCCTGCTTCCAGGCATCGAACTTGGCCTGAGCTGCGGCTTCGTCAAATGCGCCCTTCCTGACACCGCCCTGAAGGTGCTTCATCATGTACACGCCTTCGCGTGAGAGGATGTTGCGTGCTGTGTCTGTGGGTTCTGCACCGACGTTTACCCAATACAGTGCTCTTTCGAAATTCAAATCTACTGTAGCAGGATTGGTGTTGGGATTGTAAGTACCAATCTTCTCAATAAACTTTCCATCACGTGGAGCTCTGGTGTCTGCAATAACGATTGAATAGAAAGCATAAGCCTTGTGGCCGTGTCTCTGCAATCTGATCTTTGCTGCCATAAGTTTTTTGTTTTTATTGATTGAAAAATGATTTGAACAGCCGTCAACTCGTAACGGCGCCGCAAAATTACTCTTTTTGCTTTATTCCGGCAACTTTCTCCCATAATATTTTCACTTGGGTCTTCTGTTGATAAATTCCCGAATAAAATTGGTCTGTCAAGTGGGTATTCACCATTTAATATTTTACTTTTGTAAACTGATAAAAGCGGAAACAGGGCAGTGGAAAAGGGGATATCACATACTGGAACGGTAAAGTCCATACAGGGCAACCGGTTACATGTGGAGATAGTCCAGGTTTCGGCCTGCGGCGGCTGTCAGGCGAAAAGTCTGTGCCGCGTTTCTGAAATGAAGGAGAAGACGGTGGAAGTCGTGACTGCCAGTCCTGAGAAATACAGGGTGGGGCAGGCAGTGACTGTCTGCGGCAGCGAAAGGCAGGGCATGAAGGCTGTGCTGCTTGCGTTCGGACTGCCTCTGCTCCTGACAGTTCTGACCATTGCCGCATCGATGAGCCTCTGGAACAGTGAAAAGACGGCAGTCCTGCTTGGGCTGGCGGTACTTGCCGCATATTGGACGGCGCTGTTCGTATGCAGGGACAGAATCGGTAAGGATTTCGCTTTCAGTATAACGGAATAAACTGAAAAACAGCATATGTCACCAATTTTTACATCGGTCCTTGTACTCGGAATAACCGGCCTCGTTTTAGGTCTGGTGCTCTTTTCTGTGGCAAGGAAATTTCATGTGGAGGAGAACCCCAAGGTGAAGCAGATAGAAGAACTGCTTCCCGGGGCCAATTGCGGAGGATGCGGCTATCCCGGATGCGCAGGCTTCGCTCAGGCATGCGCGGACAGCAGTTCTATGGAGGGTCTCAAGTGTACTGCCTGCAAGGATGAGGTCATGCGGCGCATTGCTGAAATTACCGGTCATGAAATTGCCGAATCGGCCAGCCGTGTGGCGGTTGTACGCTGCAGCGGCTCCTGCGCGAACCGTCCGTCGGTGAACAGGTATGACGGGCCGCGCAGCTGTGCAGTGGCTGCGTTGCAGAACGGCGGAGAAACGGGTTGCTCATACGGCTGCCTGGGGTCGGGGGACTGCGTGAAGGCATGCAGCTTCAATGCAATACGCATGAATCCGGAAACCGGCCTGCCCGAGGTGGATCAGGAAAAATGCGGCGGGTGTGGCGCCTGCGCAAGGGAATGTCCAAAAAACATCATTGAAATAAGGAACAGGAACAAGGCGGACAGACGCATTTACGTGTCCTGCATGAACAGGGACCGCGGACCTGTAGCGAAGGCGGCGTGCAGCGTCGCCTGCATAGGCTGTGGGAAATGCGTTTCGGCATGTGCATTCGATGCCATCACGCTTGAGGACAACCTGGCATACATCAACCCCGACAAATGCCGTCTCTGCCGCAAGTGTGAAAGCGAATGCCCGCAGCATTCAATAATCGCCGTGAATTTTCCACCCAGAAGGGATGAGAGTTCCTCTCCAATAGAGCAAAACAGTTAATCGTATGTCATTGCGTACATTTTCAACGGGTGGCATTCATCCGAAATCCAATAAGCTGACGGCGTCAGGTGCAATCGAACCTGCACGTCTGCCGTCCCAGGCCGTTTTCCCCCTTTCACAGCATATCGGCGCTCCTGCAGTTCCCTGCGTGTCAAAAGGCGACAGGGTTCGTGTGGGCACTCAAATCGCGAAGGCTGACGGACCCATGTCCGCATCGGTCCATTCTTCAGTTTCCGGTACGGTTTCAAAGATTGACAGCATTGTCGATGCTTCCGGTCTGCGCCGGCCGGCGGTGTTCATAGACGTCGAGGGCGATGAATGGGAGCCTTCCATTGACCGTTCCGACAATCTGGTCATAAACGTGACCATGTCGAATGAGAAAATCATCGAGCGCATCAGGGAATGCGGAATAGTCGGAATGGGCGGTGCGTGTTTCCCGACCCATGTCAAGCTATGCCCGCCGCAGGAATGCAGGATAGACACCCTCATTGTCAACGCCGTTGAATGCGAGCCTTACCTGACTGCCGACCACAGGCTCATCCTGGAATATCCCGACCAGATCATCGTGGGCGTGCGCATTCTCATGAAGACTCTCGGAGTGGAGCGCGCGGTAATCGGCATCGAGGAGAACAAGCCCGATGCCATAGAACTGCTTCGGACAAAGACGCAGATGGTAAGCGGCATTGAGGTGATGCCTCTTGCAATGAAATATCCGCAGGGCGGTGAAAAACAGCTCATTGAAGCTGTAACCGGCCGGCGTGTGCCTCCACCTCCTGCTTTGCCTGCCCATGTGGGCTGTGTGGTGCAGAACGTCGGAACGGTCTTTGCAATATACGAGGCGGTCGTCAAGAACAAGCCTCTGATTGAACGCGTTGTCACCGTGACAGGTGAAGGCGTGAGCCGTCCATGCAATCTGAAGGTCCGCATGGGCACTCCTGTGGGCCAGCTTATAGAACAGGCCGGAGGAATGCCGGAGAATACGGCTAAAATCGTGTCGGGCGGTCCCATGATGGGACGTCCGCTGCTCGGGACCGATGTTCCCGTCGTAAAGGGGACGTCCGGCATACTGCTGCTTTCTGAAAAGACTGCCGCCAGGAAAGAGGAACGCAACTGCATACGCTGCGCGAAGTGCGTGAGCGTATGTCCCATGGGGCTTGAGCCGTACAAGCTTGCCACGGCCGCAGAGCTGGGACGCTGGGAGGTTGCCAGGGAATCATGGGTGATGAGCTGCATAGAGTGCGGCTGCTGCCAGTCAACGTGCCCTTCGCACAGGCCGCTTCTTGACTGGATACGTCTGTCAAAAAAGAAGAAATGATGTCACAGAATCTGTTTATATCCACATCGCCGCATATCCACTGCGGAGATTCCGTCGAAAGGAATATGCATCTTGTAATTCTGGCCCTCGTGCCGGCATTGGCTGCATCGGTCCTGCTGTTCGGCATTGGAGCGCTGATTGTCACCGCCACGTCGGTGGCGTCATGCCTGCTGTTCGAATGGCTCATCTCGAAGTGGCTCCTGAAAAGGGAAAGGTGCACCATCGGTGACGGCAGCGCCATAATAACCGGTATCCTGCTTGCATTCAACCTGCCTTCGAACATTCCTCTGTTCCAGATTGTCATGGGCTCTCTGTTCGCAATAGGCGTCGGAAAGATGGTGTTCGGCGGTCTTGGCAACAATCCGTTCAATCCGGCACTGGTCGGACGTGTGTTCATGCTCATTTCGTTCCCGTCAAGAATGACTTCGTGGCCGGTTCCGCATCAGATGCTTGCATATACCGATGCCGTTACGGCAGCCACTCCGCTGGGACTTGTCGGCTATCAGAATGACAGCCTGCCTTCGTACATGGACATGTTCCTTGGCAATACGGGCGGTTCACTCGGAGAAACTTGTGCCCTGGCGCTGCTCATAGGATTCGTCATTCTGCTGGCGTTCAGGGTGATTACCTGGCACATACCGGTCACAATCATGCTTACGGTCGCAGTTCTGACCGGTGCCATGTGGCTTGTCAATCCTGAGGTTTATGCCGACCCGCTCACACACCTGCTGTCCGGCGGTCTCATGCTGGGCTCGATCTTCATGGCAACCGACTACGTGACTTCGCCCATGACCCGCAAGGGCATGGTGTGGTATGGTATTGGAATAGGTTTCCTGACGGTGGTGATAAGGCTCTTCGGTTCGTACCCCGAAGGAATGTCGTTTGCCATCCTCATAATGAATGCCATAGTTCCGCTAATCAACAACTGGTGCAGACCAAAACATTTCGGGGAGGTTGTAAAATGAAGAAACTTGAATCGAACAGACTGAACATGGCTGTTGTTCTGACTGCCATTGCGGTGGCTGCAGCCGGATTATTGGGATGGGTGAACGGTTTTACACAGGAACCGATTGCCCAAAAGAGCGCGCAGACGGTTTCTGACGGAATTAAAAGTGTGATTATAGGCGACCGCGATATCGAGTTCAACGTGGCACCGGCCCAGGAAAGGAACGGTTTCGTCTTTCACAAGGTGACCGATGCGGCCGGCCGTACACTTGGCACAGCTGTCGAGTCGACAGACCCGAACGGCTTTGGAGGCAACCTGAAAATCATGGTCGGTTTTGACACCGAGGGAGAGATTCTGGGATACAAGGTGCTTGAACACAACGAGACCCCGGGACTTGGTGCGCAGGCCGACGAATGGTTCCGCCAGTCTGGGAAGACCGGAAGGGCCTCGGGCTCGAAACTGTCCGACCTGATATTCGGAGTTCCGGTCAGTACCGGCAACCATAATATAATAGGTATGAATCCGGCCGAAGATGTCATGAGCGTAAGTGGAGACGGAGGACAGATTGACGCCATCACGGCATCGACCATAACTTCAAGGGCTTTCCTGCGCGCTGTCAATGCCGCTTTCAAGGAACTGTTCGGATACACCGCAGCCGATGCCGTAAGCGGTGCCTCATATTGAACCCTAATTTCTGCAAGACATGAATTATTTCAAGACGATAACAGACGGAATATTCAAGGGGAACCCCACGTTCGTGCTGCTCCTGGGCATGTGTCCTACACTGGCCACGACATCATCGGCCCTGAACGGCCTGGGTATGGGCGTGTCGACCATGTTCGTGCTCATCTGCTCGAATGCATTCATCTCACTGCTCAAGAACCTTATTCCTGACGGTGTGAGAATACCTTGTTACATAGTGGTGATAGCATCGTTCGTGACTATTCTTCAGATGGTGATGCAGGCATATCTGCCTGAACTGTACAGGACACTTGGCATTTTCATTCCCCTTATTGTGGTGAACTGCATCATTCTGGGACGTGCCGAGGCCTTCGCGGCAAAGAACAACGTGCTGGCATCGCTGTGTGACGGACTGGGAACGGGGCTGGGATTCACTCTTGCCCTGACTTTGCTGGGTCTCATCCGTGAACTTCTTGGAAAAGGAACGTTTTTCGGCGCAGAGGTCCTGCCGTCCACGGGCAATATGCTTCTGTTCGTTCTGGCTCCGGGCGCCTTCATTACACTGGGACTGTTCATTGCGGCTGTCAATTCATTCAAAAACAAAAAAGCATAATCCGCCATGGAATACCTTCTCATATTCATATCGGCGATTTTCGTCAACAATATTGTACTTTCCCAGTTCCTGGGCATCTGTCCGTTTCTGGGAGTGTCAAAGAAAATATCGACTGCCGCCGGCATGGGCATTGCGGTGACTTTCGTGCTTGTCATTTCTGTGCTTGTCACATATGCCCTGCAGATGTGGGTGCTCAATCCGCTTGGTCTGGAGTATCTTCAGACCATATTGTTCATTCTGGTGATTGCCGGACTTGTCCAGATGCTTGAGACCATCCTCAAGAAGGTGTCGCCTTCGCTGTATCAGGCACTCGGCATATTCCTTCCGCTCATCACGACCAACTGCTGCATTCTCGGCGTTTCGATTCTGGTTGCAAACGGTACATACAATGCCCAGGGACTTGAGCCTTCGCTGCTGTCCGGCGTATTCTACGCGCTTGCCACTGCAATAGGTTTCGCCGTGGCTCTGATTGTCTTTGCAGGCATACGCGAGCAGCTTGACACTGTCAGAATACCGAAGCCCATGCAGGGAATGTCAATAGCACTTGTCACAGCAGGTCTGCTCGCTATGGCATTCATGGGATTCAGCGGCGTTGACCATGGCATAGCACAGGCTCTTGGACATTGATTGCATAATAACCAAAATACTGACTTATGAGGAATCGCTTGATTTTGCCTGTATTGGCATTGGCATTGGCGGCCTGTTCGCAGGCGCCCGATGGAAAAGTTTGGCAGAATGGCAAGTATTCGGCTATGGGGCTGAATTTTGAGGAACCGATAGTGGCTGCCGTTCAGATTCGCGGACACAAAATAGCGTCAATCAGTGTGACGGACGGAGGCAGAACGTATGACCAGTACAAATCGGCTTACAAGACTGTCGCTGACCGTATCATTGAGGCTCAGAGCACCGATGTCGATGGCGTGTCGGGTGCTACATATTCTTCAAATGCCGTCAGGGAAGCCGTGAATAATGCCCTTGACCAGGCTCTTGGCAAACAGCCCGTGGCACAGTCCGGCGCAATTGCCTTTATGCCGGGTACCTATATCGGAACCGGAAGGGGATACGGCGGCATGGTTCAGGCAAGTGTGACTTTCTCGGACAGCTCGGTTACCGGCGTAACGGTAACGGAACATCATGAGACAGCGCATATCGGTGACATTGCGCTTGTTCCAATGTCTTTGCCGCATGAAATTGTAAAGGCCAACGGAACCGGCGTTGACGGTGTTTCCGGTGCAACTTTTTCAAGTTATGCCATCAAGGCGGCTGTCAATGACGCTGCAAGACAGGCGGGCGTTTCAAACCTTTCGGCATTCATGACCAACAGGGTGGATTATCCTGTTCCTGAACCATGGGAGAATGAATGGGATGTGGTTGTCATAGGGGCCGGAGGTGCAGGTCTCTGTGCAGGTGCACAGGCTGCTCAGGATGGCAATACCGTACTGGTCATTGAAAAGAACGCGGAAATGGGCGGCAATACTCTCGTATCGGGCGGCATATACCAGGCAACCGACCATCGGCTTGTATGGAATATGGAAAAACCGACATCGACCAAGGCTGTCGGCTTTGACGGCAAAGTCCATGACAGGGAACACGCAGCCATAGGTTGTGTGAATGAGCTGAAGACTATTCTCAGCTGGAGCGAAGAACCTTTCGACGAGGAGTATTACAGGACCAATGAGTTCGTTGCCGGTGATATTGTGGAACTGTCCAGGCATGGTGTGCACCAGGAATTCCTGCCGACCCTGAGGGAACTGAAAAAGGAGATTTCCGCATATCTTGAATATGCCGGACCAAGACTGGCAGACGGCGTTCCGGAAGACCGTCTGATACTGTTCTCGACGACCAACCTGCATATTTTCCAGACTTATGTCGGCGGTCTGCGTCAGAGCGCTGACAAGAGCGAATGGATTTACGGAGACTACGAGCTTATCAGACAGATAGTTCAGGAGGGCGAAAAACTCAAGCCCTGGCTCATGAATATGGGGGTGGTCTTCAACGAAAGACAAACCTCCTTGCCAGGTGGCATGTGGTATCGCGGCAACACCATGACCGGTTGGGAAGGCCAGCTGAACGGCTCAAAAACCGGTTTTGTACCGGGCAATTACGGTTCGTATATAATGGCTCCCTACTCGGTCATCATGAATGGCGACCTTCAGAATACTGTAATGCTCAAAACAACTGCTGAGGAACTGATATTTGAAAATGGCCGTGTATGCGGCGTGAAAGCTACAAGAACCGATGGGACCAAGGTTACAGCCCGTGCAAGGAAAGGTGTCATCATAGCAACCGGCGGTTATGCCGCAAATATCCAGAAAGTGCTCAAGACCAACAAGTACTGGTCACGCCAGTACCTGTCACCGGCCATAGGCACTACAAACCGTTCGTCGATGCGCGGTGACGGCATTGAAATGGCACAGGCCGTGGGCGCTGCAACGGTTGGAATGGGATATACCCAGCTGATGCCGATATCGTATGTGGCTGACGGCTCGATTGCGTTCGGAGGTCTGGAGAGTGCCGTATTCATAAGCCCTGCCAGTGGAAAACGTTTCATTGACGAATGCTCTGAAAGAGATGTGCTTTCGCTGGCTGCCTTCCGTGACGGTATTGATATGGGTAATGTCCGCGGCGCATATCTGTCCATATACCACGGCTTGGGTGCGGACTATGCCGCTATGGGCGATTTTTCCGGCGATACCCCGGGAAAGGAGTGGGGACGCAAGGGCTCACAGCTGGGCGGACTGCTTGAGGAAATCGGATTGGATGCCGATGCCGGAAAGATCATGCAGACCATAATCGATTACGATATGGCAGTCATGGACGGACGAGAGCCTGAAGATGCAGGCAAGCGTTTCCCCGGCCTTATAGGTAATGCTGCCCGTAACGCAGACGGCAGCTATGACAAAGGCAGTTATGATTTTGACGGTGCTGACATAAGGGTGCGTCTGCTGGCTCCTGCAACCCATCATACCATGGGCGGCCTGAAAGTCGACCTTGACCGTCATGTACTTGATGAGAACGGCAATATAATTCCAGGTCTGTATGCCGCCGGCGAGGTTACGGGCGGATTCTTTGGCGGCAATCGTCTTGGCGGCAATGCTTTGACCGAAGTAATGGCATCGGGCCGCATTGCAGCAAAGTCAGTTCAAAAGGACAACTACTGATTATGATAGCTTTTCCTAACGCAAAGATAAACATCGGACTCAATGTTGTGCGCAAGCGCGAAGACGGGTACCATGACATCGAGACCGTATTCTATCCGGTGAACCTGCAGGATGCACTGGAAATTTCGCTTATGCGCCCGCTTGATCCGTCGCAGCTCATTTCCAGGCTGGAGGCGGGTAAACTTGTACAGCCCGATGACGCTCTGCCGTTCTTCAAATCGAGACGGAAAAGGGACAGCCTGCCGTGCTGCCAGCTGGAAATGTCAGGACTGGACAGCGGTTTTCCGGCCCAGGACAATCTCGTTGTCAAGGCATACATGATGCTTCTTGAAGATTTTGACCTGCCTTCAATAGACATTAAACTCTACAAGCATATTCCAACGGGAGCAGGCTTGGGCGGAGGCTCTTCCGACTGCGCGTCGATGCTTGAACTGCTTAACCGCAGATTCAATCTGAGACTGCGTGAAAGTGCGCTTGAACGCTATGCTGCAAGACTGGGATCCGATTGCCCGTTCTTCATTACCGGGCAGCCTTCGCTGGCTACGGGCCGTGGAGAAATTCTCAAGCCGATAAGCCTTTCACTGGCCGGATACACAATCCTTCTGGTCAAGCCCGATGTGCATGTAAGCACTGCTCAGGCATATGCCGATGTTACTCCGGAGCAGCCCGAAGTGAGCCTGCTGGAATCGGTCATGAGACCGGTCTCGGAGTGGAAGGATTGCGTGAAGAATGATTTCGAACCGTCGGTGTTCGCAAAGTTCCCTGTCCTTGCGGAGATAAAGGAAAAACTGTATGGACTTGGAGCCGAATATGCCGCCATGACAGGATCGGGCTCGACGGTCTACGGCTTTTTCCGCAAGCCTCTTGACAATATTCAGGACCTGTTCAAAAATATGTTCATATGTCAGCGTGAACTGTTTTGACCGAATGGGGCGTATTCCGTATCTTTGCGTTCAGAACAAACAAGATGAGATATGGCAGATTCACCCGTCAAAAGAGGTCAAAGAAGGAACCTGACTGAGCAGAATGTAGTCCTTAACCATTTGCAGCCGCAGGCGCTGGAACTTGAGGAGGCAGTCATCGGCGCTCTCATGATCGAGCAGGACGCTTTCCCGAAGGTAAGCGACATTCTGACTCCGGAATCCTTCTATGACCACAGGCACAAGGTGATATATGAGGCAGTGGCCAATCTGTCACTGAACCAGCGTCCTGTCGACATTCTGACCGTTACCGAACAGCTCAAGTCAAGCGGCACTCTGGACGAGGCCGGCGGTGCTCTCTATGTCACCCAGCTTGCCGGCAAGGTGACTACATCGGCCCACATTGACTATCACGCCAGAATCATTTCGCAGAAGGCCATGGCCCGTGAACTGATAAGTTTCACCAGCGAGGTTCAAAGTGAAGCTTTTGACGACACGACCGATATTTCCGAACTTTTGAACGATGCCGAGGCAAAGCTGTTCCAGATAGCCCACAAGAATGTCAAGAAGGACTTCGAATCCATTGGCGTGGTCCTGAAGGAATCGGTTGAACGCATTCGTACCGCATCGAAACGTTCCCAGGGAATGAGCGGTCTTGCCAGCGGATTCCGTGAACTGGACAATATCACATCGGGCTGGCAGAAATCCGACCTTATCATTCTTGCTGCGCGTCCTGCTATGGGAAAGACGGCATTCGCCCTTTCCATGGCAAAGAACATAGCTGTCAACAATGAACAGCCGGTTGCGCTTTTCTCTCTTGAAATGAGCAATGTGCAGTTGGTGAACCGTCTCATTTCAAGCGTGTGCGAGATTCCCGGCAACAAACTGCGTGACGGCCGTCTTGCGCCTTACGAATGGAATGTGCTTGACAGCAAGATCAATGCCCTGCAGAATGCTCCGATTTATCTGGATGACACTCCTTCGCTCTCGATCACCGAGTTCCGTACCAAGGCGATGCGTCTGAAGCAGGAGCATGACGTCCAGCTTATCATAATTGACTATCTGCAGCTCATGAATGCCAGCGGAATACGCTTCGGCAACCGTCAGGAGGAAATAAGCACTATTTCCCGTAATCTGAAGGGAATTGCAAAGGAGCTTGATATTCCCATCATTGCACTTTCGCAGTTGAACCGTGGCGTTGAGGGACGTGACGGATATGAGGGCAAGAGACCTATGCTGAGTGATCTTCGTGAATCGGGTGCGATTGAGCAGGATGCCGACATTGTATGCTTCATTCACCGTCCCGAATACTACAAGATTTACGAGGACAACAACCATAACGATCTTCATGGCGTGGCTGAAATCATAATAGCCAAGCACCGTAACGGCGGTGTGGGCGACGTGCGCCTTTCATTCCGCAGCGACCTGGCCCTGTTCGACAATATGGGCGGCGGGGAATCCGGCAAGGGCAATGTGCGCAAGTCGAAGATGAATGACGAAGGACCCATCCCTGAGGATCCTCTGTCAGCCGGCGGTCCCGCTCCCGACAATATGGGGGAATATCCTTTCTGAACATCCGCTTTTTATAGGTGAACCGTTTGTTAAAGGTGCAATTATTTTGTACCTTTGCACGCTATTGTACATGCATGACAATTATTCGCTATGAACGTATCATATAAATGGCTTAAGGAGTATGTCGATTTTGACATGACTCCGGTTGAAGTGGCCGATGCCCTTACATCGGTCGGTCTTGAAGTTGACGGCGTCGAGGAAGTGCAGTCCGTAAAGGGCGGCCTCAAGAATATTGTGATAGGTGAGGTCCTGACTTGCGTCGAACATCCCAACTCGGACCATCTGCACGTGACCACAATCAATGAAGGCAACGGTGAGCCGGTACAGATTGTCTGCGGCGCACCGAATGTAGCTGTCGGTCAGAAGGTTGTAGTGGCCACGCTCGGCGCAAAGATCTATGAGGGCGACGAATGCTTCACCATAAAGCCGTCCAAGCTGCGCGGTGTCGAATCGTCAGGCATGCTGTGCTCACAGAAGGAACTCGGCCTTGGCGCGGACAATTCGGGCATCATGGTGCTTCCGGCCGATGCCGTACCGGGTACCCCTGCAGCAGAATATTTCCATCTGGAATCCGACTACGTCATTGAAGTCGACATAACACCTAACCATTCCGACGCCTGCTCGCACTGGGGCGTAGCGCGTGACTTCTATGCCTGGCTTCTGCAGAACGGCCGGAAGAGCTCGCTGCACCGTCCGGAAGTGAAGGGTTTCAAGGCCGATGACAACAGTCTCAAGATTGGCATCGACGTTCAGAACGGCGAGGCATGCCCTCGCTATTCGGGTGTGAGCATCAAGGGCGTCACCGTAAAGGAAAGCCCTGACTGGCTCAAGAACAGGCTCAGCACCATCGGCCTGCATCCCATCAACAACATAGTCGATGTGACCAACTACATACTGTTCGCGTACGGACAGCCTCTTCACAGTTTTGACGCAGACAAGATCAAGGGCGGCAAGGTTGTGGTGAAGACAATGCCGGAAGGTACTCCGTTCACGACACTTGACGGCGTTGAGCGCAAGCTCTCCGCGCACGACCTCATGATATGCAACGCTCAGGAACCTATGTGCCTGGCCGGTGTGTTCGGCGGACTTGAATCGGGCATATCGGACTCGACAGTCAACGTGTTCCTTGAGAGCGCATACTTCCATCCCACATGGATACGCAAGAGCGCACGCCGCCACGGTCTGAGCACCGATGCGTCTTTCCGCTTTGAGCGCGGCATCGACCCCAACGGTGTCATATATGCACTGCAGCAGGCCGCACTTCTCATAAAGGAACTTGCAGGCGGTACGATTTCAATGGACATTGCCGATGTGTATCCGCAGCCGATACAGGACTTCAAGGTCGATTTTGACTTTGGATATGCAGACCGTCTCATAGGCAAGTCGCTGGATCGTCAGACAATGAAGAGCATTGTCGAAAATCTTGGCATAAAGGTCGACAGTTTCAATGAGGAAGGCATGAAACTTTCCGTTCCTCCGTTCCGCGTTGACGTACAGCGCCCATGCGACATTGTAGAGGAAATACTCAGAATATACGGATACAACAACATTGATTTCGGTCAGTCCGTAAAGTCAAGCCTTACCGTTCAGGGCGATGTTGACCGCTCTCACAAGCTTCAGGACCTTGTTTCGGAACAGCTTGTAGGCTGCGGCTTCAATGAAATACTGAACAATTCCCTGACGCGTGCGGCCTACTATGACGGTCTCGAGTGCTGTCCTCCGGAAAGGCTTGTCCGTCTTATGAACCCGCTCAGTGCCGACCTTAACGTGCTGCGTGAGCAGATGCTGTTTGGCGGTCTGGAAAGTCTGTCGCACAACATACGCCGTCAGAGTTCCGATTTGAGATTCTTTGAATTCGGCAAGTGCTACTATTTTGACGCTGAAAAGCGTGAAGCTCTGAAGCAGCCCAGGGAAGATGGTACGACACAGAACCCCATCAAGGCATACAGCGAAGACTATCATCTGGGCCTGTGGATTTCAGGCAACCGCATATCGGCCTCCTGGGTACACAAGGACGAGGAGAGCTCCGTATTCGAGTTGAAGGCATACGTGCAGAATATTTTCCAGCGTCTTGGACTGCCAAATGGCAACATACAGCTTGAAGAATTTGAGAATGCGATATTCTCAAGCGGCCTGCGCTACAGACTGCGCAGCGGCAAAACGCTCTGCGAGCTTGGTCTGGTAAGCCGTCCTGTCCTGAAGATGACCGATGTGGACCAGCCGGTATATTACGCTGACATAAACTGGGATGAACTGCTGAAGGCAACCCGCAAGGTCAAGACAAGTTACACTGAACTGCCCAAGTATCCCGCAGTACGCCGTGACCTGGCTCTGCTCATTGACAAGACTGTCAAGTTCCAGGATATTGAGCGTCTTGCATATCAGACTGAAGGCAAGCTTCTCAAGGATGTCACACTGTTTGATGTCTATGAAGGAAAGAACCTTGAAGCCGGCAAGAAGAGCTATGCCGTAAGCTTCATGCTCCAGGACGAGTCGCAGACACTGAACGATGTCATGATTGAAAAGGTCATGAACAAACTGATTGCCGCACTGCAGACAAAACTTGACGCAAAACTCAGGTAACTGCGTTCCACTTTTGCGAAACTTAAAAATTATACATAAAAAATGGGAAGAGCATTTGAATTCAGAAAGGCCCGCAAGCTCAAGCGCTGGGGCAACATGGCAAAAACATTCACACGTATCGGCAAGCAGATATCGATTGCTGTCAAGGCCGGTGGTCCTGATCCTGACAATAACGCAGCACTGCGTGCCATCATCGCTACCGCCAAGCATGAGAACATGCCCAAGGATAACGTCGAGCGCGCTATCAAGAATGCCATGGGCAAGGACACCAAGGACTATAAGGAAATGAACTATGAGGGTTACGGTCCTCACGGCATTGCCATATATGTTGAAACACTTACCGACAACACCACACGTACCGTTGCCAATGTACGCTCGGTATTCACCAAGTTCGGCGGCCAGCTGGGTACCAGCGGCAGTCTGGATTTCATGTTCAGCCACAAGGCCATGTTTACAATAAAGCAGAAGGACGGAGTCGATATGGACGAACTGATTCTGGAGCTTATCGATCTTGGCGTTGAAGACGAATACGATATTGATGAGGAAGAGGGTGAAGTTACTCTGTATGGCGACCCGAAGTCATTCGCAGCTATCCAGAAATACTTCGAAGAGAACGGCTTTGAAGTGAAGGCAGCGGAATTTACGCGTATTCCCAACGACTTGAAGGATGTCACTCCCGAACAGCGTGAAACAATTGACAAGATTGTCGAGCGACTTGACGAGGATGATGACGTTCAGAACGTCTACACCAATATGCGTCCTCTTGAAGAGGAATGAGAATTGTTTAGCTTTTTAAGTTAATTCGGTTAATTTTTACGGCATTATCGTCATTTTATGGCAATAATGCCGTAATTTTGTACCCGGATTTAATACTTACAGGATATTTATGAACGAAAAGGTAGGAGAATTCGCCGGAATGATCTGGCGTGCACTGGAAGGCAAGAACGCCCTTTCCATGAAGGAAATCAAGAAAGCTGCAAAACTCAAGAATGACGAGTTCTATCTTGGTCTTGGCTGGCTTCTTAGAGAAGACAAAATCAACGTTACAGAAGGCGAAGATGAAAACTATTACGCCCTGAAGTAATAATCTCACAGGAATTGCAGAAAAGGAAATCCCGGAAGGCCTTGGGCCTTTCGGGATTTTATGTTGTCGGGAGTGAATCAGTCAAGTTTCAGTACAGCGAGGAAGGCCTTCTGCGGAACCTCGACGTTGCCTATCTGCTTCATGCGCTTCTTGCCCTTTTTCTGCTTTTCAAGAAGCTTGCGCTTACGTGACACGTCACCGCCGTAGCACTTTGCAGTGACATCCTTGCGGACCTGCTTGATGGTCTCGCGTGCAATGATCTTTGAACCTATGGCTGCCTGGATGGCAATGTCGAACTGCTGGCGGGGTATAAGTTCCTTCAGCTTTTCGCACATGCGGCGGCCCAGGTCATAGGCGTTGTCAAAATGGGTGAGCGTTGACAGAGCATCGACAGGCTCGCCGTTCAGCAGTATGTCAAGCTTGATGAGCTTTGACGGACGGTATCCGCATGGATGATAGTCGAACGATGCATAACCCTTGCTTATGCTCTTAAGCTTGTCGTAGAAGTCAATGACAATTTCGCCGAGCGGCAGCTTGAAGTACAGCTCGACACGGTTTCCGGCAATGAACTGCTGCTTGACAAGTTCCCCGCGCTTGTCAAGGCACAGGGTCATTATGGGACCTATGTATTCGCTTGTGGTAATTATCGATGCATCAATGAACGGTTCCTCGATGTGGTCAATGAGCGTCAGGTCAGGCATGCCGCTGGGGTTGTGCACCTCGGTGGCGTTGCCCTGCTTGTCATAAACCATGTACGACACGTTCGGGACTGTGGTAATGACACTCATGTCAAACTCGCGGTCCAGACGTTCCTGGACAATCTCCATGTGCAGAAGACCAAGGAAACCACAACGGAATCCGAAACCCAGCGCGGCCGATGACTCGGGGAAGAAACTTATGGATGCATCGTTAAGCTGAAGCTTTTCCAGACTTGCACGCAAATCCTCATACTCTTCGGGGTCAATGGGATAGACGCCGGCAAAGACCATCGGCTTTGACTCTTCAAATCCGGCGATTGCCTTGTCGCACGGGCGTGCAACATGTGTAATGGTATCGCCGACCTTTACTTCGGTCGATGTCTTGATGCCTGAAATTATATAGCCTACATCGCCGGTCGTCATGACATCGCGTGACACCATATCCATTTTCAGAACACCGACGTCGTCGGCATCGTATTCTTTTCCGGTGTTGACGAACTTGACTTTGTCGCCCTTGTGTATGCAGCCGTTCTCAATCTTGAAGTAGGCAATGATGCCGCGGAACGAATTGAAGACCGAGTCGAAAATAAGTGCCTGCAGCGGGGCCTCAGGGTCACCTACAGGGTGGGGGATACGCTCGACGATTGCATCGAGGATTTCAGGCACGCCCATGCCCGTACGGGCCGATGCACGGAGAATCTCCGAACGCTTGCAGCCAAGAAGTTCGACTATTTCGTCTTCAACTTCGTCCGGCATGGCACTCTGCATGTCGCATTTGTTGATGACCGGAATTATTTCCAGGTCATGCTCGATGGCCATGTACAGGTTGCTTATTGTCTGTGCCTGAACGCCCTGGGTGGCATCGACCACCAGCAGAGCTCCTTCGCAGGCTGCTATGGAACGTGAAACCTCGTATGAAAAGTCGACGTGTCCCGGAGTGTCAATAAGGTTGAGTATGTACTTCTCGCCGTTGTGCTCGTACTCCATCTGGATGGCGTGGCTCTTGATGGTTATGCCGCGTTCCTTTTCCAGGTCCATGTCATCGAGCATCTGCCCTTCGGTAATGTCTATGGTCTTGGTGTATTCCAGCAGGCGGTCGGCCAGAGTGGATTTGCCGTGGTCAATGTGCGCAATGATGCAGAAATTCCTTATATTCTTCATTTTACGTGTCTTCTCTCTGATTCGGATAGTGGCTACTGCTTCTGGTACAGATAGCGCTTTATGGACTTCTTCGGGGTCTTTTCGAATTCCTCGTCGCGGATTCTGATTTCAGCTATCTGTTCGTATGCCGGCAGAGAGGAGTTCAACTGTTTGCGGTTCTGCTCCATGATTCCTGCAATGCCGTCTTCATGGAGACCCTGTTTCCCGGCCTCGTCATAATCGGGGAACACCAGTGCCACAAGTTTGTCATTCTCCTGGATGACCAGCGATTCGCACACCAGATACATGTTGCCCAGAAGGTCTTCAATCTCTTCCGGGTATATGTTCTGCCCGGAGGGGCCAAGCAGCATGTTCTTGCTGCGTCCTTTGATGAACAGGTTACCCTGCGCGTCAAAGACGCCAAGGTCGCCGGTATGGAGCCAGCCATCACTGTCAATGGTCTTGGCTGTCAGCTCGTCATTCCTGTAGTATCCCAGCATGACGTTCGGACCTTTGCACACAATTTCGCCGGCAATGTTCTGAGGGTCGCTGCTCAGGATCTTAACCTCCATGTTCGGTGCCGGGACACCGCATGACCCGGGAACGAAGCTGTCCTTGTCCTGGTAGGTGATGATGGGGCCGCATTCAGTGGCTCCGTATCCTACAGTGTATGGGAAATGTACCGATGCGAGGAACTGCTCGATTTCATGGCTGAACGCCGCACCGCCTATAATCACCTGAAAGAACCGGCCTCCAAAGGCTTCAACCAGTTCGCGTCCGATCTTGCGGCGTATGATACCGCCCACGACAGGCAACTTGAGCAGCAGTTTCATGGACGGCTTTTCAAGTTTCGGCATGACATTCTTCCTTATGATCTTCTCGATTACCAGTGGAACCGATACGATGAGTCTTGGCCTTATTTCGCCCAAAGCCTGGAATATCACTTTCGGACTGGGCAGCCGGGTAAGGAAATATATGTGGCATCCTACGGAGAATTCGTAGAAGAATTCGAACGAGAAACCGTACATATGTGCCATTGGCAGTATGGAGAGCACCTCGTATCCTGCCTGGAAGCTGTACATGGCCCTTGCTGCGAGCAGCCTGTTGTTCACAAGCGAACGGCATGGCAGCATGACGCCCTTTGAAAAGCCTGTCGAACCGGAAGTGTAGTTGATCATTGCAAGACTCTCCGGGTCGGCGTCGGTGAATTCGACATTGTCCGATGTGAAACCGTCAGGGTATTGACGGCTGAAGAGTCCGTCCAGATTTTCCTGCACATTGTCAAGCGCTTTGCTGCGCGAAAGGAACGTGTTGAAGTTCTCAAGGCTCAGGACGCCTTCGACCGAGGTCATGGCTTCGGGATCGAGATGGTCCCAGATATGTTTTGCGGCAAAGAGCAGACGTGCCTCGCTGTGATTGACGATATTGTGTATGTTGTCGGGCTTGAATTCATGAAGAATGGGGACGACAACGGCTTTGTATGACATTGCGGCGAGACAGGCTACAGCCCAGCTTGATGAATTGCGCCCGCATATGGCCACACGGTCACCGGGCTTGATGCCGGTTTCCTTGAACAGTACGTGCAGCCGTGCAATCTTGAGGGCAACGTCACGGAACATGAGTGTGGCTCCCTTGTAATCGGTAAAGGCCGCAAGTTCCCAGTTGTCGCGGAGAGCGTCCGCAATCAGGGACTGGATTCCTTTCTTTGGAAGAGGGCAGTTGCTTCTGTCGTATCCCGTTGTCATCATCGTGCGAAATTTTGTGCGAAGATACACATATTTGGGCTATCTTCGCAGTCAAATACGATTTCATTTGGAACAATTCATTGCAAAAAGACTATATGGTCATAACGGAGATTCCCGCGGCGGTTCCCGTCCGGCGTCATTCATTGTCACAATCGGTGTGGCAATAGGCATAGCCGTCATGATACTGTCGCTTGCAATCACGCGCGGTTTCAAAAGCGAGATTCGCGAAAAGGTTACCGGATTCACCGGAGACATTCAGGTGCAGGGCAGTTTTTCCGGGACATTGGCAACAGAACATCCTGTGGCCTTTCCCGATTCTGTGCTTGAGTCACTGCGTTCGGTTGACTGCATTGATGCCGTACGGCCTTTTGTCAACAAGCCCTGCATCATAAGAACCGACAAGGCGTTTCACGGACTGGTTCTGAAAGGCATCGGCCGTGACTGTGACCAGTCATTCCTGAAGGAGCACATTGTCGAAGGCGCGTATCCGGAACTCTCGGACAGTACATCTCCATGGATTCTCCTGTCAAAGGAAATTGCCGGGTCGCTGGGCCTTTCGGCAGGCAGCAAGGCCGATGTCCACTTCATGCAGAACAGAATCCGCATGCGCCGTGTTACCGTTGCGGGCATATTCGAGA
Source organism: Bacteroidaceae bacterium (assembly GCA_024398695.1). Lineage (GTDB taxonomy): Bacteria > Bacteroidota > Bacteroidia > Bacteroidales > Bacteroidaceae > Colenecus. The sequence goes on along the minus strand of JAKSIR010000001.1, from coordinate 31,757 downwards.
CCGGATTCGCGGGCTACGACAATATGACTGCAGTCTGCGGCATGGACATGCTGCAGAAGCTCAACGGATGGGACAGTGATGCATATTCGGGCCTGGAAGTGGAATTGTCTGAAGGAATCTCCGCCGAAGTGGGATACGCTGACCTTAGACATGAAATTGACTTGTGGCAGGACGAATCGGGTCAGAGCTGTCTTGTCAGAACTGCTGAACAGATCAATTCAGGCCTGTTCGCGTGGCTTGGCATTCTGGATATGAACGTCTGGATTATACTTGCCCTGATGATGGGCATTGCCGGCTTTACTATGGTCTCGGGACTTCTTATCATCATTTTTGAAAGGACTCAGACAATAGGAGTGCTCAAATCGCTAGGTGCAGGCGACCGTCTTGTCAGAAGAATATTCCTGAGGCTCGCATCGTACATAATACTGAAGGGGATGGCAATAGGCAATCTGGTAGCCGTTACTCTATGTCTCATTCAGAAATACACCTGCATCATCCCGTTGGATCCGGTCAATTACTACATTGACCACGTTCCTGTCCAGCTGGGCCTGGGGTGGCTTGTGATTCTGAATGCCATTATGCTTGCTGTGTCCATGCTCATGATGCTCATTCCCACTGCCATAATTTCACGCATAGATCCGGCACGTTCCATGCGTTTCGAGTAGGCGTCAGCGATAACGGTAACGGCGGCGGTCCGTACCTGTCAGGATGTGGCGTCCGTCGGGGTGGAGGGAGTAGCGTCTGCGCTCAGTCCAGTTCCCGTAGTTGTCGTATCTGTAGCCTTCGTATGTGGTGACGGTCATGGTCCCGTCGTTACGGTCTTCCTCTATCATTGAAACGCATCCGTGTTCGTTCAGGTAGTATGTGGCGGTACCTGTGCTGTCATGTCTGGTGAACTTCCTTTCGGTAACGGCCGGGGCAGACGGTACCGGAAGAGTGTCGGTCAGGACAAGGTGCTCGATTCCGAGACTGCTTTCCCAATGACATACTGCCACTTTGCCGTCATCCAGATATGTGAAGACGGTGCGTTCCGAAGGCAGTGACATGTCTATGCTGTCATTTACGACAACCGGTGTGTTTCCATCGGCTCCAAGTTCGATGGTGGCCATGTTCGGATTTCTGGGACGGAATACGCAGCATTCGGTCTCGTTTCCGTCACTGTCAAAACGATGGGTTGTCACAGATGTTATCCTCGTTATCAGAACCGTCCTGCTTTTCCTTGCCGCCTTGCCGTCCGCAGTCGTATTCAGACTCATGTGCCATGCGGCCGATGTCTCCTCTTCACAATATTCCACATCACCGCCGGGGGACGGGAACAGCCGTCCGGCAGCCGGCTCTCCGGCCAGCGCGCCTGCTGAAAGAAGAATTACTGCGAAGACTGCAACTGCTCTCATATCGGGAACAAATTTACGAAATAATCGGTATTTTTGCGATTGTATGAATTATGGAGTGGATATGCGCGGAGCCGTTGGTGCGGTAATGAGGACTTTGGCATTGTCATTATCCGTTACTGTGCCCACGTCTGTCGGCGCACAGAATGAAGAGACTCCCGGAATGACCATCCAGCAGGTTGACATTGATTCGCGTTCAGACACCGCACTGACAGGGAATCTTTCGACAAGAATGTACATTCCGCTTGTCGCTCTTGAAAACGCGCCGAAAGTGCTCGGCTTTTCGGATCCCTTGAAATATCTGCAGGCACTTCCCGGAGTTCAGACAACTAACGAGATGCAGGGAGGGCTGTTCGTCGACGGTACCGGCAGTTCCCATACGCAGGTTCAGATTGACGCTGCTCCCATATACAACCCGTCGCACCTGCTGGGGCTGTATTCCATGTTCAACAATCTCCATTTCAGAACTATGGAGTTTTCCAGAAGGGCCGGGGCATCCGGCAACAGACTGGGAGGACAGGTCGTCATGAGGTCGGACACTGTGCGTCCCGAGAAAGTCACGGCCAAACTGGCGGCCGGACTGATAGGAAGCCAGGCAAATGTCCGCATGCCGGTTTTTGATAACTCGGTGCTTTCCGTTTCCGCCCGCGCCACATACCTGAATTTCCTTTATGGGGGTCTGCTTGACAAATTCATGGACGGCAACAGTCTTGTATATGGTTTCAAGGATGTGAATGCAAACTGGACGAGCCGTTTCGGACAGAATGATGTGCTGACAGTCAGTTTCTTTGACGGAACGGACAAGGCCAATATCCTGATTTCAGGCGATGATTCGAACATCCACAGCAATTGGGAGAACATGGCTGCATCGGCCACCTGGGAACACACGACAGAGAATGGCCATATTGACCAGTCGGTGTACCGGTCGTCATATTTCTGCACCATGAGTGCCTTGTCCATGGACAATTCATATTCGCTTCCGGGCGGATTGACGGACATGTCCTACGAACTTGACGGTGTCAGATTCCTGGGCGACAATATACTGAAATACGGAGCGAAGGTTTCAAAGTACGGATTCGAGGAATCGTCTCCCGAGGTTTACAGCGCAGGCCAGGCCGACTGGAGACATAAGGTTAACCTGGGCTCGTGGTCATGCACTGCACATGCCGGTTTCGAATGGTCCCTGAACATGAACAATACAGTCGAGGCGTCACTCCTCGGGAGCCGCTTTGCAGGCAATGATGACGGTGATGTGTTCTGCAACCTTGATCCGTCGGTGTCGTTCACTCATACTTTCAATGACCGTGCCGGAAGTATGTTCAGGATTGAAGCCGGAACCAGCCATCAGTATCTGCATCTGTTCGGATACACCACAAACGGGCTGCCTACGGAATTCTGGCTTCCGTCCGACGCCGGAATCAGGCCGGAATGGTCAAGATACTGCTCGCTGAATTTGGAGAGCGGTCTGTTTGACAATGTATTGGGCATTTCTGCCGAACTGTACTGCAAGTCTCTGAATAACCTTGTCGAGTTCAACAACGGCATGCACGATATCTATTTCGAAAATTATTCCATGAGAGACGGCCTGACTTGCGGAAACGGCTATTCGTATGGCCTGAATCTCATGATAAGAAAGGACCGTGGCAGGCTGAACGGATGGATTTCCTATGCTTACGGCCGCGCCTTCACCAAGATAGGCGGTGCCGATGTGTTCACTCCGACCTATTTTGAACGTCCTCATGATCTGAACGTCAGGGTCAACTGGAAGGCTGGCGGCAAATGGACCTTCGGCGCGGACGGCCTGTTCTGTTCCGGCACTCCGTTCACCATGCCCAAGTACGTATATTTCCTGAATGAAGGTGCCGTCATTGAATACGGCAGCCACAACAATGCCAGACTGCCGGCCAACTGGCGTCTGGACCTTTCGGCTGACTGGAACATAAGACATGATAAAAAATGTTCATACGGCCTTAACTTCTCTCTTTACAATGCCTTGTGCAATGAGAATGTGATGTATTACTATTTCGGCAGAATATATCACAAGGAGTCTCCTACATATGCAATGAAACGTTTTGTCGTGACTCCGATATGCATACCTTCCATAAGTTTTCACATTGAATTATGAAGTCCGCACTGAAATCGCTTGCAATACTTTTTCTGATTACGGCCGTTTCATGCGAGGCCGATTGGGTCGTGTATCCGGATCAGTTTGTCGTTGAGGGGACAATCGAATCAGGCCGAAATCCGGTTGTCATTATTACAAAGACCATAAGTCCTTCGACTGAAGATCTGGATATAATGGAGGAGTACATGAAACTGCTGTCACTGGACCCTGTGATCTCAGTCAGTGACGGAAACTGTACCGTCCAGCTGAATACGATGACCATGTCGGGCGCGTTCCCTGCCTATACGACAAGTGGAATGGTCGGAGAGCCAGGAAAGACGTATACGCTTGATATACGCTGTAACGGACAGCATCTGACTGCTGTGACAAGTATTCCGGAACCTAAGGCCATTGACAGCCTGACAGTTTACAGGTCTGATTCCAAAGGTGAACACTATGGGATTACCGCCAGTTTCTCCGATGACCGTGACGTTCATTCCTGGTATCAGTTCTTTGTCATGAACGAAACTGCAGATGACGAGAGATTCTATCCGTCGGGTGTGGGAACGATTGACAACTGGAATCTCAACACATACTGTACGATGGCCAATGCGGCAGGATTGCAGCACAAAGTGTATCAGAATATTCACAAGGAACTCCTGTCCGGCATTGATTCCGGGCACAACGAACGGAGCATAATGTTTGAAGCGGGCGACGAAGTGACGGTCAAGCTGGCGACGCTGGATTCCATATCGTATGAGATATGGCGCGGACTGGACAGGGCAACAAAAACGGATATAGGCTTTGTCGCCATCATTGAGAATCTGAATGGCAACGTCAACGGCGGAATGGGCTTCTGGTGCGGTATGGGAGTCTCGACGCTGAATGTCACTATCGGTCAGCAGTTCTGAATTTCCCGCTTTCAGACTGGACCATGCGGCGGCAGTTGTAGCATGAAGCCATGGCTTCGCCGTACGCTCCGGCCGTCATTATGGCAATAAGGTCGCCGCGCTTCGTTTCAGGCAGCACGGCATCTTTCTGGAATGTGTCTGACGATTCGCATATCGGGCCAACAACGTCATATTTCTGCAGGGGACCATTGGAACTTATGTTCACGATTCTGTGCTGCGCACCGTAAAGGGCAGGACGTATCAGTTCCGTGAAACCTGCATCGACAATTGCAAACTTCTTTACAGTGCCCTGCTTGACATACAGTACCTTGGTCATGAGACGTCCGCACTGTGCCACTACGGCACGGCCAAGCTCGAAGTGAAGCTGTTGTCCCGGTCTGAGTTTCAGGTGGCGGCTGAACACGCTGAAGTAGCCTTCGAAGTCAGGTATCATATTCTGAAGAGGATTTTCGTAGTCAACGCCGAGTCCTCCGCCCACGTTGATTGAAGGCATGCTGATGCCCTCCTTCTCGAATATGTCCTGCAGCATGTTGACCTTCTGGCAGAGAAGTTCGAAGGGCCCCATTTCAGTAATCTGTGAGCCTATGTGGAAGTGCAGGCCGCTGAATGTGAAACACGGATTGGCAAGCGCCTTGCGTACTATTGGCAGAAGCATCGGTATCTCAATCCCGAACTTGTTCTCGGCTTTTCCTGTGGTGATGTTGGCATGTGTATGGGCATCGACATCCGGGTTGACACGGAAGGCAATCGTAGCCTTTCTGCCAAGTTCCTGACAGCGTTCCGCTATGACGTCAAGTTCGGCTTCGGACTCCACGTTGAAGCATGAGATGCCGGCCTTCAGCGCCAGGTCAATCTCCCAGTCGGCCTTGCCGACACCGGCAAAGACAATTCTGGACGGCTCGAAGCCGTTGTCAAGTGCTGTTTGCACTTCACCTCCGCTTACGCAGTCTATGCCCAGTCCGTACTTCCTGACCTGTTCAAGAAGCATGGGATTGGCGTTGGCCTTGATTGCATAGTGCACATGCCAGTTGTCATGTCCGGATGTGCATCTGCCTATTGCCTTCAGGGTGTCTTCCAGCACCCCAAGGTCATACTGATAGTACGGAGTTGTCATTCCTTTCCGTTGAAGAGAACGTCGCTGAGGCGCTGCAGAGCTGCCTTCTTGTCGCTTTCCCTGATAAGGAACGATATGTTGTAGTTGCTGCCGCCGTATGAAATCATACGTACCGGAATGTCTGACAGAGCGTCAAGGGCGCGTGACTCGAAGCCCAGGTTCTCCCATTCCATGTCACCCACAACGCATATTATGCACATGCCTTCATCGACGGTGACCGTGCCGTACTTCTTGAGTTCTGCAACAATCTCGTTGAGGTTGCGGGTGTTGTCAATGGACATGGAGACACCGACTTCCGATGTGCATATCATGTCTATCGATGTCCTGTAGGTCTCGAATATTTCAAACACCTTTCTCAGGAAACCGTGTGCCAGCAGCATACGGCTGGACTTTATCTTGATGGCTGTGATGTTCTCTTTTGCTGCAACCGCTGCAATGCGTCCCGGTTCGGCGTTGCTGTCTATCAGCGTACCGGGGGCCGACGGCTCCATGGTGTTGAGCAGACGGACGGGTATGCAGGCTGCCTTGGCCGGCTGTATGCAGGTGGGATGCAGAATCTTGGCACCGAAGTATGCAAGCTCGGCTGCCTCTTCAAAGTGCAGGTGACGTACCGGCTTTGTGCCTTCCACGACACGCGGGTCGTTGTTGTGCATGCCGTCGATGTCGGTCCATATCTGGATTTCTTCGGCACGGATGGCTGCACCCAGGATTGATGCGGTGTAGTCGCTTCCGCCGCGCTGAAGATTGTCGATGTAGCCTTCGGCATTGCGGCAGATGAAGCCCTGGGTAATGTATATCTGCATTCCGGGTACATCGGCCAGAGCCTTTTCGGCATGTTTCGAAATGAAACTCATGTCAGGTTCGGCATCGGCATCGGTCTTCATGAAATCCAGTGCGGGAAGCAGGGCTGCCTTGATTCCCTGTTCCTGAAGGTAGGTGGTGACCATGAACGTGGAGATGAGTTCTCCCTGAGCCAGAATGGCCTTTTCGTCGGTTTCCGAGAAACCGGCGGCCTTGAATGACTGCAGATATGCGAACTTCTCTTCAAGGAACTTCTGAACCTTGTCCTGATTGGCCTTTTTGGCAAGAAGTTCCGGAACATGGGCATAGTACTTGGCGCGCAGACGGTTGATGACGTCATCGGCTCCGTTCCTGTTGCCTCCGTAAAGATACTGGGCTATTTCAACAAGCGAGTTGGTGGTGCCCGACATGGCAGACAGTACGACAAGCTTCTGCTGTCCGTCTTCAGTTATGAGTCTGCATACGTCCTTCATCCGCTCGGGGCTTCCTACTGAAGTGCCGCCGAATTTCAATACTTTCATATCAAGTGCAATTTGTGTTTGTTAGAAAATGTCACTGCGCGCCGGTGTCTGTCAGCTGCTTGTCTTCGCATCTGAAGACACGGCCCGGAAATTCCCCTGGCCAGCGCGGGTTGTGGGTAATCATGACGACGGTTGTGCCGCCGTCGTTGACTTTTCTGAGAATTTCCATAATCTGGACTCCTGTCTCCGGGTCCAGATTGGCTGTGGGTTCGTCGGCCAGAATGAGTTTGGGATCATTCAGAAGGGCACGTGCAATGCAGATGCGCTGCTGCTCGCCTCCTGAAAGCTCATGCGGGAACTTGTAACCTTTGGATTCCATGCCGACAAGGTCAAGCACCTGCAGTATCTTCTGATTTATGAGCTTCTGGTCATTCCATCCTGTGGCCTTGAGCACGAAACTCAGATTGTCCAGAACGTTACGGTCAGTAAGCAGCTGGAAATCCTGGAAGATTATGCCCATCTGTCTGCGCAGTCTGGGAAGTTTCTTCTGCTTCATTCCGCACATGTCGGTCCCGAGTACGAAGGCATGACTGTCCGGCGTGCTGCATATCACTTCAAGCTCACCGTATATTGTCTTGAGCAGGCTGCTCTTGCCGGAACCGACTTTGCCCACAACGTAGACGAAGTCGCCTTCCTGTACCTGGAATGTCACGTCGCCGAGCACGAACATGTCCTGCTGGCGCACTTCAACGTTCTGAAAATCTATTATTGCCATTTATTCCTTGTGGCGCTTTACGAGTTCGGAGGCCAGTTCCTCAAAGCGGTGTCCCTTTGACGTGAGGAGCACTATGAGGTGGTAGATGAGGTCCGATGCCTCATAGATGAGACGGTCATCGGTGCCGTTGGTGGCTTCAATGACGGTTTCAACGGCCTCTTCACCGACTTTCTGTGCCATGCGGTTCACGCCGCTCTTGAACAATGATGTGGTGTATGAGCCTTCCGGCATTTCCCTGTGGCGTTTGTCAATGAAGTCCTGAAGGTATGAAAGGAAGTTCAGGTCGACGCTGTTCTCCTCGCCCCAGCAGGTGTCCGAGCCAGTATGGCATACGGGACCTTCGGGCTTGACCTTGATGAGCAGCGTGTCGCCGTCGCAGTCAAGTTTGATGTCCCTTACATTCAGAAAGTTGCCGCTTGTCTCGCCCTTTGTCCACAGACATTTGCGCGTGCGGCTCCAGAATGTCACTTTTCCGGTTTCGACGGTCTTGTCATATGCTTCCTTGTTCATAAAACCAAGCATCAGGACCTTACGTGTTATGTTGTCCTGAATGATTGCCGGTACCAGACCGCCCATTTTTTCAAAATCAATTTCCATCTCTATGCTAATTGTCTTATTTATCTGACAGATATATTCAAGCCGCGAAGATACTGCTTTAATTCGGGAATTGGTATCTCACCGAAGTGAAAAACGCTTGCGGCCAGGGCAGCATCGGCATTTCCCAGAAGAAAGGCGTCGCGGAAGTGCTCTTTCGTGCCTGCGCCGCCCGATGCTATTACCGGAATTGTCAGCTCTTCACTCAGTTTCTTCAGGGCTTCGTTGGCATATCCCTGCTTTACTCCGTCGTGGTCCATGCTGGTGAACAGAATCTCGCCTGCACCGCGTTCATTGGCTTCGTGTGCCCATTCAAACAGCATGCGGTCTGTGGGAACGCGCCCGCCGTTCAGGAAGCAGCGCCAGCCCTCGGGCGTCTGCTTGCCGTCAATGGCAACCACGCAAACCTGGCTGCCGAAGTTCAGCGCAATCTCATCAATCAGCCCCGGGTTCTTCAGCGCAGCCGAATTGACCGATACCTTGTCGGCTCCGGCCTTGAGCAGACGTTCCACGTCGGAAAGCTCGTGAATGCCGCCTCCTACAGTGAACGGAATGGATATTTCCGAGGCAATGCGCTCGACAAGTTCTGTAAATGTTTTTCTGCCTTCAAACGATGCTGTTATATCAAGGAACACCAGTTCGTCGGCGCCTTGCTGGCTGTACAGCTTTCCAAGTTCCACAGGATCGCCTGCATCGCGCAGATTCACGAAGTTTGTGCCTTTTACGGTGCGTCCGTTGCAGATGTCAAGGCAGGGTATGATTCTCTTTGCCAACATTGTCTTATCCGTTTGCCAGCTGTGACAGCTGTTCAAGTGTTATACGTCCTTCGTAATATGCCTTTCCCACAATGGCCGACGGAAGCCCCGCCTCCATGAGGCCGGTCAGGTCTTCCACGCAGCTTACGCCTCCGCTCGCTATGAGCCCGAGGGTGGGGAAGTCCTTCAATATGCTGCGGTACAGTCCGGTGGCAGGTCCCTGGAGCATGCCGTCACGGTTTATGTCCGTGCACAGCACGCGGGTTATGCCTTTGGCCGTGTACTGGTTCAGAAAGTCATTGAGCGTCAGTTTGCTGTCTTCCTTCCATCCGTTTACTGAAATGTAACCGTCGCGGACATCGGCCCCCAGTATCATGCGGCCCGGACCGAAACGGTCAATCCATTCGTACATGAGTTCCGGCTGCGATACGGCCGTGCTGCCCACGGTCACCATGGCGGCTCCGCTCGAAAACGCAATCTTCAGGTCTTCATCGGACTTGACGCCTCCGCCGAAGTCAATGACAAGGTCTGTGTGCGACGCTATGTTCTCAAGCGTCCTGTGATTGACCACGTGTTTGCTGCGCGCACCGTCAAGATCGACCAGATGCAGCCTTTTCAGACCTGCATCCTGAAACATCAGTGCAACGTCAAGCGGATTGTCGCTGTACGTTTTCTGTGCGTTGTAGTCTCCTTTGGAAAGCCGGACGCATTTGCCGTCTATCAGGTCTATTGCGGGAATTATCTCCATTTTTTTTGGCCGGTTCTTATATGTCAAGAAAATTTTGCAGTATTCTTTCTCCTGCCGCACCGCTTTTCTCGGGGTGGAACTGGGTGGCGTAGAAGTTGTCCCTGTGCAGCGAGGCGCTGAATGGAACGATGTACTCGGTCACGGCTGCCGTCCACTGGCATTCGGGAATATAGAAACTGTGGACGAAATACACGAATTCAGGCTTGTCAAAACCTTTGAACAGCTGGCGGTCAACCGGTCTGACGGTGTTCCATCCCATATGCGGAACCTTGTCCTCGTGCCTCTGCGGCTTGAACTTCAGGACGGGAACGTCAAAGATGCCGAGACAGTCCGTGCCGCCTTCCTCGCTGTGGCTGCACATGAGCTGCTGTCCCAGGCAGATGCCAAGTACCGGCTGTCTGAGCCCTTTTATGATGTTGTCCAGATTATGTTCCCTGAGGTACTTCATGGTGGTGCTTGCTTCACCTACGCCCGGAAAAATCACCTTGTCGGCTCCGGCCAGTTCTTCGGCGCTGTCGGTGAGGACCGCTTCGATTCCCAGCCTCTTCAGACCGTTTGTCACGGAATGGATATTGCCGGCATTGTACTTGACTATTGCAACTTTCATCGCTATGCTTGAATTTCGGCCGCGAAGTTACGAAAAATGGCGGCTAATACCCTATGACTTATTTTTAAAATGAGTAAATTTGCGCCAAATTATTGGGTAATTATCCCAATTCAGTACGTAATAATCTGATTATTAAATATTTGCAATGAAAAAGTTTGCAGAGCGTGGACAGCTTGACCTGTCGCAGGTCGGCAAGGATGTGTTGAATGACTGGCTGAAGGAGAATCTCTTTGCCCGCAGTATCAAGGAGCGTGAAGGATGTCCTTCATTCGTGTTCTATGAAGGCCCTCCATCGGCCAACGGCATGCCCGGCATCCATCACGTAATGGCACGTACCATCAAGGACTCGTTCTGCCGCTACAAGACAATGTGCGGCTTCAAGGTCAACCGCAAGGCCGGATGGGACACCCATGGACTGCCCGTGGAGCTTGGAGTGGAGAAGAAGCTCGGAATTACCAAAGAGGACATAGGAAAGAAGATTTCGGTCGACGACTACAACATGAACTGCCGTACCGAAGTCATGAAATACAAGGAACACTGGAGCGACCTTACTCAGAAGATAGGTTACTGGGTGGACCTTGACGACCCCTACATAACATACGACAACCGTTACATTGAAACCCTGTGGTGGCTGCTCAAGCAGCTGTACGGCAAGGGCTATCTGTACAAGGGCTATACAATCCAGCCGTATTCACCGGCTGCAGGTACCGGCCTTTCAAGCCATGAGCTTAACCAGCCCGGCTGCTACCGTGACGTCAAGGACACGACCGTTACGGCACAGTTCGTGATGACCGATCCGAAACCGGAAATGGCAGGCTGGGGCACGCCGTGTTTCGTGGCATGGACAACGACTCCGTGGACTCTGCCTTCAAATACCGCTCTCTGCGTCGGCAACAAGATCGATTACGTTGCAGTACGCACATACAACCCATATACCGGCAAGCCGCTGACTGCCGTCATGGCAAAGGAGCGTTTGTCCGCATATCTTGATCCCAAGGGCGCGGAACTCTCTCTTGACAGCTACACTCAGGGCGACAAGGTGATTCCGTATCAGATTGTAGGAGAGTATAAGGGCAGTGACCTGGTGGGCATGCACTATCAGCAGCTCTTCCCGTGGGTCAAGCCTGTCTTCAAGGATGAGGACGGTTCAATCAAAACAAGCGATGCCGGTTTCCGCGTGATATCGGGCGACTACGTCACCACCGAAGACGGTACGGGCATTGTCCACATTGCACCTACCTTCGGTGCCGATGATGCCTTTGTTGCAAAGGCTGCCGGCATACCTTCACTGTTCATGGTCAACCGCAAGATGGAGACACGTCCTATGGTTGATTTCACGGGAAAGTACTGGATGCTTGACGAACTGGATCCGGATTTCGTGGCACGTTGTGTCAATACGGAACTCTACAAGGAGTATGAAGGCGCATACGTCAAGAACGCATACGACCCCAAGTTCAACGAGGGTGGCAAGTATGACGAGGCTGCAGCACAGAAGGCTGAAGACCTGAACATATACATCTGTCTCAAGATGAAGCAGGAGGGTTCGGCATTCAAGATCGAGAAGCACGTGCACAATTATCCGCACTGCTGGCGCACCGACAAGCCCGTGCTTTACTATCCGCTCGACAGCTGGTTCATCAAGGCCACTGCCGCACGTGAGCGCATGATGGAGCTCAACGGAACCATAAAGTGGAAACCGGAATCGACCGGAACGGGCCGTTTCGGCAAGTGGCTTGAGAACCTGAATGACTGGAACCTTAGCCGCAGCCGCTACTGGGGCACTCCGCTTCCCATCTGGCGCAACGATGACGGCGACGAACTGTGCATCGGCTCCGTGGAGGAACTCTACAATGAGATAGAGAAATCAGTCGGAGCAGGTGTCATGAAGTCCAATCCGTTCAAGGAGAAAGGCTTTGTGCCCGGCGACTACAGTGCAGCCAACTATGACAGGATTGACCTGCACCGTCCGTATGTCGATGACATTGTCCTGGTATCGGAGGCAGGCCGTCCCATGAAGCGTGAGCTTGACCTTATCGATGTGTGGTTTGACAGCGGCGCCATGCCGTACGCACAGTTGCACTATCCGTTCGAGAACAAGGAGCTGATAGACAACGGCACATTCTTCCCGGCCGATTTCATTGCCGAGGGCGTTGACCAGACACGAGGATGGTTCTATACGCTGCATGCCATCTCGACAATGGTACGCGGCAGCGTTGCTTTCAAGACCGTCATTTCAAACGGACTGGTTCTTGACAAGAACGGCAACAAGATGTCAAAGCGTCTGGGCAATGCCGTGGAGCCTTTCCAGGCAATTGAAAAGTTCGGCAGCGATGCCCTGCGCTGGTATATGATTACCAACTCGCAGCCTTGGGATAACCTGAAGTTTGACGAGGAGGGTGTGAAGGATGTTACCCGCAAGTTCTTCGGAACGCTTCACAATACATACAAGTTCTTTGCACAGTATGCCAACGTTGACGGCTTTGACTGCTCGCAGCCACAGATTCCGGTAAAGGAACGTCCTGTTATGGACAAGTGGATACTGAGCGAACTGAACACGCTGACCGCCGGAGTCAGGGAGAGTCTTGATGACTACGAACCTACGCGCGCAGGCCGTCTCATCCAGGACTTTGTAAATGACTTCCTGTCCAACTGGTACGTTCACCTGACGCGTGACCGTTACTGGGGCAGCAGCATGAATCAGGACAAACTGGCAGCATACCAGACTCTGTATACCTGTCTTGAAACCGTTTCAAGGCTTATGGCACCGATAGCCCCGTTCTACGCAGACCGCCTGTACCGTGACCTGACTGCTGTCTGTGGCAGCAAGTATGCATCGGTTCATCTGGCTGAATATCCTGTGGTTGACAGCGCTCTTGTTGACAAGGAACTGGAAACCAGGATGGAACTGGCACAGAAGCTTACATCAATGACTCTGGCCCTGCGCAAGCGTGACGATGTGAAGATAAACGTACGCAAGCCGCTGCAGAAGATACTTATTCCGGTCACAGCTGAACTGCGCTCTCACATTGAGCCGGTAATGGAACTTGTGCGTGACCAGGTCAACGTCAAGGAGATTGAGTTCGTTGAAGGCGCAACCGGAATTCTGGTCAAGAAGGTCAAGTGCAACTTCAAGATTCTTGGCAAGAAGTTCGGGCCTCTCATGAAGAGCGTTGCCGCCGCAGTGCAGTCAATGACTCAGGAACAGGTTGCCGAGCTTGAAGCCAACGGCAGCTACACCTTCAGCCTTGACGGTACGCCCGCCACGATTGAAACTTCCGAGGTGGAGATATTCAGCGAGGATATTCCGGGCTGGGTAGTTGCCAACGAAGGTACGCTTACCGTTGCCCTTGACATACAGCTTACCGATGCGCTGAAGCGTGAAGGAATAGCCCGCGAACTCAAGAAGAGAATTCAGGACCTGCGTAAGTCTAGCGGACTTGAAATCACTGACCGCATAAACGTGACGCTTAACTCGAATCCGGATACTGATGCGGCAGTCATTGAATATATGGAATGGATAAAGACACAGGTCCTTGCTGACAGCATCCGTTTGGAAAAGGACTTCCAGGGTGGTGATGACGTTTCGTTTGACGAATACAGCTTCCGCCTGTCGGTCGAGAAGATATGAAGTAATAATAACCTGATATAATCAATTGTTTTATGGCCGAGAAAAATCGTTACTCTGACGAAGAACTTGATGAGTTCCGTCAGCTTATCAATGAAAAACTTGAAGTTGCGCAGAGAGATTATGATGCATTGAAAGCTTCTCTGATGAATACTGACAATAACAGTGCTGATGATACAGCACCTACATTCAAGGTTCTTGAGGAGGGGGCCAACACACTGTCCAAGGAGGAGACCATGCGTCTCGCCCAGCGTCAGATGAAATTCATACAGTCGCTGCAGGCCGCTCTGGTCCGTATTGAGAACAAGACTTACGGCGTGTGCCGTGAAACAGGCAAGCTCATTCCCAAGGAGAGACTGCGCGCCGTACCTCATGCAACACTGACAATCGAAGCAAAACAGGGCAAGCACTGATAAATGGCATCAAAGGGAAAATTCAGCCAGTCACCGTCCGGCTGCAAGCGCCAGGGGCTGATTGTGTGTCTGATTGTCATTCTGGTTCTGGCTGTCGATCAGGCAAGCAAGTTCTGGATAAAGACCAACATGACGCTGTCACAGACAATTGACATCACATCGTGGTTCAAGATAACATTTGTCGAGAACAACGGCATGGCTTTCGGGATGGAACTGTTCGGAAAGCTGTTTCTGTCGGTTTTCCGCATAGGAGCAATAGGCCTGTTCATCTGGTATATTGCCAAAATCAGGAACAAGGGATTCCCGACAGCATACATTGTCACCCTGGCATTCATTCTGGCGGGAGCTGTAGGCAATCTGATTGACTGCATTTTTTATGGCCTGATTTTCTCTGAAAGTACATTCACCCATGTCGCCGCAATGACTGGTTTCGGACAGGGCTATGCTCCTGCCCTTTATGGAAAGGTGGTCGACATGCTGTATTTCCCGTTGTTCGAGTGGCCAGAATGGATGCCGTTAGCAGGTGGCCGTATTTTCTTCAGCCCCGTTTTCAATGTCGCCGATTCCTGCATCACTTGCGGTATGATAGCGCTCATTCTGTTCTTCACGAAGTATATCAACATGGGACTTGAATATAAAAGCCCCGATGAAACAGCCGATGCTGAAAAATAAGTCAGTCATATTGCCGTTGCTTGCGCTGGTGCTGTTGTCCGGTTGCAGAATCAACAGACCTTCGGATGTGATGTCTCCAAAGGAAATGGAGAGCTACCTTTATGATTTTCATTTGGCTCAGGGTATCATTTCGACTCTTCCGCTGGACCAGAAATACAAATATCAGGCTCTGAATGACTGGGCTTTGGCCAAGAATGGAATTTCGAGCGACAAGCTTGAACGGTCTCTTGTCTGGTACACCAGATATCCCGGTGAATTTGCCAGGATATACAAGAAGCTGAACCGTAGGATTGATGCCGAATACAACGAGTCCCTGAACATCAAATCCAGAATAGAAAAACGTTCGTTCAGCGTCGGGAAGGGCGACAGCGTGTCATTATGGTATCTTGACAGTGTGGCATTGCTGAATTCCAGCAGATATATGTCCCGACTGACCATGGAACAGGTCGGAGAGGAATCGTTCAGGCCATGCGACACGATTGTCTGGAAGGGAACCGCTACAGTCTTGTGCACTGACACTTCGGCCGCTCCAAGACTGTACCTGGCAATGACTCTTTCGTATAATGACAGCATTGCCACATCGGACACCATGCTGTATGGGCCTGTTTCCGCTCCGATTTCGTTGACGATGGTCCTTGATACGGCCCGAAGCATGAAGTCTGTCAGGTTCCTGGCACAATACATGGAACAGTCGGAAAGCGACAGCCGTGGCATGGCGGTATTGTCGGACATTGAAATGAAGAGATATCACAGCTGGGCCGATACTGTGACTGTCAGTGCTGAAGACTGATCGCGGCCGGATTCATTTCGGCCTTCTGAATTCAGCGCAGATGACGGCTGTGGCGACTGCCACATTGAGCGATTCTGACGTTTCTGCGCCTTCGGGCCAGTTGGGGATGAACAGTTTCCTGCTTACCAGCCGTTCAATGCCGGGGCTTATCCCATTGCCTTCGTTGCCCATTATCACAATGCCGTTTCCGTCAAGCCTGTCTTCCTTGTATATGTTCCTGCCGTCAAGAAATGTTCCGTATACGGCAATGCTTCCGTGCAGGGCTGAAAGTTCCTTCTCAAGGTCGGCGTAATGGAATCTGACCCGTGCCAGTGCCCCCATGGTGGCCTGTACGGCCTTGGGGTTGTAGATGTCGGCGGTATTCTTTGAACAGACTACGTCTCTTATGCCGAACCAGTCGGCTATGCGTGCTATCGTTCCTATGTTT
Source organism: Bacteroidaceae bacterium (assembly GCA_024398695.1). Classification (GTDB taxonomy): domain Bacteria; phylum Bacteroidota; class Bacteroidia; order Bacteroidales; family Bacteroidaceae; genus Colenecus. The sequence continues at coordinate 15,569 of JAKSIR010000001.1, read as the reverse complement.
CCGGGGTCCTGAACGCCGTCAAGTGCCAGTACCAGACTGTCTGTCGCAAAGGCCTGCAGATCCAGCCTGTACTCGGGAATTTCAAAACAGGCAATGACATCCTGAGGAGCGGTCAGAAGACTGGCTTTTTCAAGTTCCCTACGTGTGACACATTCCGTTCTTCCGGCTTTGAATGCTTTGTTGGCCTTAAACCATTCTTCTGTCGCTGCAATAAGCCTGCACTTGAAATGCCCGCTCAGATCGCCCACCAGTTTCGGACCTTCGGCAACGAACAGCCCGGTCTGACTCCGGTATTTTTTCTGCTGGAGACTCCTGATTGTGCTTATGTCATTGTGGCTTAACATACGGTTCGCTGTTCATCCGGTAAAGATAGTCAATTTTACTGTCAGTGCTTTGAATTGAGCCATACTTTGGCTAAATTTGTAAGTTTTAGAAAACTGTCGGAATGAACATGAAACTCGGACATATGCTGTTGGCGTCGGTCATGCTTGGCGTGACCGCATCGTGTTCGCTGTGCCGATATGTTCCTGATGGCAGTTATCTGCTCGAAAAGGTCGATATTGTCAACGCCGACAATCCGAAAGACAAACATTCCGATTTGATTCGCCTTTCCACGCAGATGCCGAATTCGCGTTGGTTCGGATTGACAAGAATGCCTCTCAGAATATACTCCATGGCCAATCAGCGCCATCCGGACCGTGGCATCAGCAGGATTCTGCAGAAAATTGGCGAGGAGCCTGTCATATATGACGAACTGCTGGCAACGGCATCGGCCAATGACATGAGGCTGTCTCTGGCCAACAGCGGCTACCTGAATGCCGGGGTCAGGTCTGATGTCGATCATGTCACGGCGCGTAAGGTCAGACTCAGGTACACCGTCAGTCCCGGGCGTCTTTTCAGAATCGACACGGTCAGGGTGGTGGTCGCCGACAGCGGATTCGCGGAAATCGTTGAAGGGAGCCGGTCGGCCAGTCTGCTGCAGAAGGGAATGAATCTTGACTGCGAACTTCTGGACGGCGAACGCCAGCGGATAGTGAATCTTGCACACAGCAATGGCTATTACGCTGTCAGCCGCGACAATATCTCGTTTGTGGCCGATACTGCCGAAACCGATGATATGGCAGGTCTTACGATGCTTGTCATCGGCCCTGAAACATCCCGCAGGTACAGTGTCTCGAAGGTGAACTATTTCCTGTCAGACGAGGCTGCGAGGACAAGCGACCAGCTCCTGCGTGCCGACAGTCTGGACTGTGACGGCTACAGGCTCTACTATCCGTCTGCCGACGGGAAACCGCAGCTGAGACCCGGTGTCATAGCCAGCCATTCTTATCTGCGTCAGGGGCAGATGTTCAATTCAGACTCCGTTTCAAACACATATCAGTCATTGTCCAGGCTAGGACTGCTGAAATATTCGAATATAAGTTTCCAGGATGCCGGCGGCAGTAATCTCGTGGCGAATGTGTCGATGCTTACCCGTCCGAAACATTCATTCGGGCTTGAGGTGGAGGGCACGAATACAGCGGGCGATTTGGGCGCTGCCGCATCGGCCTCGTACGTGGACAGGAACCTTTTCAGAGGATCGGAACAGTTTATGCTGAAGATTCGCGGAGCCTATGAGTCCATCTCCAATCTGCCCGGCTATTCGGGAAACACCTACCTGGAGTACGGCGCCGAAGCAAGCCTTGACTTTCCTGAATTCCTCATTCCTTTCATGAGTCAGGAACGCCAGCGCAAGATTCAGGCAACTACCCAGTTCAGTCTGAAGACCGATGTGCAGCAGCGTCCTGAATTCCAGAAAACCATTTTCTCGGCCGGATGGAGTTATCTGTGGGGCGACACATGGAGCACCCAGAACAAATTGGACGTTCTTGATCTGAACTATCTGGTGGTGCCTTGGATTTCGTCGCATTTCCAGCAGGAGTATCTTGATCCGATTACTTCCGGAAAGTCAATACTCAAGTACAACTACGAGGACCTTCTCATTACAAAGGCCGGATACACATTCTACCATACGAATTCAACGTCACAGACTTCGGCCAGGCCGTACAGATATACGGTTCGGGCAGGAATCGAAACATCGGGAAATGTGCTCAGCCTGCTTGAAGAACCGCTCGAATTCAAGAAGAACGAGGACGGACAGTCCATGGTCATGAACATCGCGTTCGCCCAATATGTGAAGCATGACTTTTCCTTCACTGCCAACTGGCGGATCAGCAAGTATGACAATATGCTTTTTCATGTGGAGTGGGGCATTGCGGTTCCGTACGGCAATTCATCTAGCCTTCCGTTTGAAAAACGCTACTTTGCAGGCGGAGCCAACGGTGTCCGCGGCTGGGCAGTCCGTGCCTTGGGACCCGGAACGTATGGCGGCGGTGACAATGCAATAGACTACATCCGTCAGTCGGGCGATGTCAAGTTGGGTGCAAGCCTTGAATACCGTTCCAGACTGTTCTGGAAATTGAACGGTGCGGCTTTTGTCGATGCAGGGAATATATGGACTGTCAGAGAATATGCCGAACAGCCCGGCGGACTGTTCCGGATAGACAGTTTTTACCGTCAGATTGCGGCGTCATACGGCCTTGGACTGAGGCTTGACTTCAATTTTCTGGTTGTCCGTCTGGATGCAGGCATGAAGGCATACAATCCGGCCGGTCAGACCGATTATGACAGATTGCCGCTGACACATCCTGATTTCGAACGGGATCTTGCATTCCACCTGGCTGTAGGATATCCGTTCTGAACGTAATTAATTATGAAGGAGAAAAAACTACATATAAATGAAAACTTTTTTCATGAGCCTGTCGAGCGGCAGCAGTGGAAACTGCTACTATCTTGGCACAGAAGAACATGCGATTCTAATTGATGCCGGCATTCCGGTCAAGCAAATTCGGACATTCCTGAAGAATGCAGGACTTGAGTTCGAAAAGATTATGGCGGTTTTCGTGACACACGATCATGCTGACCATATCAAGGCGCTTGGCAATATCGGCGAAAAATGTGCAGTCCCGGTTTATGCGACCCGTGAGACTCATATCGGCATCAACAACAATTACTGCATGACCGAAAAGCTGATCAGCAGTGTACATTATGTGGAAAAGGAAATTCCGTTCCAGTTTCACGAGTTTGAAGTGACTCCATTTGAAGTTCCCCATGACGGGACAGACAATGTGGGGTACCGCGTCAGGGTAGGCGATAAGGTGTTCTGTTTCGTGACAGACCTTGGGCATATTACCGAAGCTGCTTCAAAATACATACTGCAGGCGCAGTATCTGGTTATGGAGGCCAACTACGACGAGGATATGCTGCGTATGGGCAACTATCCGAAATTTTTAAAGGACCGCATTACCAGTCCCCGCGGACATCTCAGTAACAGGACAACCGCAAAGTTTCTTGCGGACAACATGACGCCCGATATGAAGTACATCTGGCTGTGTCACCTCAGCGGTGAAAACAACCATCCGGAAATAGCATACAAGACAGTTGAGTATGAAATGAGAAATGTCGGCATCATACCCGGCAAGGATGTCCAGTTGTGCGCTCTTAAAAGAACGACTCCGTCAGAACTCTACATATTTGAATAATATGTAGAGTATGTAAGATTTGCGTAGCAAAATAAAAGGAGGTCGCGAAAGATCGCGTACGAAAAAAAAATGAAGCCGATTGGCTTCAATTTTCTTTCGTACGCGATCAGGGATTCGAACCCTGGACCCATTGATTAAGAGTCAATTGCTCTACCAACTGAGCTAATCGCGCATCTTTCTTTCAAAAGCGATGCAAAGGTACGGTATTCACGTCAATGCTCCAAATGAAAATGGACTTTTTTCAAAAAAAATATTGCCCTTGCCATGACGTGTGACAAGGGCAATAATATAAGGTGCTGAGAATCAGTGCTTGTCTTCGTAGCCGTCATAGACGGTCTTGGGCACCAGTTCAATGTAGTCAAAGCAGTATTGCGCATCCTGCTTGTCCAGCAACTGCTTGAACCGCAGGTAATAGTCCATGTTGGCCAGCATGTATTCTGTGGAAATTATGCATCGGCCCTGATGGTTCTCTGCACGGTGTGAACGGTTGTTCTGTGTCATCTGCGAGTCGGGACCTTTCATCCAGCCGCGGTTTTTCATTGACTTGTCAAGGGCGTCAATGGCATCCTGGCCGTCAAGTTCATCGTCATCGATCCAGCCTACATTGACATCATCAAGATTGACTCGAAGGTCACATGGCAGACCAAGCGGACTCCAACCGTCGCGTCTGACAGACTGTCCGTGAGGTACGCATGCCATATAGTATTGTGCTATTCCGCAGTAATTTTCGAGAGCACGGAATGAAACCCTGAGCTGCCAGGTTCCATCATGCGGAACAGGCGGAAGCTTGACGTATATGTCGAACATGCCTTCAATGTCAACGGCATCGCCTTCGTAGGTGTTGGTAGACTCTTCAACGGGACGAAGGTGAATCTTGTAGCTGTTGCTGTATGAATAGTAATGCTTCGGGTCTTTGAAACCGATACTGGTCTTATTGTCACCTCCTGTGTATGCACCTCTGGCACCCGAAGTGATGAAGTCGGGGGAAAGTGTGCCCGCATCGATTCGCAGGCGGCGGTCAAGTATGACTTCGCGTACGTTACGGTCATAAACCAGTACCTTATCTATATAGTGCATGATTCCGTTCATGGCAATCTGCTCGACGTCTCCCATGCTGCTCGGGCTGAGAATCTCGATACCCGGTTCGAAATCGCCCTTGAACTCTGTGCTTCCGTTTCCTTCCTTGCCCTGTCTGTTGATATACACCCTTTTCTGCGGATTGTCCGATGTCACATCGGTGGAGATGCGCATCAGCGAATTCGGAGCCAATGTCTCAAAGTAGTCTTCGGGGTCGGTGATTTCGGCACTGAAGTAGTCGATTTCGTCAGATCTCGTATTGAAATTGCTGTATCCCATCAGTTCCGGAAGGATGTGATATGCCATGAAGCGGTTCAGCGAGTTCTGGGGATTCGTGGGATCATCAATTCCTGCAGCATCCGGATAGATGTCGTCATACACCCGTTTTGCATACTCTTTCATGCTTTCCAGATCGGTTATGCCGTTCTGTGCGAACACCTGGTTCGTTTCAACGAAGATGGTGAAGCATGTCTTCCTGTGCTCCCAGAACTGAAGCTGGTAATTGCGTGTCGATGCATGGAGTTCGACTTTACTCCTGCTTCCTATGGAATCGGCTCCAATCTGGTAGGCTGTATCATAATACTCGTTGAGAGTAGAAAGGAGTCCGGTCTTCTTCAGGGCTTCGAAGAAAAGCGTTGTGTTCGGATTGTTGGAAATAAGGTCATAGACATAGTTACCGGTAAAATCAATGCACCGGTCAATTTCATGAATGACACCATTTTCGCAAGTGTCATCGGCAATGATGATGCGTGAGAACTTGTTTACACATCTGGCCAGACGGTTCTTGGTCTGGCCATCTTCAACTTGATACTTGACTGAATCGAAGTTCAACAGAAGGTATCTGTCAAGCCGGTTGACTTTCTGGAATGCGCCTTCCGGCATTTCGCCGACATAACATGTCACACCTTCAACCAGATGGTTTTCGGCAAGCGAGTCAATCAGTTCCATTGGCAGATCGTCAACGGAAGTGTATGCCTTTTTGTCCTTTTCGCTTCTCTGTCTCAGGAATTCTGCAATGGCATCATTGTTTGGGGCAAAACAGGTATTCTTGCCGTATGTCTGGAGACCGCCCCACAGGTTTTTGCTGGAATGCTTCAGCACTTTGATGAATTCGCTGAATTCATCACTCTGCTCTTCAAGGCGGCTGGCAATGGTGTAGCCGTTGTAGATGTAGTAGGTTCCCGGATGCTGCTCGTCAATGCAGCTGGAGCACATCAGTAGAAGCGTACCGATGGCGGCCGATAAGGCAATACGTCTGGACTTGCGTGTCATAGCGTCAATTGGATATTTGTAATTGGTTATTCAGAAATTGAAATATGTTTTTGCATTATAATATGATATATCTTCGACCATCTGTCCGATGCGCTGCATTTCGCTGGCAGGAAGTTCGCCGTTTTCAACGTCGCGTCCTATCAGGTTGCAGAGAATGCGGCGGAAATACTCGTGGCGTGCGTATGAAACGAAGGAACGGCTGTCTGTAAGCATTCCCACGAAACGTGACAGAAGTCCCTGGGCACTCAGTACGTTCATCTGCTGTTCCATGCCGTCCTTCTGGTCAAGGAACCACCAGCCTGCTCCAAGCTGCATCTTTCCTGGAGTTATGCCGTCCTGGAAGTTGCCAAGTGTAGTGGCAAGAACCTCGAAGTCGGCAGGATTGAGGTTATATACGATGGTTTTTGTCAGTTTGTCCATGCTGTTCAGCCTGTCAAAGAAACGGTTCATGGCCTTTGCAGTGTGAACCTGGGTCATGGAATCGAAGCCGCGGTCCTTGCCGATCAGATTGAACATTTTTGTGTTCTGGTTGCGTATTACGCTGTAGTGGAACTGCTGCGTCCAACCGGTTTCGGCATCCATTTCGCTGAATTCAAGCATCATGGCACTCTTGAACTTGCGAATCTCCTGGTCTGAAAGATTCGTGCCGCTCATGACCCTGTTGAAAATGGCATCCAGTTCCGATGGGGTGAAGTCATCGGCATAGAATTCCTCCATGCCATGGTCGCTCAGACGGCAGCCGGCCTGTTCAAAGAATTTGTGGCGCACCTTCAGCGCTTTGACGACGTCATCAAAACAATTGATTCTGATTCCGCTTACGTCTGCAAGTTTTTCAATGTAACTGGAATATGCCTGAGGATTCTCCACGGCCATTGCCATATCGGGCCTCCATGTGGGCAGGACCTTGACCTTGAAGCCGCTGTCCTTTATCTGACGGTGATACTCAAGTGAGTCAATGGGATCATCAGTCGTACATACGGTCTCAACACCGTATTTCAGCATGAACTGGCGTGCGCTGAACTCTGGGCTTTGAAGTTTCTCGTTGCACTCGTCATAAATCTCTCTGGCGGTGTCCGGGTTCAGAACCTTGTCAATGCCGAAGGCGGTCTTCAGCTCCAGATGTGTCCAATGGTACAACGGGTTACGCATGCAGTACGGCATGGTCCCGGCCCATTTCTGAAATTTTTCCCAGTCGTCGGCATTGCCCGTGACATATTCCTCGGCAATGCCGTTTGCACGCATTGCGCGCCATTTGTAATGGTCTTCGGCAAGCCACAGTTCGGTAATGGAACGGAAACGCTTGTCTTCGGCCACCTGTCTGGGGTCAAGGTGACAGTGATAGTCAATGATAGGCAGTCCCTCGGCATGCTCGTGATAAAGCTTTTTTGCGGTATCTGACTGTAATAGAAAGTCCTTGTTTATAAAAGGCATGTATGATCAGTATAAAAAGGTTAGTAACAGGTTGTCAGTAGGTTATCTCATATAAGTCTTGCAATATGCCGTTCCAGTATATTCTCGGTCACCTGGGCTCCGACCGTTCCGGCATTTCTCCTTATCGCATCGTAGAATTCATCGCCATACTCGGCTGCAATCTTGTATGCAACATGAATGAGCTGCCTGAAGTCGGGGTTGTACTTTTCATCCTTCCGGTTGTGCCTCAAGGCGCGTGCGTAGTCCTCACCGCTCCATGAAACTACGTCTTCCCTGCTTGGCAGTTTCGATTTGTCTATGTCAATGACTGTGGCGTATGGAATGCAGAGTTCCTCCATGCGGTCAAGAGCCTTTATTGCAATGCCCTTGGCCAATTGGAGGGCTTTCTCGTCAGACAGGGCAAGTCCGATGTTCTCTTCAAGCCAGGTAGTACCGGCGGTCTTGATGTGTATTCCCTTGTCATACTTGCGGATAAGACGTCCCATGATGGGGTAGATGGAGAACTTGTCGCTGCCGGAATGAATGCTCAATTTAAGACCTTCGGGCAGGCCGAATTCCCTGACGGCAAAGTCAATGACCAGCAGGTCCTGTTCGAATTCCTGTTCAAACTGCCTGATGTCTCCCACATATTCCACTCCCTTGTTGAAACGGCCGGTGAATTTTGGCGCTATTGTCTGCAGTGGAATGTCCTGACCTGCCATGGCGCTCAGAATGAAGAACATCTCTATTGGCGTCTGCGGGCTGTCAACTTCATCCATGGAGACTTCGGTAACGAAATTGTCCCTGCCTTTCTTCTGTTCTATGTGCCTGTAAATGTTTCCTGCCTGAATTGCGGCGAACAGGTACTTGTCGGCCATTTCTTCCAGAAGATTCCTGTCAACGTCAAAAGGACGCTCTATTCCCGGAATGGCAAGCTTGCCGCAGTATTTTGCATTCGCTTCGACAAAAGCGGCTTTCTCTTCATTTCCGGCCGGCTTTCCTATGTAGTCGGCAACATCTATGGTGTAGAAGTCCGATGCATCTATGAACTTGTCCACATTGCTCATGTTAATGTGGTCGGCATCGACAAAATACGCTCCTTTGTAACCCAATGCCTTTACGGCTGCATCGGCCTCCTTACGCGTTTCCATGGGTACCGTGCCAACTATCTGATGCTCACGGTTCGATTTGTTCCAGACAGGAATAAACTGAATGGAATATTTTTCTGCGGCTTTGACAAGGGCGCTGAGCTGCGCCTGCCCTTCCTGTGAGAAACGGTCACCTATACCGAAAGAGTACTTTCCCAGTATTTTCATCTGCTATTGCAAATATGAGTTAAATTTGCGCGTAAAAATAAAATAAAAAAGGGAAACAACCTTGAAAAATAATATTATTTACGTTATTCGTGCAAGAAATATATCCGCTTCGGGACATTTGCCATGAAGTTTCACTGCGGCCATACCTTATGGAATATTTGCGCATACTACGTCATATTACCACAGTGCAACTCTTGTGTTGCGTAATTACTAATAATTAATCGGCATAGTATAGTTGATATGTGTCCCAAGCCATGAAGCCAGCCGGTTCGCCACGGTTAAATACATCATTTCCAATGAATTCAACGCTCCTTGGAATGACAAAATCATTTAATCGATAGCAGTTTTCAAATGCCGAGTCTTCAATTCTTGACACTTTGCCTTTCATTCTGATTTTCTGCAGTTCGAAACAATCCGTAAACATGGAATTTGATATTACTGTAACCTTTCGTGGAATTGTTACGGATTTCAAAGTCCAGCATGAATTGAAAGCCGATGTCCCTATAGAATCAACACTTGCCGGGATTTTAATTGACTCAAGGCTAGGACATGAATTAAATGCCTCTTTCCCAATTGTTTTCAACCCCCTTGACAATTCTATTGTACTCAAATCCTGGCAGCAGTTAAAAATTCCATCCGGCAAAACCGTTACGCCTTTTGGAATATTGATTGTTTTCAAAGCATTGCACCAACCAAATGATTCTTGCCCCAAATCCTTTATGGAATTTGGCAGCGATACATCCGTTAACTGCCAGCAATGGAAAAAACAGGAATCAGGAATGGAAGTGAGCCCCGGTGATATTTCAACCGTTATTAATTTGCCATTTCCACAAAAAGCCTGATTGTCAATACCTTGTACTGAATATTGCTTCTTCGTTAATGGCGATTCAACTACCGTTGGAATTACCACATTACCAACCGCATAATTAAGTGCAACATTGACATATTGTTTTTCCGCATCGGTAATACGGTATATTATTCCGTTGCCATTGAACGATTTTTCTTGAGTTGTCCTGATACCATCGGTGATGCGTGCAAACTGTCCCCATACTACATTGTTTTTCCAAAGGGAATCGTATAATTCAAACGTTCCTTCCGGAACTTTGAGAGTAATACTTGTTCCTGTCAGTCTGTCTTCACCATATCCTAAGGAAACGAACAGCGTATCAGGTCTTTCACATAAGACACTTAAAGTTGACAGACTGGAACAATTCCGTAAAGATGTCAAGTCGATTCCGTCTATTGATTCGGGGAGACAAATCTCTTTCAGACTGACACATCGGGCAAAGGCATCAAAATCAATATATGACAGGCATTTTGGCAACAAAATGTCCGACAATGACACGCAACCTTCAAAACAACGCCTTGGAATTTCAATCAGACTGTCAGGCAGTCGGACCGTTTCAAGAGATGTGCAGTTCTTGAACGCCTCTGCTCCAATTTCAATCGGACCATCAGGTAATCGTACCGTTTCAAGAGATGTACAGTTCGAGAACGCTCCGTTTCCAATTTCCGTTACACTCTGTGGAACATCGACCGATATCAGATTCTGACAATCACTGAAACAAGCCGAACCAATTTGCTTTAATGCAGATGGCAGACTGACCGAGCTGACTCCCGAAGAGTGAAAAGTACTCGTTCCAAGTTCTGTCACGCCGGATGGAACTATGATGCTCTCCAGATTTTTACAACCTCTAAAGGCAGATTGGCCAATCTGACTTATGGTTGGGGGCAAAATGATTGAATGCGCTTCCGATGAGGAGAAGGCATAATCGCCGACAGATGTTACTAAGTAGTCTGTTGCGTTGTAATGAAGTGTATCGGGAATGACTATTTCCTCTTGATCACGATTAGCCTTGAAGACACACAACCGGTTCCTGGTCGAATCAGTTATGCAATACGTAATTCCATTGACGGTAATTGTTATTGGTTCCATTATTAACTCAAGGAAAAGGCTATCAATGGAAAACCTGTTATTCTGGTAACCGGAACAGTACACTTCAATCATATCATCGGGATTTTGAAGCTGTATTGAGAATCGGCCTTCCGAATCAGTGGTAGAAATTGACACTATATGATTTGTTGAATCTCTTTCAAAAATTGGGACAAAAGCCATCCTATATCCTGGCGCAAATTCTCGCTTGACAATGCCTTTTATGGTATCGCCAGGTTGTTGGGCATACACAGAGGAAATGATTGCCTGAAGCAAAAGAACCGATGTAAGAAATACTTTTTTCATGTTGAGTCTTTGAATAATCAATTTTGTACAAAGTTAGTCATGCTCTATTCATCCGGCAAGCGTTACGGCATTGGAAAATTCTTCAGCTTCTTCTGCAAATTGTTTATACACAACAACATACAATCGGCGAAATAACAATTATTCTTCATCATGGAAATTTACCCGTTTCCTCATTCCAATATCATTAATCGGCCAATCCGCCCACGACAGCCAAAAAGCCGTACCTGCAATATTATTGTACCGATGAAATACCATTATATCGGCCACATCTTAGAAGACCGGGGTGAAGTGTGGAAATGCCACCTGAGTTCAAGCACAAAACGCAATCGGTGAGAAGAATTTGAGCCGGGAGGCTTTGCCGATTATTTATGACACGAAGATACTGATTTTTTCAGAAACTGGACTTTTTTCAGCTTACCTAACCATATCAGAACGTATATGTTAACAACCTATTGTTACATGCACCACTTGTTGCATAAACTGCTTCTTCAATCTTTCAGCCTGAATTAGTTCAGTTATTGTTTTTCGATAAATTCAAGAGAAAATTCTTTGGTGATTGAAATTAACCATTTATCTTTGCGTCGTAATTATTTATCGAATATCAATAATTTATTTTTGCTTATGAATAAACGGAAGTTGAAAAGCTATTGCACATTGTTTGTTATAGCCCTGGTCCTGAGTGTCTTCAAATTTAATTTTCGAAACAGTTTCATAACCGGTTCAGAATCGGAATTGGAGTTCGGGGATGTTCCAGCCTCATTCTATTCAGTCAGTGACACCACATTTCATGAAGGCGGATACGGTTTACATCAGGTATCTTCATATAAGACTTATCAAATCTATGTAGAACCTAAACCGGTTAGAGACGGTAGAAATCTGATATCAAAAGTCGGAGAGCAGGTTTATAGATTAAAAATGCGGCAGGTCTTCATTGATGTTCCTGAAGGACAGTTGACCGATGTATATGACATTTGTATGATAATATCATATTCAGTCATTGTCATTTTGATACTCTGGATACTGATTCTGGCTTTGAAAACAGCCCGCAGCATACTCAGGGGAAATGTATTTGTTACACGAGTGTCAAAGTATCTTGAGAAGACAGGCATATTGCTGTCCTCTCTTTATCTGATTCAATTCTCCGTTTCGTATATCTTTACACAGTATCTGATCAGAAATATTGAACTGGCAGAGTATGAAGTCGTTTTCACGAACGATACGAACCAGATGTATATTCTGACAGGCCTTGCACTCATGATCATATCACAGATTATCCTCATGGGCAAGGATATTAAGGATGAACACGACTTGACAATCTGATATTAGTCTTCTATGAGTATTATTGTAAATGTTGATGTAATGCTGGCCAGGCGCAAGATGTCTTCGGGCCAGCTGGCTGTAAAGGTCGGAATCACGCAGGCAAACCTGTCCATTCTAAAGACAGGCAAGGCAAAAGCCATACGCTTCAGTACCTTGAATGCCATTTGCAAGGCATTGGACTGCCAGCCTGGTGATATTCTGGAATACAGAGATTGAAACAGATTTCTTATACGGCCCAAAACATATCAGAAGTACTATATTTACACCATCCTGTATCCTGACAATCAATCGTCATCAAAAGTAATGTAACGTTCGAAAGTTTTAGTTGACTTGTGACCTGAACATTTCCTTACTTCTGCTTCGGTAGGGCATCTCATTACATTGTACGAAATGAATGTTCTTCTTCCAGTATGGCTTGTACATAATTTCCATTTGCGGTTTTCACTACGAATGACCATCCCGTCGATTTTCACTTCTGTGATTACAATGTCATTGAACTCTTGATTCGACAAATAAGTCCCGAACGTGTCGGGACTGTAACTTGATTGATTCATATACGACTGATTTATGATGATTATATTCGTGAATTTATGCCGGTTCCGAATAAGAGTATTTCTTTTACGATGCAGACAATTGCCGATTCAATGAATTTTTGTACTATTGCAGATAAATATGGATGTCCAGTCAATAGATAAGCAAACAAACAACATTCTCAATGGCACAACAGACCTTTCTGGATTTAATCAACAGGAGCATGCAGGAATCTGCTCAGCTGGTCCGAGCCTCATTGGGGCGCTCATCGTGTGCAACCACACGCGAGAAAGCCTTGCAGCAAGTCGCAATGCTGCAGCAGGCCAAGCAGCAGGCGTCAGCAACTGGGAAATAGACGAAGCACAGGAGAAAGCTGTTCAGAAATGGGCCGAAGAAAAAGGAATCTGGGTTCCTCAGTCCGAAGAATGGCTCACCCGACATTACGGTCCAAAGATTGCCCAAGGCGCTGAAGCAAAAGTCTATTACCGCACAGGGGACACATCGGTCATCAAGGAAAGAACATCAATATACGCTACACTCGGACGTGCCCTCGAAGCCATTGCACTCCACAATTTTCTGTTCCCCGAAACCATAATGCGTGTTATCGGATTCACTCGAGATAACGATGGTCTGTTCCGTACTATCCTGACTCAGCCATATGTTGAATGCAGACGACTTGCAACCAAACAGGAAATTGACAGTCTGGTGGCAAAGAAAGGCTTCCATGACAATGGTGACGGCAATGGTGTAAACTACATATCGGACAGACTTCATCTGGAGGACATGCAGCTTACCAAACCGATTCTGTTTCAAATATTTCATACCTTTGTTTCTCTATAGAAAAAGGATGTCGGTGGAACAGCCAGTAGGTTAATATCGGTACAATCTTTATTGATACCCTCATCAATCAATTTATGAGAACAATCTCTCGATTTCATATACTGCTATTAATCAGTTTTTTATATTCCTTTGTACAGGTTTCGGCACAAAGGAATATAGAATTTGACTATTGGACCAAACGTTCGGAGACGACTGGTCCCAGCGGCAAATGTCAGCTATTATCGGCAGTAACAACCGATAACGGAGATGTGTATAAACGCAGTGAATATCATTACGGTGAAAACGGGCAGTTGGTATCAGGTTCTTCTGTACATTATAGTTCCGATCATATATTAGAGGATAGCACTTTCTATGATTATTTTCAGGTGGGATCAGATTCCGTTGTCCTGTCACGCAGTTTCAGCACGCATTATTCCGATACTATGAAAGTGGTCAGGAAGTTCGGGCAACAAGGGCTGAAGGAGCAGCTGACCTATTATCTGGACGGGGACATCTGGCGTATGCATAATCATGTTTTCTATGATGATATGGGGCATGTTATTATGGACAGTATATTTTACGGACCGGGGCCCAGCGCAATTATAGCAAAACAGTATTTCTATGATGAAAACCGATACTGTGGTTCGACGGTTATCCGCTATGATTCCATCACCGGAAAGCAGCCAGGCAGATACTGTTCTGAAAAGAAAATGATTGAATACAGGAATAACGGGCGTTCTGCCATCGGAACGATATACGCCTATGATTCGGCCTGTGATTCGCTGACTCTTTATGCAACGGCCACATATAAACTGGGCAGGGAAAACAGGATAATCAAACTTACGTCCGATTATTCAAGTTACGGCACCATATACCGATTCAGGTATGACCTGCATGGCTACTTGAAAAAGCTTGTGGAATATCATGTTACCGGAGACAAGGATGTTTACAGGCAAAAGAGGACAAAATATCGCTATCGCCATGGGCTTGTAACACAGGAAGCGACATTGGTATTCAATTTGAACAGTTATGAGTTTGTTAGAACCAAATATGATTTCAAGAACAGGATTCCATTGGAACGTCATGAAACATATTCAGTTCAGCACAATCCTGTAGTCAGACTGTTGGGCAGACCAATCGGTCATGCAGATGGGACCATGAGAAATGATATTGTGACAACATGGAACTATCAGATAATTCAACAGTGAGTTTCATCCTATAAAGGTCAAAAAGATTTTGACGTACAGAATAATGTACATATATTTGCAGAAAAGATAAGAATTATGACATCGGTAACTGCAACGGGTTTCAGATCCAACATCAAACATTACATGGATCTCGTCATTAATGACAGCCAGGAAGTGATTATCAACAGAGGCAATGAGGCGGCTGTCCTTATTCCTATGGATGAGTACAATGCCATGAAAGAGACAGAATACCTCATGGCTTCCAAGGAGATGGAGCAGGCAATCCTGACAGGAATGGAGGACGTAAAGAAAGGCAACTTCGTAGAGGTGAACATCGATGAGCTATAAGATTGCGTTCACACCACAGGCAATGGAGGATTTCAATTATTGGAAATCCACAAGCCCAAAGACTGTAGAGAAGATAAAGAATCTGCTTCGTGAGTTGCAGGAGCATCCATTTACAGGAACGGGAAAGCCTGAGGCGCTGAAGTATCAGTTCAGCGGAGCATGGTCCAGAAGAATCAATCATAAGGACAGACTGGTATATCAGGTTAACGGGGACGTGGTTACGGTATTTGTCCTTGCAATGCGATTCCATTACACAAAGTAAGACATTCAGGGCTGTCTGTCCTGGTACACGACAAAACCAACAATCGCCTGATTGACCTGAACTGTGAAGAGGCACAGTTCTATTCGTCTGATATTAGAATGGCCTGCTGCAGTCAACAATCCTACTGCCATCAAAAAGAGTTCTGTTAACGGCTGAGGTGACCCCAAAAAGTTGGACGGATTATTATTTAGATTGTTATTGATGTTG